>VGZV01000019.1 GCA_016872385.1 SAR202 cluster bacterium | reverse complement strand
CTGAACTTGGGCCTCTGGCTGAATCGGTACTTTGGCCGCCCCGATTTTGCCTTCGCCACCCTCTTCAGTTGATAAAGTGCTAATGTGCATCAAGCGTTGCCAAGGGGAGGTTAGAGCCTGCCCTGAGCGCAGCCGAAGGGTGGGGTTGGCGGACCCCCTCTAACTTCCCCCTTGGCAAGGCTGACAGGGGTATGTAAAGTGCAATAGTCTAAATTAGTTCCAGGAATCCCAATGTCACCCTGAGCGCAGCGAAGGGTCTGAAATGTCCGAAGTATCTACGGCTTACCTAGCAAGTTTTACCCCCCCGCCATTTTAGATTCTTCGCCTTCGCTAGGCTCCGGCTCAGAATGACAGCACTACTTTTCAGATTCAATACATAGCCCTTTCAGCCTTAGGAAGGGGGAGAAAACTTGGGTAGTGGGTCAGTCTGGCGCGGCAGCAAGTCAGGGTTCTAATCGTCACACCGGCGAAAGCCGGTGGCCAGATACAGGTATGGTTGAGGCGTACTGCTGGATTCCGGCTTGCGCCGGAATGACGAAAGGCTAATTGACCAATTACCAAAACTTACTTTCGACACACACACTTACACCGTTGCCTGCGCCCGCCCCTATGCTTTATTATCTCCACACAAAAAGACCCCGGCCGCCGCTGGCATTGCCGGGCGGCTGAAGGCTTTGGAGGAAATATGGACTACCAGAATATCAAGGTTGACCAGCGAGACCGGGTGGCAATCATTACCCTGAACCGTCCGGAAGTGCTCAACGCGCTGAACTTCCAGCTAGTCCGGGAGTTGGACCAGGCCATCTCCCAGATGGAAGAAGATGACGGCGTGGGCGCTATCGTTATCACCGGCATGGGGGAGCGCGCTTTTTCCGCCGGTGCGGACATCCATGAGAACCGGGAGCTGGCCCCCGAGGAACGGGAACGCATCCAGGCCCAGCGCGCCGACTACACCTGGCACCTGGCCTCTTGCCACAAGCCCACCATTGGCGCCATCAACGGGCTTTGCTACGGCGGCGGCACGGTGATGGCCACTTCCCTGGATATGCTGGTCGGCTGCGACCGCAGCAGCTTCCGCTTCCTGGCGGTCAACTACGGCCAGATGAACGCCACCTGGAGCCTGCCCATGATGGTGGGCTGGCCCCGGGCCAAGGAATTGCTCTACAGTGGCCGGGAGGTATTTGCCGAAGAAGCCTACCGCATCGGCCTGATTAGCTACCTGGTGCCCAATGCCCAGGTGGTGGAAAAGGCAGTGGAGATTGGCGCGGGCTTTGCCAAGAACCGCCCCCAGGGCGTGGCCAACATCAAGCAGATGCTTATCGAGCACACTGGCTTGCCTATGGAGCAGCAGTTCCGCGACGAAGTAAATGCCCGCACGGGGCGCATGAAGGGTCTTTCAGTGGAAGAGGGGTTCAAGAGCTTCCTGGACCGCAAGGGCCGCAAGCCCCGGGTTTCATAGTGGGCGGTGTTCAATAATTCCGCTGTCACCACTTGTCTGGTGGTACATGAGTCATCCCGGAGTTTGACAACAAGGAATGACAACTGCGCCAACCTGGGCCAAGTCCAGGGCAACTATCTCGTCGTTCCGGCGAAAGCCGGAACCCAGAGCGGCAACTGGATTCCATCCTTCAGCCGAAGGATGGAATGACGGGGCCGTGCCAAGTTGGCTCCTCTCACTACAAATCTGGCCGAAGATTCGGGATGACTCATGTACCACAGGTATGCTGGTTTCGGCTCGCCTTTTCTTCTGCGGCCGACTTGCGGTGTTTCTCCATGCTGGTCAAAGGCACACGCTGTGTGCGACCAGCATAGAGAAACGCCGAGCGGCTGGTCAAGCAGCTTTTGGCAGTCTCCAGTACTTGCGCGCTCGTATTATTTGACATGAACCACACTTTCACTCCTGCCTCATTCCGGCTGGACCGGCGGCTGGCTGTCAAGCTCACCCTGCCGCTGGCCGTCCTGGCCATTTTTTTGCTGGCTCCTGCGCCGCCGGGCCTGACCGAACAGGGGCAGCGGGCGCTGGCGGTAATGGCCCTTGCGGTGGTGCTCTGGGGCACTGAGCTGCTGCCCGTGGCGGTGACCGGCGTCGTCGGCGTGGTCTTGCTGGTAGTGCTGGGCGCAGTGCCCAGCCTGGACCAAGCCCTTCATGGCTTTGCCCAGCCCGTTACTTACTTCCTTATTGGCATCCTGACCCTGGGGCTGGCGGTGCACCGCTCCGGCCTGGCGGAGCGACTGGCCATTCTGCTCATCCGCACCGCCGGAGGGAAACCTGCAGCCCTCTATTTCCAGATGCTGTTTTCCTTTGCCGCCCTGACCTTCGCCTTGCCATCGGCCAGCACCCGCGGCGCAATCATGGTCCACATTTACGAGCAGGTCATGGCCCGCTGGGGAGTGCCCAAAGAAGCTCCTTTCTACCGGGCGGTGATGCTGGCCATGGGGTCGCTTAACCGGCTGGGTTCCACTGCGCTGCTGGCCGGCGGCATCACGCCGGTGGTGGCCTCGGGACTGCTGGGCGATTTCTCCTGGACCAAGTGGTTTGTGCTCATGAGCGTGCCTTTTTACGCCAACCTGGTCATTGGCGGCACGCTGCTCTATTTCTACTACCGGGCGGGGTTCCGGCTCACCAATACTCTGGATGTAAGCGGCATGATGAGCGGCCCAGTCAAAGCGGCGGAGGTGCGGGCGGCCATCATTACCGTTGGCACCGCCCTGCTGTGGTTCACCGACTTCCTCCACGGCTTGCCGCCCGCCGTGCCCGCCCTGATTGCCTTGGGGGTAATCCTCATGCCTGGCGTGGGCGTGCTTTCTTGGAAAGAGTTTGAGCAAGACCTGGGCTGGAGCAACTTCTTTGTCATTGCCACATCCCTATCCCTGGCCCATGCCCTGGTAAGCAGCGGCGCAGCGGCCTGGTTCTCCACCGCCCTGGCTGATGGCATTGAAGGAATGGGGGCCGCACCCCTGACAGCCCTGTTCGCCCTGTGCCTGGCTGCGGCCCTCATAAGGCTACTTATCCCCAACATTGCGGGCTTCCTGGCGCTGGTCATACCCATTGCCATGTCCACCGGCCAGGCCCTGGGGCTTGATCCCCTGGTCTGCGGCATGGCGGTGGTGGTGGTAGGCGATTCGGTGATTTACTACCCGGCCCAGGCCACCGCCAGCGTGCTGATTTACTACCGGGCGGGGCTGCCCGCGCCCCTGGTGTTTGGGTTTGGCCTGGCCATGACTGTCGTTGCCATCGGCGTACTGTTTGGCCTGGTGCTGCCCTACTGGGGCTGGATAGGACTCCCACTGACACCCTGAGAAAGCGACTAGACAGTACGCACTTATCCTTCCACAGGCTCAGAGCCTGCCCTGAGCCAGCCGAAGGGGTGAGCGGTTTGCCCGCTCCAGGGTCTTTCAGTTGTCATTGCGAGTCCCCATTTCATCGGGACGAAGCAATCCCACCTTGGGGGAGAAATTGCTTCGCTTTGCTCGCAGTGACATGGCGGTACTTTTTAGACACATTCTAATATTGGGATGCGAACGCAGGGGAGTATAATACCTGCTATTCCAAGAATTCTTGTCCCAATATGGAAGGCAGGTGAGCATGGTTAAGGCGCAAAGCGGCAGCCAGGTCCAGGTCCATTACACTGGTACACTGGCCGACGGCTCGGTGTTTGACTCTTCAGTAGGGGGTGAGCCGCTGGAGTTCACCATTGGTATGGGGCAAATGATTCAGGGCTTTGAACAAGGCGTGCTGGGAATGGAGGAGGGACAGTCCAAGACCATTGCCATTCCGGCGTCCGAAGCCTACGGCCCGCACCACCCTGACCGCGTGATTCAGGTGCAGCGCAGCCAACTCCCGCCCAACCTGGCTGTAAAAATTGGCTCCCAGCTCCAGAACACAACTCCCTCCGGCCGCCGCGTGACTTTCACTGTAACTGCTTTGACTGATACTCAGGTTACCCTGGATGGCAACCATCCCCTGGCAGGGAAAGACCTGACCTTCCTTGTCCAAATGATGCGAATAGGTTGAAATCTCCGGTAATCGGCCGTGGGGTAAATTATGTCTCGGAAGCCGTGTTTCCCCACGAATTTGTCACCTTTATAGAACTCGTCGGTCACTGTCATGCGCTATGATTTACCCTGGCTGTAGCGGAAAGGGCGTTTTATGCCCCTGACCGCGCCCCGCCATAGACGGCGCTGGCGCGGCGGAGCTGATAGGGGCTAAAGGCTTGCAGCCCGGCCGTCCGGCCAGGAGGCTTCTAAGGCATGAACCCTGAGCACGTAGAAGTGCTGCGCTTGGGCAGTGACGCGGTCAACGCCTGGCGGCGTTCCCATTCGGGTCAGCGCATGGACCTTTCTGGGGCGGACCTGCCTTCCATAAAATTGATTGAGGCAGACTTGTCCGGCGCCAACCTCTCCCTAGCCAACCTGGTGGAGGCCGACCTTACGGGTTGTTTGCTCCAGGGCGCAGACCTGGCTGGCACTGTAATGGCCGGAGCCATGCTGGCCCAAGCCGACTTGTTTGAAGCCAACCTGGTCAACGCCATACTTTCGCAGGCAGACATGGGCGCCACCAACCTGAGCCAGGCCAATTTGCTTCAGGCTGATCTCAGTTCCTTGCGGTGCTACAACGCCGACTTTTCCGGCGCGGCATTGAGCAAGACGGACCTCTCCTACGCCACCTTGGACCGCTGCAACTTCAGCCGTGCGCAGTTCAAAGATGCCGTACTGAACGAGACAGTCTTTGCCGACTGCGATCTGTCGGCTTCCCAGGGGTTGGACTCCGTTAAGCACCACGGCCCCAGCACCCTGGGGCTTGATACCCTGGTGCGCTCCAGGGGAAATATACCGCCTGCCTTTTTGCGGGGTGCAGGTGTCCCGGAAGACGTGGCCTCCTACGTGAGGTCCCTCTGGTCACGGCCCGTTCCCTTCGATACCTGTATTATCAGTCACTCATCCAGGGATGACGAGTTCGCCGGCAAACTGCATGCGGACCTGCAAAGCCGTGGTGTGCGGGCATGGAAGCAATCGGAGGTTGCAGTGGCAGGCCGCCGTCTGGGGAAGGGAGCTAACCGGGCTATCCGCATTTATGACCGGCTGCTGTTCATCTGCTCCAGCAACTCGCTCCGGAATGAACAGCTCTTGAGGGAAATGGAACGGGCGCTGAATAAGGAGCGCGCCATTGGCCGGGAGAATGAAAACTTGTTGGGCGAGGGCGGGAACTTGGCGGCCAGGGCTATAATCCGGGACCCGCAGGTATTGGTGCTCATCCGCCTGGACAACTACGTTTTTGACCGGTGGCAGCACCCGAGAAAATCCGAAGTTACCCGCCGCACTATTTGCGACTTTGTGGGCTGGGACCAGAGCCAGCGGAAATATGACCAGGCATTTGCTGCGCTCCTCAACGTTCTGGATACCAAATCTTGGCCTCTGCCGGTGTGAGCGGGCGGCGTAAACCCTGGCGCTTTTCAAGGCATTGGCCCAGACCGGGTGTGGCTCTCTTGCAATGGTGTATCAACCGTTTTCCTCTGCATGTCAAAGCTAACTTGCCTTAGCAGTTGGACACAGCGGAAGATTTTCAACTCCAGCATGTCTTAGAGCCTGTGTGAGAATTCCCAGTTCTCCCCCTTGCCAAGGGGGGCCTTGTTTCAAAAGTAATGATTTCGCTGTGAGAATACGATTTTCATCCAATTCTTGTCACCCTGAGTCCTTCGGCTGAAGGACGAAGGGTCTAAAATTCCGGAAATTTAGATTCTTCGTCCCGATGTAATCGGGACTCAGAATGACATTTGGAACAAGGCCCATGCCGGGAGAGGGAGTTCCGTCGTCCTTCCTCTCCCCTGGCGAACCTTGCCTCAAAACCCAATCGTCGCACCCCGACGAGTCGGGGTGCCCAGGCCCCAAAATGGCTCAATCCAGATATAAGTTCCGGCTTCTGCCGGAACGACGAAAGTGCATTCAGGGACTTTTGAGGCAAAGCCCCCTGCGGGAGAGGATAAGAGGTGGGGGGAATCACCCCCATCCTCGCCTTCCCCCTTCCCAAGGGGGAAGGAGTTTAGCTTTACCTCTTGGCAAGGGGAGAGATGAAAGGGGTTCTCAACCCCACCTGGCCTCCTCTCGTAAGGAGTCGTAAGGAGAGGAAGGGGCTGCCCTCTTCTTGAGAAGGGGCCAAAAGAAAACCCCGGCCAAGTGGCAGGTCTTGGCCGGGGTTGGTTAGCCCTCCATCAGCTTGAGAAAGAGAGCTAACCTGGCGGGAGGGTGAGGTAATAAAATGTCAAACTTCCGGAATTCCTCTAATAACTAGCCGCTAACTGACAGGGCCCCTTAACTGGCCCGCTTGACCTCCAGGGTCTCGCCTGGGGCCAGTGCCACCCTTCGTACACTTATACCCAACTTCAGGAGCCAGTACCCCAGCGTCGCCTTGCTCACCCCCAAGTCCTCGGCAGTGGTGGAAAGGCCGCGCTCATTCACCATTTCCGGCAGCAGCCGCTCCAGTGGGCGCTGGTGCTCCCTTTCCACACGCAACATCAGCTTGGTTTTTCGGGCCACGGAACACCTCCTGGCTGGGAATTGACTTGCTTTTGCTTTAACGCTCCCATACGATACCATGCGTTCCGGCGTTTGTCAAGAAATAGCCATTATATTTCTCTAAAAAATTTAAAAAAAGTTTAGAACACAAGCTGCAGAAGCCCCGGCGCAGATTTGACCCTGGGGAAGGCCTCTGCTAAGCTGGGCCCTTGGGCCTGGCGGGAAGTGGTTGGGAAACACCGCCGGGGAGAGTCCATTTAGCGAGGTAGCGGTCCTAGGATGATTCATGCCATAGAAACGCTGTTGCTGGAGTTTATCACCCGTGTTTACGAGGCCATGGGCTGGCCGGGTGTAGTGTTGTTGATGGCGGTGGAAAGCGCGGCTATCCCCCTGCCCAGTGAGCTAATCATGCCGCTGGCGGGCTGGCTGCTGATTCAGGCCCAGGGCGGGTCGCTGTGGCTGGTGGCGCTGGCGGGCTTTTACGGCGCACTGGGGAACCTGCTGGGGTCTCTGGCGGCCTACTGGGTCAGCATGAAAGGCGGGCGACCTCTGCTGCGCCGCTACGGCAAGTACGTGCTGATGACCCAGGAAGAGGTGGACCGGGCGGAGCGGTGGTTCCAGAAGTATGGCGAGTGGGCGGTGTTCTTTTCGCGGCTCTTGCCGGTGGTGCGGACTTTCATCAGCGTGCCCGCTGGGATCGCACGGATGAACTTGCGCAAGTTCGTTATTTACACCTTCGTGGGGTCCTTCCCCTGGAGTTTGGGGCTGGCCTATGGGGGCTACCTGCTGGGATCACGCTGGGAGACCCTGCGGGCGGCCATGCGGCCCTTCGACATTCCCATTGTCATTATCCTGGCGGCGGCGGTTATCTGGTTTGTGGTGCGCCGGTTGCGGGCGCTGCGGGCTGAGCGGCGCCAGGACGACGCCAGGGCTGAAGCCAGCGGGCCGGGCGATGGCAAAGATTAGCCCATGGACACAGGAGGGCCGCCGGATTGCGCCGCCGTGATTGTGTTGCCTTGTTTGGATTGCCGAGCGGGCGCCTCATCCGTCTACCCAGCGCCTGCCGAATGTTCCGGGGCGGCGTGGTTCAACCAGCCTACCAGCAGGGGTTGGAGCCTGTGTGAAAAGTCGGTACTGGTTCATTTTGGGTCTCGTCATTCCCGCGGAAGCCGGAATCCAGTGGAGCACGTCAACTTAGGGCATATCTGGGCACCCCGACTTGTCGGGGTGCCCAGTTGAGTCCTGGGGTAAACTGAACCACTACCGAAAAGCCCCTCCCTTTGCTAAAGGGAGGTTACTGAGCCGTGAGTTCATAGCCAATCACCCGCATCCCTTGGCCTTCGCTCAGGGCAGGCTCTAGCTTTCCCCCATCGAGGGAGAAGGAATTCCTCCTCTCCCCTTGTGGGGCCTTGTTCCAAATGTCGTTCTGAGTCCTTCGGCGGAAGGACTCAGGGTGACAAGAATTGGATGAAAACCGTATTCTCCCAGCGAAATCGTTACTTTTGAAACAAGGCCCCTTGTGGGAATGGAAACCTGGCATGGGCGTTCCTTCTGGCAGGGATGGAAAAAAACTGGCCTGGAACGTATCCAGGCCAGTGGACTGACTCCTTGGCGAACTCTTGGATAGTTAGGGCGTGGCCTCGAACTCGCCGAACATGGTGGCGTTGTGGCCGGGGAAGGTGCACACGTACTGGTACTTGCCCGCCGCAGGCACCGTGAAGACCACGTCGCCCGTCTGACCGGCGTTCAGGACTTTCGTGTGGGCAATCATCCGGTTGTCATTGGCCGGGACCCAGTTATTGGCTGCCCCTGCCGTCACGCCCGCGGTAGCCACCGCATCCTTGGTATTGTTCTGCACCAGCACCCAGTTGTGCAGGTTAAAGCCGGAAGTGTTCTTAAACCGCAGGGTCACCTGGGTACCGGCCTTGGCGCTGAGCTTGTCCTTATCAAACTTCAACTGGTCACCTGCAGCGGCGACCTCAATCAACGTGCCGGTAACCGGCCCTGGGGCCGTAGTGGCGGCGGGTGCAGTGGTGGCGGCCGGCGCGGTGGTAGCAGCGGGTCTGGGCGTGGCCGTGGCGGCTGGCTTGGTGGCCGTGGGCGCAGGCTGGCCGCCGCCGCAGGCTACTGACAACATTAGGGCGGCTGCTGCCAGGCCCGAGAAAAAGATGGCGCCTTTCTTCACAGTCTTCCTCCAGAATTGCACTTTCACGATATTGTTATTTTTATCACAATCCCTATGTAGTGTCAAGGTAAGGAAGGTCTTGGCGCCACGGTCGGTTTATTCTCGACTCCTTGGTAGGGTCGCCCCTTGACGCGCCCCGTTGCCAAGCAAGGGCGCAGTCCCGACAAGTCGGGACGCCCCTGCATTTCTGCGAGAATGAAACAGCACTACGAGTCAATACTGCATCCCGGCATGTCCCCAGGCAGCAGCCATGATAAACTGGGCGGCGCGTGTCCGTTAGGAGCTAGCCCCACGGCATAAGAATCAGGTAGTTAGTGAGCAGGGCATGGAGCTGGGCAAATTTCCTCCCGAGTTGCTGCAAAAACTGCTGGCCAAATCGGTCAGTCAAGACCCCCAAGTGCTGGTGGGGCCAGGAATCGGCCAGGATGCGGCGGTAATCCGCCAGGTCGGCGGACTGCTGGTGGCCAAGAGCGACCCTATTACCTTCGCCACCGACCGCATTGGCTGGTACGCAGTCCAGGTCAATGCCAACGATGTGGCCTGCACCGGGGCCACGCCCCGCTGGTTCCTGGCGACACTGCTGGTGCCCCAGAGTTTCACCCCGGCCCAGGCGGAAGCGGTGTTTGACCAGGTGCTTGAGGCTTGCCACGCGCTGGGTGTGACCCTAATTGGCGGCCACAGTGAAGTCACCTACGGGCTGGACCGCCCCATTGTAATGGGCAGCATGTTGGGCGAGGTTGCACCCGACCGCCTGGTGCGCAGCAGCGGCGCGCAAGAAGGGGACAGCATTGTGCTGACCAAAGGCATCGCCATAGAGGGTACGGCCTTGCTGGCCCGGGAGCGCGGAGCGGCTTTAGCCCAGGCAGGCGTGGCCCCGGAGACAATAGAGCAAGCTACTGCACTATTGCATAATCCAGGTATAAGTGTAGTTAAAGAAGCAGGAGTCGCCTGTTCGGCAATCACGGTGCACGCCATGCATGACCCTACCGAAGGCGGGCTGGCCACGGCCTTGCGGGAACTGGCCCAGGCTTCAGGGTTGGGGCTGGTGGTGGATGCGGAATCAATCCCCGTGCTTAGTCAGACCGAGGCAATTTGCCGGGCGTTGCAGCTTGACCCGTTAGGTCTGCTGGCCTCTGGCGCGCTGCTAATTACGCTGGCGGCTGGAGAGGTTCCAGCTTTGCTGGGACAGTTGGACCGGCAAGGCATCCCGGCCTTTGAAATCGGCCAGATGGTGGCCTCGGAGGATGGACTGGTGCTACTGAAGCGGGACGGAAGCGAGACACCCCTGCCCGTGTTCCAGCGCGATGAACTGGCCCGTTATTTTGCAGAGAAGGCTTAGAGGGTGTGTGACAATTCCCGCTCGTGGTGAGTCCCGACGTATCGGGATCCCGACCAGGTCGGGGCTTGTCGAACCATGAGCGGGCCAAAAGCTACTCATCCTTTGACAAGCTCAGGATGAGCGGGCTGGGTAGACGGCATTTCTCACACACCCTCTTAGAGGGTGTCTAAAAAGTCATTGCGAGGGGCGTAGCCCCGAAGCAATCGCGTGCCCAGGACAAGATTGCTTCGCTTCACTCGCAATGACCAGAGACAATCTTTTTAGACAACCTCTTAGAGCGTGTGTAAAAAGGTAGAACTTCTGGTTCGACAAGCTGCCATGAGAGGGGCAAAGCCGCTCATCCAGAGCTTGTCGAAGGGTAAACTTGGGAGGACTTGCGACCCTTCAGACACAAGCATATATGAACATCAGCCACGAGCGGACTGGTACACTTTTACTGCATCTCCAAGTTGGGGCAAAGTTATGTTTCCACCGCTCACCACAACTGCTACATTTTTATTCCTAAGAGTGTTTTTACATTTTAGCGCGCCCGCGGTAGCCGCTGCCCCGGCTCCCTCGGCCAGGGTGTGGGCTTTCTCAATGAGCAGGCCCACCGCGTAACGAATTTCATCGTCGCTGACCAGCACAAAATCGTCCAGGTGCTGCCGCAAAATCGCCTGGGGCAGCTCGTAGGCCGTCCCGGTGGCGATACCCTCGGCAAAGGTACGCATGGGCGACTGGACAATCTGGCCGCTTTTCCAGGACAGGTAGCCCGCTTGGGCCGCCGAAGACTGTACCGCCACCACCTGAATTCTGGGATCAATACCCTTGGCGGCAACACAGGCCCCTGCCACGGTGCTGCCGCCGCCCAAGGGAGCCAGTATTACCTCCACCTGCGGCAGGTCCTCGATAATTTCCAGGGTCTGAGTCCCCACTCCCGCAATCAGCAGCGGCTCGTTGGCTGAATGAATGTACCGGTACCCTTTTTCCTCCGCCAGTGCCTGGCAATGGGTTCTGGCCTCGTCAAACTCCTTGCCATAAAAAATCAGCTCCGCTTCCAGGGCGCGCATGGCCGCCACCTTCAAGGGGTTGGCTCCTTCGGGCAGGACGATGCGGGCGTGCACGCCAAACTGGCGGCAGGCGCTGGCGATGGACTGGCCGTGGTTGCCGGTGGAGGCGGTGATTACTCCCCGGCGGCGTTCGTCCGGGTCAAGCTGGGCCACCAGGTTGTAACCGCCCCGCGCCTTGAACGCCCCCAGGGGAAGGTGCTCATCATGCTTCAGATAGACCTGGGCCTGGAGCAGTTCGCTCAAGCTGGCGGAAAAGTGCAATGGAGTCCGGGGCAGGTAAGGGGCGATGGTCTTGCGCGCCTGGTAAACGTCGCGCAGGGTGGGGATGTATTGAGCTGGCATCTTGGGGCCTCTTTTGACGATTGGCTAATACCAGCGTAGAGGAAGCCCCTGGCAGAGTCAACGGCACAAACCATGGGCATGCCCAGGGCAGCCGGAAACGGTCCTGGTTCATTTTGGGTCTCGCATTCCGGCGCAAGCCGGAATCCAGTAAAGCAAGTCAACCTAGTGCATATCTGGGCACCGGCTTCCGCCGGTGCGACGGATGGCCCCTTTAGAGCGTGTTTAAAAAGTGCTGTGCACTACCAGCGCTCACACTGAGCCTGTCGAACCACGAGCGCCTAGCCTTTTTAGACACCCTCTTAAAGCGTGTTTAAAAAGTCATTGCGAGGGGCGTAGCCCCGAAGCAATCGCGTGCCCAGGGCAAGATTGCTTCGCTTCGCTCGCAATGACCAGAGACAATCTTTTTAGACAACCTCTTAGAGAATTAAAAGAGCCTGCTATCCACCACAACTTGCATTTACAATCGTACCGCCCCTTTGTTATAATCCGGCTATCGGCCCGTCTGGGCCGAGGGCCTCAAGGTATGCGTGGCGCATTCGTCTAGTGGCCCAGGACGCCGCCCTCTCAAGGCGGAAATCAGGGGTTCGAATCCCCTATGCGCTACCAATCTCTCCCTCTTACGCCTGCGCCCTGACGGGTTCCGCCAGTTGTTCCTCCAACGTTGCCCGAACTGATTGCTGGTTTGACAGACCCTCCTCTGATTGCCATTTCCAAGTGGCTGGCCGCGCTTGGGCAGCAATACTGCAGGCAGTCAAGACCGCTCCAACTGCTCCAGCTGCGCCATCAGTTCCCGGAAATGGCGCGGACACACGCCGTGGCTGGCTAGCACGCCCACCGGCCAGTGGGGGAAGCACCAGGCGCACAAGGGCAGCGAAGCTGGCTCGCACCGGGGCGGACCCGCGTCGTGGCTCCAGTGCTCCAGTCCGGAAAACTCTTGCGCCAAGGGATCGCAGATCCTGCACATTTCGTACCCCGCTTCGCCTCGCTGTGGAGGCTATTTCCAAGTAGGCCCAAAGAGTAGCTTCCAGCAATCACAGGCCGCTAACACCAAACACCAACAAAGGCAAACCTTCCTCACAGAGTGGGGCTTTTTCTCTTATCCAGGGTATTGGCACCCAGGGTCTTATTCAGCTTACCTTCTTCTCAGTGCTATACTCTCCGCCATGACTCAATCGGCCCTGGCCCTGGTGCTGCTGTCGGCCCTGGCCCATGCCTCCTGGAACCTGCTGCTGAAGCGGTCGCGCAACCAGGAGGTGTTCGTGTGGGGCATGCTGGCCGCCGACAGCTTGCTGCTGCTGCCCCTGGGCGCGGCGCTGTGGTGGCGTAACCCCATCGGCGGCGCGGGCTGGTGGTTGGTGCTGGCCACCGTGGTGCTGCACATCTTCTACTTTGTGCTGCTGGGCCGCGGCTATGCCCGGGGCGACCTGTCCCTGGTCTATCCCATCGCCAGAGGCATGGGGCCGATGCTGGCTCCCATCCTGGCAGTGGCTTTGCTGGGCGAGACCATCAGCCCCCCGGCAGCGGCAGGAATTGGCCTGATTGTGGCGGGCATCTTCCTGATCTCCTGGTGGGGTCGCTTCCGGCGGTTGTTCCGGCGGCCCCTGGCGCTGTTGCGTGACCCGGGCGTGGTGTATGCAGTGTTGACCGGCCTGACCATTGCCGCCTATGCCCTGGTGGACAAGGTGGGAGTGAGCCACGTGCAGCCCCTGCTCTACATGTACTTGCTTAGCCTGGGCTGCGCCGCGGGCCTGGCCCCCTACGTGCTGGCGGCCCACGGGCGGCGGGCCATCTGGCAGGAGCTGCGCCCCAACCTGGCGCGGGTGGTGCTAGCCGGGCTGCTTACCTTTACGGCCTACGGCCTGGTGCTGACCGCCCTGTCCATCTCCCAGGTCAGCTACGTGGCCCCAGCCCGGGAGGTGGGAATAGTGGTAGGGGTGCTGCTGGGTATGCTGGTGCTGAAGGAGCCTTTTGGGGCGGGACGGCTGCTGGGTTCTGGCCTGATAGTGGCGGGGCTGGCGCTGATTGCCCTGGCCCCGTGAGGGAGGCGACCCCCATCCCGGCCTTCCCCCTTGCCAAGGGGGAAGGAGCAGCCGTTCCCAGCCATCTGCCAGGAGGAAGAAGCAGCAATTCCCTCCCCTTGCCAAGGGGAGGGTTAGAGCCTGCCCTGAGCGCAGTCGAAGGGGTGGGGTCGTAACCCCCGAAGCCCCGTTGTATAATGTCGCCGTCCCGCTGCTTCGGGACAATCTGCGCCGAGGGGGAAACACCATGATTGACCAGGAAAGGCTGGTGCGAGACTTCTGCGACCTGGTGCGCATTGACAGCCCCTCGGGCCAGGAAGAGGCGGTGGCCCAGCACCTGACCCGCCGCCTGGAGGCCCTGGGCCTGCGGGTGCAGCGGGACGCCCACGGCAACGTCATCGCCTCGGAAGAGGGCGCGAACCCCCTGTTGCTCTCGGCCCACATGGATACTGTGGAGCCGGGCCGGGGCGTCAAGCCCCAGATCAAGGGCGACCGCATCACCTCCGACGGCGCCACCATCCTGGGCGGAGATTGCAAGGCCGGGGTGGCTGCCATCATGGAAGGGCTGGAGTCCATTGCCCAGGAAGGACTGGCCCGCCGCCCGGCGCAGGTGGTATTCACCCGCGGCGAGGAGATTGGCCTGGTGGGGGCCAGCAACCTGGACTTTTCCCTGCTGCGAGGCAAGGAAGCAGTAGTGTTTGACGGCAACGGGCCGGTGAACACCATCACCGGGGCTAGCCCCACCTACGTGCGCTTCGACGTTAACGTCAAAGGGCGGGCGGCCCACGCCGGCGTGGAGCCGGAAAAGGGTTTGTCGGCCATCCGCATCGCCGCGGAGATTGTCACCAAACTGCCCCAGGGGCGGCTGGACGCAGAAAGCACCTTCAACGTGGGGGCCATCTCCGGCGGCTCGGTGCGCAATGCTGTGCCCGCCCAAGCCCTGATTCAGGGGGAGTTCCGCAGCCGCAACACCGAGACCCTGGACTTGCTCAGGATGCAGGTGACGCAGACGCTGGAGGAGGCCCGCCGCCGCTACCGGGACGCCACCATCCAGGAGGAGTTCGAGGTGATGTTCCGCATGTACACCCTGGACCCCAAGGAACCGATAGTCCAGGCGGTGACCCGGTCCATGCGGGAGCTGCGCCTTAATCCCAACATTCAGCCCTCCGGCGGCGGCACCGACGGCAACGTGCTAAGGCTGCACGGCATCCAGAGCGTGGTGGTAGGGATGTCCACCAACCTGATGCACACCGTGGACGAGTACGTGGTCATCCCCGACCTGGTGAACACCGCCCGCTTTTGCCAGCAGCTGCTGACGGGGGGAAAGTAGGGGGACGGGCATTCTTCGTCGTTCCGGCGCAGGCCGGAACCCAGGATTTTGTCCCTATACAAACCTCACTTTTAGCAGAAGCATTGCAAAATCTAAAGGCGAGGTCTTGGATGCACTCCTTCCCCATTGCACTGCACTCAGGGCGAGAAACGAATCGCTCCGACGCAGGCCGGAACCCGTTATTCCAGCCTTGTGTATACCTCATGGCAAGCAAGAGGAACGGCACGTTATACGTAGGCGTCACTTATAACCTTGTTCAGCGAGTTTGGCAACACAAGAGTGACCTGTCGGAAGGCTTCACAAAACAATATGGTGTGCATTTGCTGGTGTGGTACGAAGTTCATCCCACGATGGAGAGTGCCATCACTCGCGAGAAGGCAATCAAAGGGTGGAAGCGGGTCTGGAAACTCGCTCTGATTGAAGGATCTAATTCTGCATGGCGTGACCTGTACGATACACTATGCTAACTGGGTTCCCCCGACGCGTCGGGGCAGGAACGACGGGGTACTATCCTAGGGGGGTTATCTCGTCGCACCGGCGAAAAGCCTGCCCCGTACGTGATACGGGACAAGTGTCCGGGATTCCTGCATGGCTCACGCGCGATACTGGGTTCCGGCCTGCGCCGGAACGACGAAGGCTAATTAAAGGAGGCTCACGTCATGCCCAAGATGACCGGCAAGGAAGCCCTGGCCCGGATGTTAATGGCTGAGGGGGTAGAGTACCTCTTTGGCAACCCTGGCACCAGCGAGACGCCCCTGCTGGACGTGCTCCAGGACTTCCCCCAAATCAAGTACGTCCAGGCCCTGCAGGAGGGCACCGCCGTGGGCATGGCCGACGGCTATGCCCGGGCCACGGGCCGCCCCGCTTTTGCCAATATTCACATCGCCGCAGGGCTGGCCAACGGCATCAGCGCCCTTTACAACTCTTTCCGAGGCGGCGCGCCCGTGGTCTTGAGCGCGGGCAACTCCGATACGCGCATGTTGCTCACCGACCCAGTGCTCTCCGGCGACCTGGTGCAGATG
This sequence comes from SAR202 cluster bacterium, assembly GCA_016872385.1. Lineage (GTDB taxonomy): Bacteria > Chloroflexota > Dehalococcoidia > Lucifugimonadales > UBA3495 > SHYG01. Next base: position 31,506 of record VGZV01000019.1, on the reverse strand, counting down.
ACCGCGCAGTACACCAAGTGGAGCGCTCAGATTCACCACGCAGACGATATCCCAATGGTGGTGCGCCGGGCCTTCCGCGAAGCCAGCACCCCGCCCACCGGCCCGGTATTCCTGGCCTTCCCGTGGGACACTCTGGACCAGGAGACCGAACAGGAGATTATCTCCTCTAGCCAGGGCTACTTCCGCACCCGGCCCGACGCCGCCGGCGTGGCCAAGGCCTCCCAGATTCTGGCCCAGGCGGACAACCCCATCCTGGTGGTGGGCGACCGGGTGGCCCAGTCCGGCGCGGTGCAGCAGATGGTCCGGGTGGCGGAGCAGCTGGGGGCGCGGGTCTATGCCGCCGCTTACACCGAAGTGAACTTTCCCACCAGCCATCCGCTGTTCGGAGGGTTTCTCAACCTGAACAGCCCGGCTACTCGCCAGCAGCTGGCCGAGGCCGACGTGGTGATGGCGGTGGGCGCCAGCGTCTTTTCCTCCTTCCTTTATGTGCCGGTGCCCTTCCTGTCGCCCCAGACCAGGCTTATTCACCTGGACAGCAAGGCCCGCGAGGTGGAGAAGGTCTATCCCACAGAGGTGGGCCTGATTGCCGACCCGCGCTCTTCCCTGGAAGACCTGGCGGAAGCCCTGGACCAGGACATGTCCGCCGGGGCGCGGGAAGCGGCGGCCACCCGCAGCGCCACCTGGGCGGAAACCCGCCGCAAGGAGGACGATGAGCGCCAGCGCCGCCTACGGTCTCGGTGGGACCGTTCCCCCATGTCGGTGGAGCGCATGATGCACGAGCTTTCCCAGGCCCTGCCCGCCAACGCCATCATCGCCGATGAAGCGGTGACCTCCCGCCCAGCCATGATGCAGGCCATCAACTTTGACCAGCCGGGCAGCTTCTATGGCATTCAGGGCGGCTCCCTGGGGTGGGCCATGCCCGGTGCGTTGGGAGTGCAGCTGGCCAACCCGGACCGGCCCGTGGTGGCGGTGGTGGGGGATGGGGCCTCCATGTACACGGTGCAGGCGCTGTGGACTGCCGCCCGCTACAACATTCCCGTTACCTACGTAATCTGCAACAACCGCTCTTACCGCATTTTAAAGCAGAACATGGACATCTACCTGCGGCGGATGCTGGAAGACAAGGAACGGCAGAGCGAGTACGTGGGCATGGACTTTGCCAACCCGCTGAATCTGTCGGCGGTGGCCCAGGGCATGGGTGTGGCCGGCCAGAAGATAGAAGACCCGCAGAAGCTGCGGCCAGCCCTGGAGCAGGCCATTGCCAGCGGCAAACCCAACCTGCTGGACGTGAGCATAGACGGGTCACTGTAACGGGAAGGTCTTGGGGGGTTAACTTTGTAGGGGCGTCCCGACTTGTCAGGACGCCCCTACCACTTATTACACCGAAGCACCAAGACGAATTTACGCCATGCGTATGTAGGCGGAGCGCCGGGAAGATAGGGCAATACGTACCCGGTCTTCCAACTCGCCGCTGGGCCAGGGCTTGGTAATGTAGTCCACCGCGCCCATGCGCCGGGCCCGCGTCTCGTCGGCAGTCTGGTTGCGTGCCGTAACAATGATGACCGGAACACGCGCGGTGCTGGGCGTGGACTTGAGTTTTTGCAGAGCCTCAAAGCCGTTCATTTGGGGCATCATGAGGTCCATGACTACTACGTCCGGCATCTCTGCGATGGCTGCGGAGGTCATCACATTCACCGCTTCCTCGCCGTTAGTTACCTGCTGCACCTGATAGCCTTGGGCTATCAGCAGCTTTTGAATCATGTCCCGCATGTTGGGGTCATCGTCCACTACAAGTACCCTGGTCATACCACCCTCTGCCTGGCCTGTGGTCGCTGATAGGATTTCTTAAATTTTGGCAAAATTTCTTGGTGGGCAATAGGGTACAGGCACCCTATTATGTTCGGTGTGCCATGGACAGCACTTCCTGCCATTCTTCAGCGGTCACGGGCTGGATGGACAGCCGCATTCCCCGGCGCACCAGCAGCATGTCCTTGAGCTTGGGGTTGGCCCTAATCTCATCCAGGGTCACCGGGCGAGGAAGTTCCTCCTCGGCTTGAATGTCCACCATGTACCAAATGGGCGAAGCCGGAGTGCTTTTGGGGTCTGGGTGGTCCGAGTTGGGGTCCCAGGCCGTGGCGTCCGGGTAACCGCGCCGCACAATGCGGGCAGTGCCTACCACCGCCAGAGGGCTGGAACTGCTGTGGTAGAACAGCACGCCGTCGCCCTCCTGCATATCGTCCTGGAGGAAGTTGCGGGCCTGGTAATTGCGCACCCCGTCCCATTCGGCGGTGCGGTTGGGTTCGTTGAGCAGGTCAGTAAAGGAATAGGCCGTTGGCTCAGACTTGAACAGCCAGTATTTGCGTTCCGGCATTTTGGTGCGTCACAACCTCTTCATATTTTGCAAATTGGGATTGATGCTGCTAAATTGTACCAGCAGACTCATACCAGGTGTCTATGTTAATAGTGAGCTGAAGTGGAAGCCAGACGCACATCATCGGAAAAACGAAAGGAAATCTTCCTTCGCGGGCTTCATCGGCAAATTAGCATTGCAGGAGATTTTTCTAATTTGCTCGTGGAGGAGAATGTTCTAGAAAGCGTAAATCCTCGCGTAGCAATGACTTTTCCACTGAACCTCTCCGTTATCGAAAGTGCCAATGCATTGCTTCACCTACTTGAGCATAGTCCCCCATTCATCACTCCTGCTTATATGTTGGCAAGAGGCTTGGTCGAGAGCACTGTGAACTACTGCTTCCTGTTACAGTGCAGCGAAGACGACTTCAACAATTGGGTGAGTTATTCGCGGCAGAAGGCATACAGGCGACTGGATCGTACTCAAGAGGCAGGCAACAAGAAATTACGCCTACACTTTGATGCCAAATTTGACCCAGCGGAGATCCCGGGGCTGAGTGAGGATCTTGCAAAATTTACTGGACCAAAAGGTGGTGAGAGAAATAGATGGACTCAGAAATCTATCAACGATCGACTAGCAGAAATCGGCCAGCACAGTCCAGATGATGAAAAGCTCGTCCTTACCTTGTTAGTTGCCTTAGCAGCAACCTATGAGATCGGCTCTGAAGCGCTGCACGGTACTTTGATTGGTGCAGGGTTTGCTTACGGACTATTCGGATTGCCTAATGAAACACCTTCAGGCCAAGCGGTCCTGCTTCTAATGGCCGCAACTGAATGTGTGGCTGCGATGGTGCAAGTTGGCGCTCGGAAGGCTGCCTTTGCCAATATCTCAGAGGCATCGCGTACCAGCTTGACAGCTACACTCATGCTAATAGAGAAATCCTTGGCCCACTCTGGCACCCCAAATGAGGACGATGCGTCGTCGGCTGACGAGAGGAAGCGAGGCTGGCACTCAACTATTGATGGTCGTCCTACTGATTAGTGCACGGTGATGCACCTGTTGGTACGTAGAGTGGCATCCAACTCTCAGCCCTCACCGCAGCCTTATCCCCGCCTTTTCCCGGTCAAAGCAGCCCTGGGTCAGGTCCGCGCGCTCCTGGCGCAGCAGGTCCTTGCGCACCCGCAGGCTGGGCGTGCGGGGCAGTTCTTCCCGCAGCTCCACGTACCGTGGCACCTTGAAGTAGGCCAGGTGCTGGGCGCACCACTGCACCACCTCCTCCGGCGTGACCGTCGCGCCGGGCCGGGGCATGACGTAGGCCTTCACCTCGTCCTCGCCCAGTTCCGAGGGCACGGCAATAATGGCGCAGTCCAGCACCGCCGGGTGGCGCTTCAGCACCTCCTCCACTTGCTGGGAGGAGATGTTCTCGCCCCGGCGGCGGATAACGTCCTTCTTGCGGTCAACAAAGTAGAGGAAACCTTCCTCGTCCAACCAGCCCAGGTCGCCGGTATAAAGCCATCCTTCCCGCAGGGCCTGCTGGGTCTGCTCCGGGTTGCGCCAGTAGCCGGGCGTCACCGCCGAGTTCTGGATGGTAATCTCCCCTGGAGTGTTGATGCCCGCAGGCTCGCCGGTCTCCGGGTGGCTGATGCGCACCTGGTTGACGAATCGGGCGTCTGGGTGCTGCCGGGGTTGGCCCGAGGACCCAGCCCGGCGGGGCTGGCCCAGGCGCTCAATGGTGCCAAAGCAGGTCTCGGTCATGCCAAAGCCCACGATAACGTCCGTGCCGAACCGCTCCTGGAAGGCCTGGAGGAACTCCGGCGGGAAGGCGGGCGAACCGTAGAACAGCCTCACCTGGCTCTGCCGGTCCAGGGGCGAGGGCGGCTGCTTGGCCAGCACAGGCATCATCATGCCGATAAAGTTGACCACGGTGGCGCGGGATTCCCGCACTTGCTCCCAGAACCGGGAGGCGCTGAAGCGGTCTGCCACCACCAACGTGCCTCCGGAGGCCAGGGCGCCCATGGTGGAGTAGTACTGGGCGTTGGCGTGGAAGAAAGGCAGGCAGGTAAAAAACCGGTCTTGGGGTGTGGCCTGGGTCCAGTGGGCAAAGCCCTGTCCGGCGGCCACGTACATCTGGTGGGTCACCTGCACTCCCTTGGGGTTGCCGGTAGTGCCGGAGGTGTACACCAGCATGGATAAGTCCTGCGGGGACGCCTTCTGTCTGACCCCCCTTTTGTGAAAGAGGGACTCACTCACCCCCCTTTGGTAAAGGGAGGTTGGGGAGATTTCCGTTTCGGCGATTCCTCCACTGAAGTTAGTCCATCCGGGAACTGCTTCCACCTTTCCCACCAGCAGCCGGTGCTGCACCGAGGGGGCCAGCCCCGCGGCGGCCTCCGCCACGTCCCGCAGGGATTCGTGGGCCACCAGGGCGACGGCCTCGGCATTGTTCAGTATGTAGGCGGTCTCGTCCCGTTTGTAGGCGGTGTTGATGGGCACGCTTACCGCCCCAAAGAAGGACAGGCCGAACCAGCAGTAAAGGAACTCAGGGCAGTTGGGCAGGAGCAGGCACACCCGGTCGCCGTGAGTGATGCCCAGGCGCTGGAACATGCGGGCTGTCTGCTCCGCCCGCTGCATAAATTGCTGGTAGGTGATTTGCTTCCCGGCAATTTCCACAAAGACATGCTGCGGGCGGCGGGATGCTGCCGCCTCCAGGAACTCGCCCAGAGTCATCTCCCACATCATTCTGCGGGAGTCTTGGGGGCCGATGATGCTGGTCATAGCACTTGTTTCCCTGGCGGGCCTGAGTTGGTAGGCTCCAACCTACCACGGGGTGGACGGCGGGTCAAGTGCAATGTATACCACGAGCAGTGAACACATTTGTACGGGGCGACCGCCCCACCCTGGCCCTCCTCTTGCCAAGGGGAGGGAACTTTTGCTCCTACCTCTCTGGCAGGAGAGGGAATGTCACTCCTTCCCCCTTACCAATGGGAAAGGCTGGGATGGGGGCAGGGCCGGCGTTGACACCGATGGGTAGCTGCCGTAAGCTGGCTTTGCCCATGACGCAACAAACCAGACATAAAGTGCAGTCCGTGGACCCCCGGCGGCTAAAACTGGCGGACCCGGCAGGGACCTCCGGCGTGCTACTAGGCTTCCAATGCCGCCAGTGCGGTGTTCAGGTCTTTGGCCCTGCCACGTATTGCCAGTCTTGCACCTCTAACGACCTGGCTCCAGTGGAATTGAGCCAGCGTGGCATCCTCTACAGTTTCACTGTGGTGCGGGTCCCACCGGCGGGTTGGCCGGGGGCGGTGCCCTACATTCTAGGCCAGGTGGAACTGCCCGAAGGCCCCCACGTGCTGGCGGAAGTTATTGACTGCGCACCTACCGGTCTCAAGATTGGCATGGAGATGGCCCTGGCCCTGACCCATGTGCAGGCCGAAGGCTCTGAAGTGGTGAGGGTGGTGTACAAGTGGCGGCCCCAAACACCTTCAGCCAATTTTCCAGAGGGAAAACCATGACTCTGCTCAGCCCAGGCCGGGAAGTGGTGGTGGCCGGGGTGGGCCTGCACCCCTTTGGCCGATTCCGGGACAAGGACCTGGCCACCCTGGCGCGGGACGCCGTGGTAGCCGCCCTGGGCGACTGCGGCGTTCCCTGGAAGGACATCCAGGCGGCGTGGTTCGGCCACGTTTACTACCACGGCATGTCCGTGGGGGAAACGGCCCTGGCGCCCCTGGGCCTTACCGGAATACCTATTATAAATGTGGAAAACGCCTGCTCCAGCGGCTCCACCGCCTTCTGGCAGGCGTACTGGAGCATCGCTTCCGGATTGTATGACCTGGCGCTGGCCTTCGGCGCGGAAAAGGTTCCTTCCGGGCCGGTGACGGTCACTGCCGCCGACAGCCCCGACCGCTACATTGGTGGCGACCATATGATGGCCGGGTATGCGTTGCGTGCCCAACGGTACTTGGCGGAGACCGGCGCGCCTCTGGCGGCATTGGGCCAGGTGGCGGTAAAGGCACGGCAAAACGCGGCTTTAAACCCCTACGCCCACCGCAAGGATACCTACACTCTGGAGGAAGTTCTCAACTCCCGTCTGGTGGCCGATCCACTGACCCTGTTTCAGTGCTGCCCCACCAGCGAAGGCGCGGCCGCGGCGGTGCTGTGCGCCAGGGAGTGTCTAGGCCAGTACCGTCTGGACGGCCGCCGGGCCGTGCGGGTGGCGGCGGCGGCCTTGACTTCGGGACGGTACAACGGCAAGGGCAGCGACCACTCGGCGTTCAGCCCCTACCGCACCGAACCTGCCGCCTTGCAGGCCTACGAGATGGCCGGCCTGGGGCCGGAGGATGTGGACCTGGTCCAGGTGCATGATGCCGCCACCATTGGCGAGTTGCAACAGCTGGAGGCGTTGCACCTGCTGCCGGTGGGCGAGGCCTGGCGGGCCAGCCTGGAGGGCCGCACCGCCCTGGCCGGCGACATTCCGTGCAACACCGACGGCGGGTTGCTGGCTATGGGCCACCCCTTTGGCGCCACGGGAATCCGCATGGTGCACGAGACCGTGACCCAACTGCGGGGTGAGGCCGGACCTCGGCAGGTGCCGGATGCCAGGGCGGGCGTGGCCCAGTGCTCCGGTGCGGGAGACGTGACTACGGTAATTATCCTGGCGAAGTAACTATCGCTCCCGCCGTGCGGCCTGCCTGTAGAAATGAATGAAGGTCGGGTGCAAGGACCCGCGCCCTCAACCAAGCCCTTGACACCTCGGCAATGGCGGCCTATATTCCCCGCAATCCCAGGGGCTTGTGGGAATGCCAGTGGTTGATGTGGGAGACATAACATTATCGGGAGGTGTTCCAATGCCTGGTGAACGAAATCCCTTCAGCACTCCCAACGGCAGCCGGGTAGCCTGTATCCAGCACGCCAACGTGGAGACCAGCAACGTGGCCCGGACGCAGGAATGGTACAAGCGGGTCTTTGACGCCGAGTGGACGGAAGAGAATCCTCGCTTCCTGCGGCTGGGCAGTTCTGAACTGCACATTCACCAAGAGGCGCATCCCAATGCCCACAAGACCAACCACTTCGCCGTGGAGGTCCTGGACTGGGAGGGCATGGTGGATCACCTGAAGCGGGAGAAAATTACTTTCGAGAAGGGCCGGGAGCCCAAGACCAACCCCAACGGCAAGAGCGTGTGCTTTGTCCGCGACCCCGACGGCAACCTGATTGAAATCATGCACCACGCCGCCTGGCACCGGGACTAGACCCCGGTAAACAGTGGGTAATTAGCAAGGGCGGGTTTCATACCCGCCCTTACTGTTTTAACGAATGGGTACAGGCCGCGTGTGCTGGGCCCTTCCCGCAGTTCTTTGCGGCGTCACGGCACTACCACTACCTGGCCTTGCATGGACGGATGCAAGGTGCACCGGTACTGGAACGTGCCGGCGACGCTAAAGACGCGCTCGAAAGACTGGTTGGTGGTCAGGAAAGAGTCAAAGGTGCCGTCTGCGGCGGTCACCGTGTGGGGAACCGGGTCCTGGTTGGTCCAGACCACTTTCCCGCCTGCCTTTACCTCCGTTGAAGCGGGGCCGAAGGCGAAGGTCTGGATGGCCACTGCCACCACTGCCGCGGGGGCCGGAGCTGTGGGTGTCGGCGGCACGGCCGTCGGCTGAGGCGCAGTGGGCTGCACCGGCGTCGGTTGTGGCAGGGTGGGCTTGGGAGTGGGCAGGGGTGTTGGCTGCGCCGCCGCCAAAGGCGCGTTGGCGCTGACCGTCAAGTTGGCGTGCATACCCAGTTCATCGTGCTCGCCTACTCCCGGCTCCTCCACGTAACAGTCCACTTCATAGGTACCTTCTGCCAAGGTGATGGTCAGGCTACCCTCGCCTCCCGGCGGAATCAGGCCGGTGCGGGTGTCCACCTCGCGCCTGTCGCTTCCTCTAGAGTCCGAGCGGATACGGAAGCCGTGAGACTTGGCGCCCCGGTTGCTAATGGTAAAAGTAACTGGCCCTGGCCGGATGGCGTTGGCCTCCAGGATAATTGCCCACTCCCCCATGACTGCTGACAATCCGTCCTGCCGAGGGTCAATCAGCACGGGCGTGGAGGCTGCCGCCGGGGTAGAAGTGGCTGTCGGCGGCGGGACTGGCGTGGGAGCAGGCAAAGGAGTGGCTGTGCTAACCACAGGTGCAGTGGTGGGCCTGGCCGTAGGAGGCACCGGAGCCGCAGTTGGGATTGTGGAGGGGGGTAGTTGCAGTCGGCGCAATTGTTACCGCGGTGGGTGCGGCCGTGGCAGCCGTGGGCGCGGCTGTTTCGGCAGGAGGCGCGGGCGTCTCCGTAGTAATTGCGGTGACGCAAGCTACGCCCAGCAGGGCGGCCGCCAGCAGGTCAAAGGCTAATGGGTAAAGTTTCGCCAAGGGAAAGACTCCTTTATTCCGCGGCCTTGCGCAGCTGGGCAATGTCCCGGCGGTAGGCTTCCGCCAGGACGCGCCGGTCGGTGGTGTGCAGCACAAAACGTGCGCCTTGCTGCACCCAGTAGGTGGACAGGTCCATGCTCTGGTGGTGCACCAGCACCGGGATGCCCCTGGCTTCGGACTTCTCGATGATTTGCTTCACGGCGTTCTTGTATTCGGGGCGGTCATACTGGTCCGGAAAACCGACGGAGATGCTCAGGTCGTTGGGGCCGACAAAGATGCCGTCAATTCCCGGCACCTTGAGGATGTTGTCCAGGTTTGCCATGGCCGCCACGCTTTCGATGCCGATGATGGCCACGTTATTCTTGTTGCGCTCTTCCAGGTAGGTGCGGGTGGCCTGGCTGACTTGCTTCCCCGACTCCATCAAGTCCCGCACCGCCTTGCCCTTCAGGGGACGCCACTTGGCTGCGCCCACCACTGCCTTGACCTCTTCCACGGTCTCGCAATAGGGAGCCAGCACGCCCTGCGCGCCCGCGTCCAGGGCCATGGTCACGTAATGGGAGTCAGGAATGGGAATGCGGATGATGGGCGCCACGCCGGTGGCGCTCAGGGCCGTAAGGTAGTCTCCCAACTCCGCCCGGCTGCGGGGGCTGTGCTCAGTGTCAATCACCACGTAGTCCAGGCCAATGCCTGTAAGGGCCTGGGTCCACCGGGCCTCCCGGCCGTGGGTAATCATGGTGCCGTAAACACGGCCACCGGCTTTCAAGGTTGCCTTCATTTCTGCGCCGTTCATATTGTCGTTCCTTTACTGGAGTTTTGACCCCTGGGGAACCACCCCACCCTGGCCATCCCCTTGATAAGGGGAGGGAGTAACCGCTCCTTCCCCTTACCAAGGGGGAAGGCCAGGATGGGAGTCGTCTTACTGGTAAATCATAAACTCAATCAGGTTCTGGTCCGGGTCCCGGGCGTAGAGGCTCAGCGAAGGCGCGGCGCCACGTCCCCGTCCGCCGGGACGCTGCACTGGCCCGCGAATAACTTCCACTCCCGCCTGCTTAAGTTTCTGCTGGCACTCCTCAACGGTGCCCTCCCAGACAAAGCAGATGTCGGTGCAGCCGGGCACCGCCGTGGGGCCGCGCAGGCTGGCGGTATAGCCTTCCGGGTGGACGTTAATCTTGGAGTCGCCCACCTGAATGGAGAAGGTGTTGGCCTTTCCGGAGCGCCACTCGGTCTCGTTATTAATAAGGAAGCCCAGGCGCTTGTAAAAGGCGATAAGGCGTTCCGCGTTGGCGGTGGGCATGGCAATGTGGTCAATTCCTGCGACGGTCATGGATGGCCTCCTGAAGATTCGCACTTAATGGGCGTTGCCTTTGAGCCGAAACTTTACCCACATCCCCACCTTCCCCCTTGGTAAGGGGGGAGGGGGCATAGTTCCCACTCCTTAACAAAAGGGGAGGGCTAGGGTGGGGTGGTCACCTCACCTCGCCGCCCTCGTCCGTTCCCCGGTTGCAACACTTGCCAAGAACTCCAGCATCAGCTTGCGCACCTGCTCCGGCTCATTGGCCAGCAGGCCATGCTCCGCTCCTGCAATGATATGCAGCCGAGAATTACGGATGTGTTGGTGCAACTGATGGGCGCAGGCTACGGGAATACGGGTGTCGGCGTCGCCATGCACCATGAGGGTGGGCATGGCTAGCTCGCCCAGCCGCTTTTCGATGGAGTCCCGGATGTCCAGGTAACTCTGGATGGTCTTGGCCAGGCCGTCAAACTGCTCCAGGTTAATCTCCCGCAGGCGCTGGAACCGGGCGGGGTCTTGCTGGCGCAGACCAGGGAAGCGTGACTCCAAAGCCTGCTCCACCGCCGTCTGCTTGCCCAGCCGCTGGGCGGCGGAGCGCAGGGCCTCCAGCTCCTTCTGCCGCACCGCCCGTTCCGGCTCCTGCACGTAGGACATGGTGTTGATTAGCAGCAGAGTCTCAGTCATGCCTGGAAAGTCCAGGGCAAAGCGCATGGCGATGGGGCCGCCAGCCGACGACCCCAGCACATGGGCGCGGCGGATATTTAGGCGGTCCAGCAGGCAGCGCAGGTCCTGGGCGTAGGTCTGCATGGAGTAGCCCTCACGGGGCGTCTCCGAGCGTCCTGCGCCCCGCCGGTCCAGGAATACGGTGGTGAACCGTCCGGCCAGGGCCTGGGCGTGATTTGCCACCAGGGGAGCGCAGCCCTCGCCGCCGCCCAGGCCGCCGTGGAGCATTACCAGGGCGGGACCCTGGCCGTGGACCTCATAGTGCATCCGGTAACCGTTAATTGCCTCGTCCGGCATATTGCCTCCCAGCGTATCTGCAATGGCGCAAGCTAATGTTATTCTCCGGTTATAGCCTTGGCAAGCTGGCTGCGCCGGGGCTGCCTTGACAACCCTTGGCGGTCAACCTACAATCGCCTCAAGTTGTACCTGGAACCGTCCGAACAAATCTGGCGCAAGGGGGCAATATGAACCGCTGGCCCAAGGTGCTTTATAAGGAAGAAGGCATGCGCGAGGGCATGCAAATTGAGGACGCCAACATTGCGGTGGATGACAAGATTGAACTGCTGGACGCCCTGTCCGAGACCGGGCTGAAGAGCATTGTAGTGGGGTCCTTTGTCAGCCCCAAGTGGACGCCGCAAATGGCCCGCATTGATGAGATTGTCACCCGCTTCAAGCCCAAGGCCGGTGTGACCTACACCGCCCTGGCGCTGAACTCCCGCGGCGTGGAGCGGGCCAAGGCGTACTCGCCGCCCCTGACCATTGAGCGGGACCACTACCCCCGCCTGACCTGCCATATGTGCGACGTTTTCGTGCGGCGCAACACCAACCGCTCGCAAATGGATGAGATGGAGCGCTGGCCGCAGATTATTGCCCAGGCCCAGGAGCGCAACATCAAGGAGGGCGGCATTGGCTGCAACGCCAGTTGGGGTTCCAACTTCCTGGGGGAGTTCCCAGTGGACAGCCTGATGACCCTGCTGGAGCGGGAACACAGCATGTGGGACGAGGTGGGCATCAAAGTGGTGAGTTGCTCCATGGGCGACCCCATGAGCCACTGCACTCCTGCCAAGGTGGAAGAGAGCGTCACCCGGGTCAAGGAGAAGTGGCCGGAAATCAACCATTTCCGCCTGCACCTGCACAATGGCCGCAACATGGCCATCGCCTCGGCCTACGCCGCCATGCGCGCCCTGAGTCCGGAGGACACCCTGGAGCTGGACGGCACCATCGGCGGCTACGGCGGATGCCCTTACTGCGGCAATGGCCGGGCCACCGGCATGGCCCCCACCGAGGACCTGCTCCACATGATGGAAGATATGGGCATCCCCACCGGCGTGGATATTAACAAGCTCATTGATTGTGTGTGGATGGCCGAGCGCATTATTGGCCGCGAGCTGTACGGCCACGTGTCCAAGGCTGGCCCGCGCCCCAAGAAGGTGGAGCATCTCTACGACATGAACATGCCCTTCGTGGAGACTCTGGACCAGGCCAAGCACTTCAAGAAGGGCGCCAGCGCTTACGAGGGCGGCATTTACCCCTACAGCGAGCCGGTGACCAGCCCTTACCGGGAGCGGGTGGAGCAGGGCAAGCCCGCCTACGACCCCGCAGGCGGCCAGTTCCCCTGGAAGCAGGACTGGTTCCCCGCCAAGGGCTAATCTGGGCTATACTCTGGCATATGGGTAGGGGCGTCCCAATGTAGGGGGATGCCCCTGCCGTTTTCCCTAGCCATTTAGTAATTGAGAAACGCACCACGCTTGCTTATATCAGGCGCTCAGTATATATCTGCCATATATGTGCAGTCGGTAAGGGTTCATGGATGTTCTTTTCCGGTGCACTGGCTTTGAGTGGGATCCCGGGAATGAAGACAAAAACCGGATAGCGCACGGTGTGACCCAATGGGAGTGCGAGCAGATTTTCTTCAACCGGCCCCTGGTGGTGGAAAGGATTGCAAGATTAGCTCTGGCGGAAGCCCGGTATTTCGCATTGGGCCAGACCGATGCAGGCCGGTTGCTGTTTGTGGTTTACGCCGTTCGTGAAGACTTGATTGGGGTCATTTCTGCACGGGACATGAGCCGCAGGGAACGGGGGAACTATCGAAATGCCCACATTGAAAGAGATGCCTGAGTTTACTTCAGAGGACGATGAGCGCGAGTTCTGGTCTACCCACGACTCCACCGACTATATTTACTGGAGTACGGCCCAGCGGGTCGTGCTTTCGCGGCTGAAACCCTCCACCAGAACCATTTCCATACGGCTTCCAGCATCTCTTTTGGAAGAGCTTAAGCTTCTGGCGAACAAACGCGACGTTCCTTACCAGTCGCTGTTGAAAATCTTTCTTGCTGAACGGGTGGAACAGGAATTGCGCTCCGGTGCTGCGGCACCTTCAAAATAAAAATGAGATACAAGATGTCCTGCGAGGAGTCAACGTGACCACCAATAATCCCACCGACCCCAACCAGGTGCGCCTGACCGGCGAGAATTCCTTTATTCGCCTGATGCAGCAGCAGGGCGGCGTCCATACTACCCGGGTAAGCCACTGGCGGGTCCTATGGTCTCCCGCCGGGGCAGGCCACGCGCTGTTCCTGAAAAGCGACGCCATTGGCGACCAGGTTAGGGTTTACGCCGACAACATCGCCTTGGCCCGCTGGCTCCAGGAGGAGATTGAAAGCCTGCTCTTCCCCCAGTTCGCCGACCGCAGCTTGCCAGTAGTGGAAGCGGACTTCATCAAGTCTGGCGACGGCCGGGCCTTCTGGACCGAGCGGGTGGACAGCGACGACGACAGCATCCTCCTGAGCTGGTACGACTTCATCGAGCCGTTTATGCTGCGGGTGGCCGCGGGCAGCATCGCCGGCCGGCCCCACGGCGTCTACTCCTGCTTTGTGCCCGCCAAACAGGCCCAGGTGACCATTAACGGCAAGGTGGCAAGCGGGAAACCGTTCCTGGAGATGCGGGGCGACAAGCAGAGCAGCAGCGCCTGCCTGGCCTGGTCGGAGACCTGGGTGCGGCCCTGAGTCCCTCCCCTTAACAAGGGGAGGTTAGGCGGGGTCGTTTTACCCCCTCTGTCTCCTCCTTAAAGCGTATCATAAAAACTCCCCGCCATGGTTCGACAAGCTCACCACGAGCGGGACAACCAATCCGCTCGCCCCGAGCTTGTCGAAGGGCGGGTGTTCGCATTCTGATTTTAGGATAGGCTCCTAGTAACGGAGAGAAACAGTGCCGGCATTGCCAAGGTCACACGCACGCTATGCCTCTTTTGCCAGCGCTAACCCCCACACCGTGGCGGCTCCGGCATCCTTCAAGGCCCTGGCCGCGGCGGAAAAGGTGCTGCCAGTAGTGGTTACATCGTCCACCAGCACTACCGAAATACCCCTCGCGCTGCCGGTGGCTGCAAAGGCGTCCCGCACATTGCTGGCCCGCTCTTGCCGGTTGGCAGCCCTGGCCTGGGGCGGCGCGCTGCGGACGCGGGCCAGCCAGCCTGCCGCCACGGGCAGCCCGGTGAGCTTGCCCAGCTCCCTGGCCAGCAGCGCGCTCTGGTTGTAGCCGCGCTGGCGCAGCCGCCGGGGGTGCAGGGGCACCGGGACCAGGACGTCGCCGGGCAAGGGATGGGCTTGCAAGTGCTCCGCCAGAAGCTTGCCCAGTTCCGGCGCGGCGGCCCGCAGGTCGCGGTACTTCAAGGCGTGGATGGCTTCCCGCACTGTGCCAGTCATCAAGAGGGGCGCACGAATGCCGTCGGTGTGTGGCGGGCTGGCGGCGCAGTTACGGCAGGGTGCGCCGGTCCCAGGCTGGGCTCAGGTGGAGCAAAAGGGCGGCTCCAGGCGGGTCAAGCCTGCGGCGCAGGAATTGCAAATGACCTGGCCCCAGGCACGGCAGCCCAGGCACTGCAGGGGGAACACCAGGTCCAGCACCGGGGTCAGCGCACGGTCTTTCCAGAGAGAAAGAGGGTGCATGGGAAGATTTTACAGCAGGGGTCGGCGGTTCTTGTAGAGCACCCAGCCTATGACCATGAGGGGCGGCAGCAGCAGGGAAGCAGCCAAACTCCAGCCCAAGCCAGCGCCCACTCGTTGGGACACTGCCCAGAAAATGCTGCCCGCTACGGTGTAGAAAATCAGGTTCTTGAACATGGCGGTGACCGCGGGGGTGAAGTTCGCTATGGAGACTCTATACCTTCACGGTAGCACCTGGGAGGGGAAACAGCCAGGGGCCACACCGGAAGCAACAGGGAACCTGACCCAAAGCCTCTTATCTAGAAAGGAGTGACCGTCCCCTATCTTTCAAGAGAAAGACCGACACAGTGAGTAGACAAGTAGAAAGAAGAAAGCTGCTGTGCCAATTACATAAAGAGCTACATAGAGTACTCTGAACCCCCGCCAGTGCCCCTGCGGTACTCCGATGTTGGGTACGATGTCTCCCATCCCTACCCGTCGGGCAATCTCAACGATTCTGGTTTGGTATGTGCTGATGTGCTCGTTTGCTCTCCAATTGAGTAATGACCCAAACGCAGAAAGCATTGTCAGACCTGCGTAGACTGACCAATGAGACACCGTTGCATCTTTGCCCGTAAATGCGAAAAATCCTGCTACTATCAACGCATAAAAGCTGGTAAAGGCGTTTCGCAGACTATCCAAGTGCCTGACGTGTAGCCAGTACTGTTCACTGGCGTGAAGTAAGTACTGGGTCTGGGCATCGACATTTTCACCAACTCTAGTCTGCTCGACCATCAATCACCCCAGACACAGCACAAGTTTTCGGCTAACTCCCATTACGCATCTCACGCCACCGTTCCAGAATCAGGGCGTCCCGAGGGAAAGCCAGGGGCGGCAGTTCCTCAGGGGAGAAGAACCCCACATCCAGCGCCTCCGGACCGGCTTTCAGCTCGCCGCCGGTCTCGTGGACGGCGTAGGCTGCCACAATTACCGGGTGACCGGCTTCGGAAAATACCCCCACCAGCCGGTCCACTGCTACCTCTAGCCCCGTTTCCTCCCAGGCTTCCCTAACTGCCGCCGCTTCTACCTCCTCGCCCCGGTCCACGTAGCCGCCGGGCATACTCCACAGGCCGTAACCCACCTCCCCGGCGCGCCGGATAAGCAGCACCTTGCCCTGCCGCGGCACAATGGCCGTGGCGGCAATTTTGGGATCATAGTACACCACCCGTCCGCAGCTGGGGCAGACCGGGCGCAGCCGGCCCGCAGTCTCCCGCGCCTCCAGGGGGGTGGCGCAGGCCATGCAAAATTTATCTCCATTCAGCACGGCCCCTAGCATACCATGTCCGGCGGGAATGGGGCATAATGAGCAGTGGCTCTTTTAGCGCATCGGTAGGAGTAATTCCCTTGAAGAAGTTTTTCCTAACCACGACGCTGGCGGCGCTGCTGGCTAGCGCCACCATAGGCATATCGGTGGCGGTCTTTGGCGAGTTTGAGGGCCTGCAAAAGAAGCTGTTGCTGACCATGCTGGTGGTGGCTGGTTTCAGCGTGACCGGGTTAATCAGCGCCAGCCGGGAGGGCAGTGGGTGGCTCAATCCGCTGAGTTTCCTGGGCGCCATAGCTTCCCTGGCGGCCCTGGGTGTGGTGGTGTTACTAATCTGGGGGATGCTGGTCCAAGACCAGCGGAGCTGGCAGGTGGTGGCTACCGTGGTGGTAGTGGCCCTTACCCTGGGTCACATGGCCTACCTGCTGGGAGTGCGTCCGGCGGGAGGAGTAGTCCGGCTGTGGTGGGGCGGCGCGGTGCTGCTTTCCCTGGTGATGGCTGGCCTGCTGATGGTAGGAATCCTGCAGTGCGTGGACCCTCTCAAGCGCAGCACGTATATCAAGCTGCTGGCAGTGGTGGCGATTCTAGACGCCCTGGCTACGGTGGCCTTGGGGCTGCTGGCTCAACTGATGGAATCGCCGGGCCACGGGTCGCGCCGCACCGCCAGCCGCCGCCGGGCGTAGCAAGCAGCCAGGTCGTCTTCAGTGGCCCTGGTCATCTTTATCGTCACTTTTCTGGGCGTGGCACTGACCCGCCTGCCCAAGGTAACTCTGGACCGGCCCGTGGTGGCCTTCCTGGGTGCCGTGGCAATGGTGGTTACCGGCGCCCTGACCTTTGACGCCGCTATTGCAGCCATTGACTGGGATACCATTGCCCTGCTCCTGGGCATGATGCTGGTCATTGCCGGGCTGCAACGAGACGGATACACTCAGGCCCTGGCCGCCCTGTGCCTGGAACATGCCCGGTCCCCCCGCGCTCTCCTGGTCATAGTGGTGGCAGTTACCGGCATCGCCAGCGCCTTCCTGGTCAACGACGCGGTGGTGCTGGTGTTTACGCCCATCGTGGTGGCCCACTGCCGGAGCCGCGGCCTGAATCCCCTGCCTTTCCTGCTGGCCGAGGCGATGGCCTCCAACATTGGCGGCGCGGCCACCATTACCGGCAATCCCCAGAACGTGCTGGTGGGCTTGAAATCAGGCATGTCCTATGGGGCGTTCATGTTCCGATTACTGCCGGTGGCGGTGCTGTCGTCCCTGGCGCTGGTGGCGGCCACCTTTTGGCTGTACCGCAAAGAGCTAAAGGCGGGAGAAATCCCCCCAACCCCTCCTTCGGCAGGCTCAGGGCAGGCTCTTTACAAAGGGGGGATAGCAAGTTCCCCCCTTTCGCAAAGGGGGGCCAGGGGGGATTTCCTCCCAAGGGGGGGATTTCCCAAACCCTCAATTCTCATTCTGGCGCTGGTGCTGGCTGGGTTCCTTTCCACTCGGTGGACCGGGTTAACTGTACCTCTAGTGGCGGTGGCTGGCGGCGGGTTGATGCTGGTGGTTGCGCGGCATTCCCCCCGGGAGTTGTTTTCCGGGGTGGACTGGCTGCTGCTGGTGTTCTTCGGCGGGCTGTTCGTGGTCATCGGCGGCATAGTGGGCCACGGCTACCTGGACTGGGCCGTTGACGCAGTGCCCATCACCCAGGACTTGCCAGGGCTGGCTTTGCTGCACGGCATCAGCCTGGCCTTGTCCCAAATCGTCAGCAACGTGCCCTACACTGTGCTGATGCTGCCGGTGCTGGAACCCCAGGCCAGCGACCTGCTGTGGTTGGGCCTGGCTTCATCGGCCACCCTGGCGGGCAACCTGACCCTGGTGGGCGCAGTGGCGAACCTGATAGTGGCGGAGCAGGCGCGCAAGGACGGGGTGGTGATTACCTTTCGGCAGTTCCTGCGCCTGGGCCTGCCGGTGACGCTGGCAACGCTGCTAATTTCCCTGCTGGCCCTGTGGGCGGAAAGGTTGCTGGGGTGGCTCTGATATAATTTCCCCATAGGCAGACATGATTCCAAACTTCCCGGAAATTCAGCGACTGTTCAGACAGGGCAGGTATCAGATTAGTATCCATGCCGAGCGTGAGCGGCTGGCAGAAGACCTGGACATAGTGGAGCTTGAACAGGCCGTTGGGAATGGGGAAGTTCTGGAAGAATATGCAGATGACCCACGGGGTTGGAGTTGTCTGATCCTGGGATATGCGGGGACAAAACCCATCCATCTGGTAATCGGTTGGGTTAGCAGCGGGGGACAGAATCTTGGAAGGGTTAGGATCATAACGGTGTATTTGCCAAACCCGCCCTGGTGGAGGACACCACGGGAAAGAGGAGAAAGAGTATGACCACCTACGGCGATTGCACTTTCTGCTGCGCCACCGTGGAGGAAAAGAGGATCGAATACGATTACCGGCGCAAGGGGAATCTGTTGATTGTCAGCAATGTTCCAGCTGGTGTGTGCCGTCAGTGCGGAGAGAGCTACTTCACGCCGGAAGTCCTCAAGAAGATGGACCAACTCTACCACGACATCTTTGACCGCCACCAGAAGCCGGAGCGGGTAATCAGCGTCCCGGCGGTGTCACTGTAGTCGCGGTTATTGGCTCC
Source organism: SAR202 cluster bacterium (assembly GCA_016872385.1). Taxonomy (GTDB): domain Bacteria; phylum Chloroflexota; class Dehalococcoidia; order Lucifugimonadales; family UBA3495; genus SHYG01. The sequence continues at coordinate 12,889 of VGZV01000019.1, read as the reverse complement.
CCAGCAAACCCGCCACCTCCGCCCGCCAGGGCATGGAGTCCTGCGCCCCCACCTTGGTAACGGCCAGCGCGCCTGCCGCCGCGGCCCAGCGCAGCGCCTCCGATAGCGAGCAACCCTCGGCCAGCAACACCGCCAGCGCCCCGTTAAAGGCGTCGCCCGCCGCCACTGAGTCCACCGCTGCCACCGGAAAGGCTGGCACGTGGCCCTGCTCGTTTGGGGTAGCGAACCAGGCCCCCTGGCGGCCCAGCTTAATCACGGCGCACCTGGCCCCGCGCGCCAGCAAAACCTGGGCCGCCCGCCCCGCCGAGGCCAGGTCGCCCACGGGAAAGCCAACCAACGCCGCCGCCTCGGTCTCGTTGGGGGTAATCACGTCACAGCAGCGGTAGAGGGAGTCAGGCAGCGGGCGCGCCGGGCCGGGGTCCAGCATCACCAGCTTGCCCTGGTTGTGGGCCGCCTGAGCCGCCGCCAGAGTCAACTCCAGCGGCAATTCCAGTTGCAGCAGCAAGGCCGAGGCCTGGGGCAGCCGCCGCATGACCTGCCGTAGCTCCGCCTCGCCGCAGGCGTGGTTGGCCCCTGGAACCTGAATAATCCGGTTCTGGGCCGAAGCGTCAATGTTAATCACGGCAATGCCGGAGCTTGCGCCGGGGCTGCCCCCCACGCCGGAGACATCCACGCCGCTATCCCGCAAGCCCTGGATGAGCTGCGGCCCAAAAAGGTCATCCCCTACCCGGCCAATCATGGCGGCTTTTGCGCCCATGCGGGCGGCGGCCACCGACTGGTTGGCTCCCTTGCCCCCGGCGTAGGTGAGGAAGCGGGTGCCCACGACTGTTTCCCCCGCCTGGGGGAACCGAGGCGAGTAGGTCAGCAGGTCCATGTTGATGCCGCCCAGAACCAGGAGGAGCGGGGGAGGGGAGGGCTTCATGGCGGGTGCTCCAACCAAGGCAGTTTGCGGAGCAACCGTAGCACTAGCGGCTGGGGCGGTCAACTGAAGGCGGCAAGAAGGCAGGGGCACGGCGTGCTGTGCCCCTAAATTAGAAGGATGCCCTCTGCCGTCAGGCCGAGACGAGGGGGGTTAGCCACTTACTCAAGGGTCAATAAAATCGAATCGTCCCGTACTGTGTCCGGCTGCTAATTAACGCGCATCACCTCCATTCCCTGATGCTGCACATGAACTATATTCATCGTGTTGTCAGAACCGCCATTGATGTTGACCTTTAGGTTGTGGGTTCCCTCCCCCAACCGGACCAGCCAGGTGGTGCTCCAGTTTGCTCGCCAATAAAGGCTGGCTCCGACCGCAGACCAGTCCTCTCTGTATCCTGTGTTGACTACATGGTGGGTCATGCTTACCGGGGTGGTGTTTGCAAGTAGATAGGCACTCCAGGTGCCATAAAACCCCGTACTCCCGGCTGTCCGATCATTGAAATTGTATAGCAAGATCCCGTTGTACGCGACGAAATAATAGTACGCCTTCCCCGCTGGGACGGTAACAGATATAGTTGTGTCGATGATCTGCTGTGCAATGCCAGTGCCACTAAAGCTGACGTTGCTGGCATCGCCCCAGGTTTGAATGCGGGAAGGCTCAGTCGCATCATTCGATAGTGCTGTGGCGGTCGTCGCCAAATTGACGGTGATGTTATCAGGTATTTGCGCATCTGTGGCTGCGCCCGCCACGTCTGCGAAGTTCACTTGCGCGCAGGTCAGGTTGCCGTTGGCCGCTATGGCGTTGGCGAACTGTCCCGCAGCGCAGTCGGCGGGGTCAGCGGCCAAGGCGGTGGCGGTCGCTGCCAAGCTGATGGTGATGTTGTCCGGCACTTGTGCATCAGTTGCGTTACCTGTGAGGTTGGTAAAATTTAACTGAGCACAGGTCAAGTCACCATTGGGCACAATGGCATTAGCGAAGGCATTGAGACCACAGTCAAGCGGATCCTCCGCCAGTGCAGTGGCAGTCCCTGCAGTGTTGGCAGTAGTCGCTGTAGTTGCACTGGCCGCATTGCCACTGATGCTGTTACTCAGGGTGGCGCTGCCGCCCTGGGTGAACCCAGCAGCATCAACGTTGCCGGTTGCAATAACATTTCCTGCGGTCACCGTCCCAGTTGCGGTCACGCTCCCCGCGTTAAAGGCCCCTGGTACAGTAACCCCTCCCGCCGCGCCAATCCGCATTTGCTCTGCACCGTTGGTCTTCAGCACCAGATCCTGGTTGTCGGTGGTGCCAAGGAAGTGAGTGGCGGGATTGGTGCCCGCATTGCCTGTAGTAACCCAGGGGTCAGGGGCAGGCGGCGGTGGCGTCGGTTTTGCTCCAATTAACATTACTCCAACACTCAGAATCACAGTGAGGGTAGCCAGGCGCGCCAACGTGCTTGATTTCAGCATATTAACTCCCCAAGTTCTGACTTCCCGTAGAGGATATGCCCCCCCAATCGCGTCAATAGCCCACAAAGTGCAGGTAAAACTCGACGAATTTCGTCATAAATATACGGGAGACCAGCGCCGTCAAGGCAGACCTCATTCCCTTCAGTCCATGCTATAATCCCCTGCGTTGACTCCCGTTACCGGAGACAAGCTAATGCCCTCCGCGCTGCAAAACATAAAAGTGGTGGACCTGACCCGCACCCTGGCCGGCCCCTTTTGCACCATGCTGCTGGGGGACATGGGCGCCGACGTGGTGAAAATCGAGGAGCCGGGCCACGGCGACGAGACCCGCGCCTGGACTCCCTTCTGGAACGGCGAGAGCGCCCAGTTCCTCTCCTTTAACCGCAACAAGCGCAGCCTGAGCCTGAACCTCAAGGAACCTGCGGCGGTGGATATTGTGCTGGCCTTGGCCCGCCAGGGGGACGTGTTCATCGAGAGCTTCCGCGCCGGGGCGTTGGAGCGCATGGGTCTGGGCTTTGAAGCGGTTCGCGCCGTCAACCCCGGCATCGTGTACTGCACCATTTCCGGCTTTGGCCGCACCGGGCCAATGGCGGAGATGCCCGGCTACGACCTGATTATCCAGGGCTACAGCGGCCTGATGAGCCTCACCGGCGAGGCCGACGGCCTGCCCCTGCGGGTGGGCTTCTCCCTGGTGGACTTGTTCACCGGCATGATGGCTTACGGCAGCATCGTCACCGCCCTGTACCACCGGCAGCAAACCGGCCAGGGCCAGTGGATTGACGCCTCCCTGCTGGACGGCCAGGTGGCGGCCATGAGCTACCACGCCACCAGCTACTTTGCCACGGGCCGGGTGCCCCACCGCATGGGTTCCGGCCACCCCGGCCTGGTGCCCTACCAGACCTTCTCCGCCAGCGATGGCTATTTCATCCTGGGCTGCGCCAACCAGGGGCTGTGGGAGCGCATGTGCCGAGGCATCGGGCACCCTGAGCTGATGGCCGACCCGCGCTTCAAGACCAACGACGACCGGGTGGCCCACCGTGCCGAATGCGTGGCAGCTCTCAGCCAGATTTTCCAGGACAAGCCCATGTCCCACTGGGTGGAGGCCATCACCGCCGCTGGAGTGCCCTGCGGCCCCATCAACCGCGTGTCCGACGTGGTGGCCGATGCCCAGGTGCTGGCCCGCAACATGATTACGCCGGTGCCCCATCCCAAGGTGCCGGACTTGCGGGTGCCAGGTTCGCCGCTGAAGCTTACGGAGACGCCGCCTGCGCTCCAGCGCCCGCCGCCCCTGCTGGGGCAGCACAACCACGAGGTGCTGGCGGAGTTGGGGTACACGCCGGAGCAGGTCGGAGAGCTGGAACGGCAAGGGGTCATTGGTAAATAGCCTTGTGCATTAGTTTTACATTGATAATGCATTGACAGTGCATGTATATCGTGCTAGCCTGGATCAGAGACCCAAACCGACGGCCAAATTTGAGAATCGAGGTTGGACCGTGATTGAGCCTGAGTGGAAAATGTATTCCATCAAGCTAGAGATTCTCTCCACGGGTGTCCCCGTCACTGAGTATGTGGAACATGGGGGCGTAACTTTCGTTACAAGGCGCCAATTGTCGGGCAGTCTTTATCTCCATCCTGGTGAGACATCGTGGACATCTTCACGAAATTTTGTTGGAACTAGCACTTAGTACTGTGCAACCCCGACGTGACAGGGCGACCGAGCACGAGGCAGAGTGAGTCGAAATGAAAAACGTTCAAGTCCGCTTCTCCGACGAGGTCTACAAGGGGCTAGACCGCATCGCCCAAGAAGAAGGGATTTCTCTTTCTGAAGTCCTCCGGCGGGCCATCCAGTTATACGGCATTCTGCGGGCTTATCAGAAAGAGGGCAAAGAACTCGCGCTGGTTGACAAGTCTGGCCAGCTTCACGCCAGGCTGGTAATTCCCGGAATTACCGCAGAAGCGCCGGGTGAGACAAGGGAGTCGCTCAAGGCAAGCTAACCCCGCTTGACTGGCAGATTACTGATAGGGAGCAACCCTGGAGACAACGGCATTGGTGATGGAGGGATAGGCCGGGCCGGAACCAGCGCCGAGTACACCGGGCCGATCGTAGAAATTCGCACGGTGCGGGTAGAGGTTGAGGAACTTTTTCCCGACGGCCGAGTAGTCAAGAGAACATTTACTGATACCTCAACGTTTAGAATTGGCCCCCGAGCATATTTACGACTAACGGTCAAACTGAGACATATTCTCTGCAGGGCTGATTCATTCTCGCCATAGCGGTAGGGGCACACCTACGTGTGTGCCCCCGGCATGGCCCTTACCCGAGGGCAGACACATAGGTCTGCCCCTACCATCACCGAGAATGAATCAACCCTGATATCCTCTGGTTCATTCTGGTGGTGCTGGCTCTGAGCATAGTCATTGGATTATGGGCAACAGGCCCCCAAGAAGTTTGGGAGTGGCTAAAGTCACTCACAGGATTGCTATTTGACTAACATGGGAATCCCCTCGAACCACCACTCCACCTCACATGTAAGGAAAAAGCTGCGGCTGCTGCACACTTCTGATACCCACCTGGGCGGCGACTGGCACGTGGAACAGGCCCGCGCCGCCCTGGCTGCCCTGGTGGATGCAGCCCCGCGCCTGGGCGCCGACGCCGTGCTTATTGTGGGCGACGTGTTTGACCACGCCCGGGTTCCCGAGGCCGAGCTGGAGTTTTTTGTGGCGCAGATGGCGCGCTTGGCCCTGCCCGCAATAATTCTTCCCGGCAACCACGACCTGTACGATGCTGAATCCCTGTACCGCCGCACGCCCTTTCATCGCGCGCCGCGCAACCTGCGGATTTTCAGCCAGCACCAGGGGGAAATCATCTCTCTGCCCGACCTGACCCTGGACTTATGGGGCCGCGCCATGCCCGCCCACACGCCGGAGTTTCATCCCCTGGAAGGAATGCCTGCGGGCAGCAACGGCCACTGGCTGGTGGCCCTGGCCCACGGCCATTTCCATTTTGAAGACGACCGGGAGCGGCGCTCTTCACCCATCTTTCCCCAAGAGGTGGCCCAGGCCCCCTGCGACTACCTGGCCCTGGGCCACTGGGACCGCCACATAGAAGTTTCCTGCGGCGGCGTCAAGGCCGTATATTCCGGTTCGCCGTTGCCCACGGGCGGTGTCGGGGAAATCACCGTGGTGGAACTGGACCCGGGCACTGGCGTACATACTCACCAAACGCAGATAGCAATTAGCTAACAGCCGTCAGCTTTTAGCTTTCAGATCCCACCCACGCCTCTTTGGGGTGCGGGGGCTGATGGCTGATTACTGACTGCTGATGGCTGGCAACCGGAGGTTGATCGTGAAACGGCTTGGCCGGGAACACCACATTTACGTACTGGACCCCAAGGCGGCTCCCGCCATCACTATTGATTCTGGGGAAGAGCTGCTGGTGGAGACCTGGGACGCCTTTGAAGGAGTCCGTGACCCTGCGGTGCTGGAGGCCAAATGCCTTAAGGGGCCAGCCACCGGCCCTATCTGCGTGCGCGACGCCGAGCCGGGGGATGCCCTGAAGGTGGAATTCATCCGCATCACTCCCAAGGATGAGGCGGTGCACATGGTGATGCCTGGCCGCGGATTCCTGGAAGCGGAGTTCACCGAAGGCTATCCCACCGTCATGGCCCTGGACGGCGACTGGGTGGTGCTGCCCGGCGGTCTCCGGCTGCCTATGGTCCCTTCCATGGGCATGGTGGCTACTACGCCTACCTATCCCCAGGTAACCGCCACCGACAGCGGCCCCTACGGCGGGGACATTGACCTTAAGGAACTGGTGGCGGGCAGCGCCATTTACCTGCCGGTGTTTGTTCCAGGTGGAATGCTGGCCCTGGGCGACTGCCATGCGGTGGTGGGCGACGGCGCAGTGGCGGGCACCGGCGCAGAATGCTCTTCTGAGGCCCACATACGGGTCACTTTGGAAAAGGGAATGGCGCTGAATAGTCCGCGGGTGGTGACACCTGACTACTTTGTGGTGCTCTCCCACGGGGAGGAACTGGGCCTGGCCATGAAACAGGCGGTGCGGGACATGGTGGACTTTCTGGTGAAAGAAAAGGGCCTGGCCCCTTATGATGCCTATACTTTGTGCAGCCTGGCTGGAGACGTGCGGGTTTCCCGCACATTCCGGCCCATCAGCCCGGTCAAGATGATGCTGTCGCGGCAGGCTCTGGCCCAGCTGGCCTAGCTTCACGCTTCCCTAAAACCCCATCCGATGCTACAATGGGCCACTGCAATGGCGGCGGTCAAGCAAAAGCTTGGGCCTGCGCCTCTCGACCCCAGTCTAAGGTAAGGAATTGCACTATGGAGTTGGTTTGGCTGGTACCTGTCTCGGGCATTGCGGCGGTGCTTTTTGCCGCGTGGCTTGCCCATAGCGTCTTGAAAGGTGACAAGGGCACGCCGGAGATGCAAGACATCGCCGGCCGTATTTTTGAGGGAGCCATGGCCTTCCTCAAGCGCCAGTACCGCACCATCGGTCTTCTGGCCATTGTGGCCGCGGTAATTATTGCCGTACTGCTGGGCATTCTGGGCCGCACCGACATTGATGGGGATGGCTCGATTACCGGCGCTGACCGGATTGGACTGGGCTGGCGCACTGCAGTGGCCTTCCTGGTTGGGGCCTTCTGCTCTGCCCTGGCTGGCTTTGTGGGGATGTACATCTCGGTCAAAGCCAACTTGCGCACCGCAGCGGCGGCGGCCAAGGGCGGCCTCAAAGCGGCCATCACTGCGTCATTGCGGGGCGGCGCTGTTTCGGGGTTTCTCATTGTGGCCCTCAGCCTGTTGGGCGTGGCGGCCATTTTCTACGCCTTCGGCGGCGGCAACTCGGCTAATGTGGCGGTGGTGCCCTTCCTCATCGTTGGGTTTGGATTCGGCGCCAGCTTTGTAGCGTTATTCGCCCAGCTGGGCGGCGGCATCTACACCAAGGCCGCGGACATGGGCGCCGACCTGGTGGGCAAGGTGGAGCAGGGCATTCCCGAAGATGACCCCCGCAACGCCGCGGTCATTGCCGACCTGGTGGGGGACAACGTGGGCGACTGCGCGGGCCGCGGCGCCGACTTATTCGAGTCCACTGCGGCGGAAAACATCGGCGCCATGATTCTGGGAGTGGCCGCCTTTCTGGTGGCCCTGGAAGCCAAGCTCCCCAATCCAGAAGTTTGGATTCTATTCCCGCTGGTGGTGCGGGCCTTCGGCATTTTCGCCACCATGGGTGGAATCCTGGTAGTGCGGGGTAAAGAAGACGAAGACCCCATGAAGGCGCTTAACCGGGGCTACTTGGTCTCGTCGGGCCTTTCCGTGGGCGGCCTGGCTATCGCCACTTTCTTTATGCTGGGTAATGTGGCCGCCAACCCGGTTTGGCTGTTCCTGGCGGGATTGGTGGGAATCGTCACCAGCCTGGCCTTCGTTTACATAACCCAGTGGTACACCGAAGTTAAGTACCGGCCAGTAAGGGGTATCGCCAACGCCTCCCGTACTGGCCCGGCCACTAACATAGTTTCAGGTGTGGCCGTTGGCTTTGAGACCACTGCTTCCACCGCCATAGTCATTGGGATAGCCGTGCTGCTTTCCTACTGGCTGGGCAGCCACGTCACCCTTCCCGATGGCACGCCCATTCCCAACGGCGGCCTCTTCGGCACGGCAGTGGCCACCATGGGGATGCTGATGACTGCGGCTTACGTGCTGGCGATGGACACCTTTGGCCCCATCACCGACAACGCCTCAGGCATTGTGGAGATGGCTGGGGCTGGCGGCCAGATCCGCCACATCACCGACCGCCTGGATGCAGTGGGCAACACCACCAAGGCGCTGACCAAAGGCTATGCCATGGGTTCCGCGGGCCTAGCGGCCTTCTTGCTCTTCAGCGCCTACTTGGATGAAGTAAAACACGTCAATGAGGCCTTCACCGGTGTTATCAACCTGGCAGACCCCCAGGTGTTTGTGGGCGGCTTGCTGGGAGTGATGCTGGCTTTCCTCTTCTCCGCTCTGGCCATCAAGGCGGTGGGTCGCACGGCCACAGCCATCATTGAGGAGGTGCGCCGCCAGTTCCGGGAGCATCCGGGCATCATGAGTGGGACCGAAAAGCCGGACTACGCCCGCTGCGTGGACATTACCGCCCGGGCGGGGTTGCGGGAGATGGTGCTGCCGGGAGTGCTGGCTGTATGTCTGCCCATTGTAGTGGGCCTGGGGATGCGCTTCGCCTTTGACAAGGGCGCCGAAGCTGTGGCGGGGTTCCTCATGGTAGGCACCATCGGCGGCATTATCCTGGCTACCTTTTTGAACAACGCGGGTGGCGCTTGGGACAACGCCAAGAAAAGCATTGAGGCCGGGGCGTTGAAGCATCCGGTGACTGGGGAAGTTCTGGGCAAAGGTTCCGAGGCCCATGCCGCCGCGGTGGTAGGTGATACGGTGGGCGACCCCTTCAAAGATACGGCGGGGCCTTCCCTGCACGTGCTGGTGAAACTGCTGGCTACCATTACCCTGGTGATGGCGCCGCTCTTCGTATAACGGGAAGGAGTTTGCTGGTGGCGAATCCTCGGCCCTCTCTAATTGGGAGGGCCGAGGCGGTTTTTGGAACAAGGTGGATGAGGGGCTTGGCCCCCTTGTGGAGCGGGTTAGGGCAGCTGATGCGGATTCTGTCCAGAAGTCACGCGGCGGCAACTTCGCGCTGTGAACCAGCCAGCGCTTCCCGCACAATGTTAATCAGGGAAGAGATGTTGAAGGGCTTGGACAAAACACCCTGCGCCCCCATAGACCGGGCGATGGCCTGGGCATCGTCGCTGCCCACGGCGGTGGTGACAATCAGGGGCGCTGCGGGCAGGATACCTAGTTCCTTGAGCTTGGCGGCTACTTCGGTGCCGGGCATGCCGGGCAACATGAGGTCCAGGATAATCAGGTCGGGCGTGCCCTGGGTAGCGGCCGCCACTCCCGCCAGGCCATCTGGCGCCACTATCACATTGTGGTTGAATTGGCGCAGCACCTGCTTATAGAGCAGTCCCAGGGATTCTTGGTCCTCGACAATCAGTATGTTGCTCACCTTTACCCCTCTGCACCTGGTGAAGCTACTCGCTCCGGCCCCAGGTGCCATTCCTGGGCGCTTTGTTTCTCGCCCTAGACTGAGAGTGTGTCATCAGAATTAACTTACTCCAGTAAGGGCCATACCAACAAGAGTGTTGCCCCCGGACGTTAGGGTAGTGGCACCCTGATGCCCTTGGGTGCGTCTCCTGGGACACTGGGTGCCAAGGCGGCCAAATCCACAATCTGTACACTTACCAGCCTTACCGCTACTTCCAAAATGCCCAGGGTCCCCAGGGACCCTTTAGGCCGCTTGTTGGGGTAGTTGGGGCTGCCAGGGTTGACCAATAATACGCCATCACACCAGCAGACCAGGGGCTGATGAGTATCGCCAAACACCACCACATCCACGGGGCGGCCGAACTTCTTGGCCAGCAAGTCGCGGGCGCTGCCAGGCGGAAACTCCAGGAACGTGGCGTCTGGACTGGTCAAAATGCGGGGCGGCGGCCATTGTATATCGTGCACCATGCCGATGGCAACTTGTTCAACTTCCACCACCCGCGTGGTGCTTGCCAGCCTTTGCCCGGCTTCTGTGGGGTCTTCGTACCCCCGTACTGCCAGCACCGGGGCAACGGTTTCCAAGTGGTCCAGCACGCCCAGACACTCCAGGTCGCCGGCGTGCAGAATCAAGTCCACGCCGCGCAGGGCATCCACTGCTGGCTGGGGTAGCCCCCGCCCGCTGCCTGCCAGATGGGTGTCAGAAATCAGGCCGATTTTCATGGAATCTCGTCAGTTACGGCTTTCCCACAGGGTGAAATAGTCCAGGGTCTCCCCGCTCACGGCTTCGCTCAGTTCGTGCTGGCTGGTGCGCCTGAGCATGGCATTTTCCTCCTCCATCAGCCTGGCCATGGTAGCTTCCCACTCTTTCAGCTGGTTGGGAGCCAGCTTTTCTCCCAGGAGTTGCCGGAGACCCTCCACAAGCTGCTGGGAGTGGGTTGCCAATGCGCCGCCACTGATGATAAACACCACCACCGTGGGTATGTCCTCCGATTCTGGGTTTATGCCCAGGCGCAGTAGGATGAAGTTCATGGCCACGCCGCGGACCATTTCCTCCACCCGCAGGGGCAGGTTAATCAGGTGGATGAACGGCAGTTCGGCCCTCTCGCGCAGGGCGTCGGCAAACTCCTGCTCCACCATGTCGTAGAAATCGCCGCGGAGGACTTCCCCAGAGTTGAGCAGCACGAATCCAGCCTTGCCTGGGCGCAGGTCAGAAACCACGAACTCTTTCAGGTGGGGGAAAATGCAAAGGTGAAGATCAGCCTGCCGCTCCTCCGGTCCCAGGCCCTGGACATTTTCATCCATTCTGCGGGGTTGTCTCCTTGGTGTTGTCAGGTAAGGTTGCAAGGGGCAGGAAAAGAGAGAATGTCCCCGTGGTCTCAGTGCAGCAGGCTAGACAGGTCCAGCAATTGCCGGGTCATCCACTGGTTAAGGTCGTCCCGGCAAATGGTGTCGTGCAAAAGGGCGGCCCGGCGCTGGCGCTCTTCCTGGCCCATTTTTATGGCCTGGTACATTGCTTCCATGGTGCCCTCGATGTCCGTGGGGCACAGCGGCACCGCGCCCTGGGCCAGTTCCTGGTAAGCCCCGCTGCTTTCCGAGAGCAGTAGCACCCCGTTGCGAGTGTTTACCACCGGCCCTTCTTTGGCCACCAGGTTCATGCCTTCCACCAGGGTGTTGACCAACAGCACGTCATATAGCCGCATCCCGGCCACGGCCTGGGTGTAGTTATTCTCCATAAAAGCATTGATGGGCTGCCAATCGGGCGTGCCGAAGGTGCGGTTCACCTGGTCAATGGCTTGCTGCACCTCTTGCATGTAGCGCTGATACTGGCGAATGTGCGTGCGCGAGGGCACCAGAAAGGCCCAAAAAGTGACCTTGCCCTGCAGTTCCTGGTGCCGCGCCAGCAGCAGTTCATAGGCCTTGAACCCTCTGACAATGTTCTTGTTAGGCTCGGCCCGGTCAATGCGCACTAGGGTGGCCTCCCGGCACAGGGGCCGCAAACGGGCTTCATGCTCGCTGGTCCGAGGGGAGGCGGCAATGCGCTTCACCTCCCCCACGTTAATGGACATGGGGTAGGCCTTAATCCGGGCCTCCATTTGCTTCCAGCGGATTATGCCGGCGGTGCGGTCTACCTGAGCTTCTGGGAGAAAGGCCTCCACCGTGTCCAGGAAACTGCGCTGGTCTTCAGTAGTCTGAAATCCCACCACGTTGGCGTGGCACAGGGCGGAACAGATTTGCCGCGCCATGTAGGTGGGCACCATTTGCCAGTACCGGGGTGTGGGCCAGGGGATGTGCACATAGTGCTGGATGATGGCCCCAGGCAGTTCCTGGCGCACATACTGGGGCATCAGGTACAGGTGGTAATCATGTCCCATGACTATGGGAGGACGCCCGCTGTTTTTAGCTTCTGCCACCACTGCTTTGGCAAAGGCTTGGTTTACTGGAATGTAGCCTGTGTGCCAGGCGTCATGTACGGGCGCATCCACGTTGGGGTTGTAGGGCGGGTTCCACATGTAATGCTGAAGGAACCACAGCAGCGGGTTGCACAAGATATTGTAGTACTTGTGGTAAACGCGGCGCGGCGTTACAACGTACTGAAGATTAATCTTGTGGCCGGGCAGCGGCGACTTAATCTTGGGGCCGTGGCCGTTCTTTGAAGCCGCCCGGTCGCCCTCACCCATGGCGCTGGCCACCCAGGTGAGTTCCGAGGTTTGGCACAGGGAACTGAGGGCGGTAACGACGCCTCCGCTGCCACGGCGGGGTTCCAGACGGCCGTCCGCCCCCAGGTGATGCTCCACAGGTCCGCGGTTGCTGGCAACGATCAGGGAACGCTGGGATAGGACTCTTTGGCACAACTGGGCCAGTTCAGCCGACCCCAATTCCAGTTCGGGCGTTGCCATTATTCCTCGGCCTCAGGCAGAAAAGGGACGCCAGAGATTGCCCTGGCGCCACAGATTGGTGTAAGCGTCATCCAGCTAGCTTGCATTCTGCAGTGCTGGAAGTTGCCACGACGTTAGCACCTTGCCCAGGGGTTGTCAAGCAAACCGGGGGGAGCACAGGATAAGCACTCAATGCCGCTTCTTCAGTAGCAAGTACTGGCGGTTGGCGCCTTCGTAACGGTAAAGAGCGGCCATGGCAAATTGCTGTTAGGCCGCTCAAAGAGGGTGTCTAAAAAGGCTAGGTGCTCGTGGTTCTACAGGCTCACCACGAGCGGTCCTTCAGCCGAAGGACGCTCACCCTGAGCATGTCGAAGGGTAAGCCTGGACGTGTTAAGTAACTTTTGACACAGGCTGGCTCTGTTGAAAACTGTGGGGGTGCAGAGCGCGCAACCCCCGCCGTCCTTCCCAGGAAGGATGGTGTGTCCCCAGAAATGCTCTTTCTTCCCCCTTCCCGCAAAGTGAGCTCTGCCTGAAAATTG
>VGZV01000018.1 GCA_016872385.1 SAR202 cluster bacterium | reverse complement strand
TCGAAGAGTGGCGGCAAGACTACAACCTGGCCAGACCCCATAGCTCTCTGGGTTACCTGGCTCCTGAGACCTTCCGCCAACAGCACGAACTCGCATTATCCGTGGTATAAATTACGGGGGAAGGTCAGGGGTGCGACGAGTTGAGTCCTGACTTTCTGCCACAGCAAACTGGCCCAATACCGCCCTGGCAGAGGTCATCACTTAAGGGCAGACACATAGGTCTGACCCTACTGAGGGTGAACAACCCTGCGTCATTTGCCAACAAATCTTGACGCGCCTGTGGCCTTCTACTACACTGCATCGGGGCGCTAGCTGCCCCCTTCATTGCCATGGACTTGAAAGCCTACATCCGAGACATTCCTGACTTTCCGGAACCAGGCATTTTGTTCCGGGACATCACTCCGCTGCTCCAGTCGCCCGCCGCCTTTCGTTACGCGGTGGACCAACTCAAGGAGCACGTGCAGTCTATGCCCATTGACGCCATTGTGGCGGTGGAATCCCGCGGTTTCTTGTTTGGCGCTCCCCTGGCTTACCAACTGGGCAAAGCGCTGGTCCCAGTCAGAAAGCGGGGAAAACTGCCCTCCAAGACCTTTGCCACCGACTACTCCCTGGAGTACGGCTCCAACTCCATGGAAATCCACGCCGATGGAGTTGCCTCCGGGGCGCGAGTGTTGCTTATGGACGACCTGCTGGCTACCGGCGGCACCTTGGCCGCCACCGCACGCCTGGTGGAAATGTCGGGCGCCAGAGTTACTGGCATCGGCCTGGTAATTGAACTGCTTGCTCTTAAGGGACGGGAAAAACTCAAGGGCTACAACGTTTTCTCGCTCATTCAGTACTAACCCAGCGAGACGACTCCCAGGGCCAGCCGGGGACCAAACCTAGTTAGACTCAGGAGGCAATATGGCAGACCGCTGCACCGTAGGAAACGTGGAAATTATTGCGGTGGTGGACATGATTCCCCCCGCCCGGGAACCTTCGGCATTTTTTGCCGGAGTTACGGCCAACCAGTGGGGGCCGTACAAGGAGTACCTGGAGAACGGCCAGGTCCAGCTTTATTACGGGGCCTTTGTAGTCAAGACCAAGGACGGCACAATGATGGTGGACACCGGCATGGGGCCGGGCCCCCACCCGGAGCGGGGCAACCGCACCGGCAACCTTTATGAAGTGATACGGCCCGTCCTGCTGCCCCCGGACAACACCCGCAACACCAACGTATCGCCCTCAGACGAGGTTAAGTTCGTGGTGCACACCCACCTCCATGCCGACCACGTGGGCTGGAACTTGCGTTACCAGGGCGGGATGCCTGCGCCCACTTTCCGGCGCGCCCGCTACATCCTCCCCAAGGCAGACTACGATTACTACACCACCAAGGAGATGCTGGAGAAGTTCCCCCACATCCAGAAGCAGGTGATGCCCCTGCGCCGCCTGCGCCTTCAGGAGATTGTGGAGGGAGACTACCAGATCACCGGAGAAGTGTCCTGCGCTCCGGCGCCTGGACACACCCCTGGACATCAGGTGGTCATGGTCAATTCCGGCGGGCAGAAGGCCATGCTGGTGGGCGACCTGCTGCACAGCCCCGTGCAGGTGGCCGAGCCAAGCTGGTGCGCCGCGGTGGACTACGACAAAAACCAGAGCCACCGGGTCAGGGAGCAATTACTGGGCCAGGCGGAACGGGAAGGCTGGATTATTGCCGCTGGGCACTTCCCGCCGGGCCAGCAGGTAGGCAAGGTGGTCAGCCGCCAGGGCAAGCGCCGCTGGCAGCCGCTGTAAGCCTGATACAGTCTGCAATGAGTAGGGGCGAGTTTGAAACTCGCCCTTACATTTTTGGTTGCAGTTGGCCTTGCCTAAAATATCGTTCTTCGTCCCGATTGTATCGGGACGAAGAATCTAAAATCCTCGCATTCTGTGGAGTCTCTGCGGTTAATTGGCCCACCAGGTCAGGGGCAAGCACCCTACCTGGGCAACGCTCCGGTTGTTAGGCTGCGTACCAGCCTGCATACCACCGGAGCTAAGTGTGGCGGTCAAAGAAGAGACCCTGCCTCCCCCTGAAACTACCCCAGCATCCGAAACCACGAATGATGCCTGTCCCCAGGGACTGGCGCTTTTAGACGTGCTGCCCGTCATTGGCCCCTTGCGCCAGCACGGAAAAGCCTACGCCTGCGGCCACCGCATCCGCATCAAGGGGTGGACAGCGCTGGCGGTCACCGCGTTGGTCTGCGCCATCCCCTTCCTGCAACACGGTGTCAATCCAGGCAGCGCAGTCCTGGCCCTGTACCTGGCCGTGCTGGCTCACATCACCTTTGTTGATCTGGAACACTTTCTGATTCCCAACGTGGTGGTGCTACCCGCAGTGGTGATAGGCTTGCTCCTGTTCCCAGTTACTCCCCTGGCCCAGGGCTGGGGCGCCACGGAAGCATGGGTGCGGTCGCTAGCGGGGGCGGGACTGGGCTTTGGGGCGCTGGCCCTGATTTTTGTGCTGGCCCGGGGCGGCATGGGCGCTGGCGACATGAAGCTGGCGGCCTTCCTGGGGGCCATACTGGGCTTTCCTTACATAATCACCGGCTTGCTGGCGGGCTTCATTTTGGGCGGCATAGTTGGCCTGGCGTTGCTGCTGCTGGGCCGCAGGTCGCACAAGCAGGTAATCCCTTACGGCCCGGCGCTGGCTGGGGGGGCGGCCATCCACTTGCTGGCGGGGCCTGGCCTGTACCACTGGTACCTTTCTCTGATGCGCTAAGTCAGATGCCCATTTCGTCCTGCCGTGGAGTATAATCAGCCCAGATTTTCCAGGCTTTTGGCAGAGGATAGTAATGGGCAAGTTTCTGGACTTATTGGACCGCATCGCCAACGGCGCTCCAGCAGCCCTGGGCTTCGGCGTAGCCAGGGCGGAGAAGGTGCCGGTCATGGCGTTAATCCCGGTGATTTCCCGCAACCACGCTGATGGACTGAAGGCCGTAGCCACCCTGGCGCCGGAGGCAGTGCTGCTTTCTGGGCTGGCGGGCGCCCCGGCTCTTAAATCCCTGACAACACCCAAGATACCGTGGGGCGTCCTGGCCGACGGTCTGACTGGGGAGTCCGCCGCAGCCTATCAGGAAGGCGGCTGCGACGTGCTGGCCTTCTCCATGGAGAACACCCAGGCTACTGCTGTGGAGTCGGAAGACGTGGCACGGGTGCTTTGTCTTTCGCCGGACCTGGAGGACCGGGAGCTACGAATTATAGACTCATTGCCTGCGGACGTGCTGCTGCTGGACCTGACCGGCGCATCCAGCCCCATGACTTTGCGCGACCTGGGCCGCATTGCCACCATCAGCCGCCGGGCCAGCAAGCACGTGCTGGTTCAGTTGTCCCAGGTCCCTGGAGACAAAGAACTGGCAGTGTTGCGGGATGTGGGTGTGCGCGGCCTGGTGCTGGACCTGTCAGCAGCGTCGTCAGAACAACTGGCCCAACTGAAAGCCGCCCTGCTGGCTTTGCCCCGCAAGCGCCCGGACCGCAAGGGCAAGACCAGCGCCATTCTGCCCGGTTCAGTTCACGGCGGCGAGGCTGGACACGCCCACGGGCCGGAGCACGAGGAAGAAGAGGAAGAGGACGACGACGGGCCGTAGAAAGTGTGTTAAGAGTGCCCGCTCATGGTTCGACAAGCTCATCCTTCAGCCGAAGGACTCGCCACGAGCGGGGGAAAACCGCTCGCCCTGAGCTTGTCGAAGGGTGAGCATCAAAACAACAACTGCCTTTTGACACGGGTTCTCAGGCCCTCTGGAATGGACTTCCTGGGCCGCGCCGCCTCCCATTTATCCCGGAGACCCCGGTGAAGCTGACCGTCAAGTCCACTCCAGAAGATTTTGTGGTGGAGGAGGTCCTGCGCCTGCCCCTGGGCGCCGCAGGGCCCTTCGCCGTGTACCAGGCCACCAAGCGCGGGCTGACTACGCCGGAGCTGCAGCAACGCCTAGCGGAACAACTGGGCGTCTCCCCCAGATCTCTGGCATTCCCTGCGCTGAAAGACAAGGCGGCAGTTACTACCCAGCACTTTTGCTTCCGCGGCAGCGGCCCTCAAGAACTGGTCGGCGAAGGTTACTCAGCCCGGCTGGCAGGGCGGAGCATCCGGCCTCTGAACCCCGGCGATCTGTTGGGCAACCGCTTCTGCATCACCCTGCGCGGCCTTACCCCAGACCAAGCCCTGGCCCTTGCCCAGCAACTGGCGGAACTGGCCCAGGAAGGACTGCCCAACTACTTTGACCAGCAGCGCTTCGGCTCCTACCCGCCGGGGGGCGTGTTCATTGGCAAGGCCATTTTGCAGGGGGACGCCGAGACCGCGCTGTGGGCCTACCTGGCTCAGCGCGCGCCCGGCGATTCCCCTGCGGTGCGCCACTTCAAGGCCTTTGCCCGGGACCACTGGCGGGACTGGCCTGCCATGTTTGAGCAGGCCCCGCGCTCCAACCACCGCAGCCTGTTGACCTTCCTCAAGGACCACCCGGAGGACTTCCGCCGGGCCATTAACCTGATTACCCCAAGGCTGCTGCCCCTGTTCCTGGCGGCTTATCAGAGCTTTCTGTGGAACCGGGCGGTGAGCCGGTACTTGCAGGTGCGGCTTCGGGATAGTCCCGCCCAGTGCGCCAACGTGCCCATTGCCGGAGAAGCGTTGCTGGTGTACCGGAGCCTGCCCCATGCCCTGGCTCAGGAACTGGCGGGCCTGACCCTGCCGCTGCCCCACCACCAGATGGCGCTGTCCGGCAGCCCCCTGGATGCCGCGCTGGCCCAGGCGCTGGAGGAGGAGGGGCTGACCGCCAGCCAGCTAAAGCCCCGGCTGCTGCAGCGGGCCTACCTGCCCAAGGGCCGCCGGGCGGTAGTACTGGTCCCTCAGGATGCAGCCACGGAAAGGGCGGACGACCCAGAAGCTGGAACGTTGCTCCGAGTGAAGTTTTTCCTGCCGCCAGGCAGCTACGCCACCCTGGTCATCAAGGCGCTGGCGGCCACCTGAATCAGCCGCAGTTAGGCCTTACCGGAAACTACAAAGTGCTTGCTTAATGTCAGCTCCTGCCGCTGATAGGCTGATCCTATGGATGGGCCATACAAAATGTCGGGCCGAGCCAGCATTTTTTCAAACCACAGCTTGCACACTTTCTGACCGTGCTCCACCATGAAGGGCACGTCGTGGGCGCGCACCTCCATTACGGCCCGGGTGCCAGGCAAGCGCCCCTGGGGGTCATAGCCAAAGCCGGGGTCAAAGAATCCGGCATAGTGGGTGCGCAACTCTCCGCTGGTGGGTTCGTAGGCTACCATCTCCGCGGCAAACTCCGGCGGGATACTGACGCTTTCGTCCGAAAGCAGCAAATAGAACTCCTCCGGCTCCAGCACCAGCCGGTCGCCCCGTTCCGCGTGCACCGGCTCCCAGAAGTCCTGGGCCTGATAGTGGCCCAAAAGGGACAGGTCAATGAGCTGGCTGTTTTTCTTGGCCCGGTAGCCCACGGGCCTGCGGTCCTGGTCGCTGGTCAGGTCAATGCTTAGAAACAGCCCGTCAGCCAGCGCGGGGGACACGGGCTGTCCGCTGCGGTAGATGACCGGCGTGCGCTGGTGGAACTCCAGGATCTCCTGGTCTGTGCAGCGGGGCTGGCCCTGAATTAGCCGGAGCTGGTTGAGGGACAGGCCAGACTTTACCCGGATGGTGAAAGAGCGGGGCACCACCTCCAGGTACAACTTGCCCTGGTAGCCTGGGGCGATTTCATCGAACTTGTAACTGTAGTCAGTGATGACCCGGGTAAAAATGTCCAGCCGTCCAGTGGAGCTGCGGGGATTGGCTTTGGCCCGCAGGCCCTGGGGCAGGCGCAGCTCCTCCACCAGTGGAATCAAGTACGGACGGTTGCGCTCCAGGATGGCCCCGCCCTGCAAGTCAATCTCCCCCATGGAGTGGTCCACAAGTTTTTCCATCACACTGCGAGTATCGGGCAGAAAGCTGCACCGCAGGCGGTAAGCCTTGTCCCCCAAGCGCAGGTCCATGCTGGCGGGTTGAAAGCTGCTATCCGGTATGGGAGCTTTTGCCGGGCGGATTATGCCCTGGGAGGCAGCCCGGCGCAGTTGCTGTACGGGAAGGATGCCTGCCGACGGACTGGGTGCATCGGGCATGGAAGCCTCGTGAGTAAATGTGTCGCAGTCGAGAGCTCAGCGGGTGAAATGCCCCTGACATCCTGACATATTGTAGGGGCGAGGCAAGCCTCGCCCCTACGTGGGGCCATGCACGCTGTGGTGAAATTGCTGAGGTTAGGGGGTTACAGAGGCAGGGAGACGGCCTGGCCGCTCTGGGCGCTGCGGGTCACTGCCTCGGTCCACTCCATGTAGTGGACGCCCACGTGGAAGGGCGTGCGGGTTACAGGCTCCTTGCCCCGGATGGCGTTGGAGAACTCCTCTTCCACCCGCCAGCCATACTGCTGGGACTGCGGGTTGGGGATTTCGGACAGGCTCTTGTCGCCCCGCTTGCCGCCAAAGACGTTGAAGCGGTTGTCTATCCGTAGGGTACCCTGGCTGCCGTAGAGCCACACCTCATTGCCGGTGGAAAGGCCGGTGACTGCGCTGAACCTCAGGTGGGCCTGGGCGCCGTTGGCTAGCTGGCACAGGATGTCCGCGTGGTCGGGCACCGTCACGCCCACGGTGTTGCCGTTTTCATCCAGCCGGTAGGGCACGTTGACCTTGGTCATAGCCATAACTTTGGTGGCCTGGCCCACCCAGCGGATTATGGCTTCGTACCAGATTCCCATGTTCAAAATGTTGTACCCGCTGAGGTAGCGGTCCTGCCGCCAGTGCAGGGGCGCAACCGCGTCCACGAACTCGCTTCCCAGCACCTGCACCTCCACGGCAATCAGGTCCCCCAAATAGCCGTCGGCGATGAGCTGCATCAGCAGCCGGTCCACCTTGAAGGTCGTGGGCGAGGGCACAATCTGGGCAATGAGGTTGGGGTGGTTCCGGGAGGCGTCCAGCATCTCATGGGCTTCCTTGGCGCTGGCGGCCATGCGCGCCTCGCACAGCACATGCTTGCCCTTCTCCAGGGCGGCTACCGCCAGGGTGCGGTGCATGTAGGGCCAGGTGCCAATGCACACAGCGTCAATGCTGGGGTCGTCCAGCAGTTGCCGCCAGTCGTCATACACCTGGGGGATGTTGAACTGGTCGGCCACACGGCGGCCCGACTCCCGGCTGCGGTTGGCTACCGCGGCAATTTCTACCCCCTTCTGTTTCTGGAAGCCGGGTATATGGCGTTCCCGGGTGTTGCGGCCTGCGCCGATGAGGCCGACGCGAATGACGTCGTTGCTGCTGGTCATGGAGCTTCTCCTGAATGGTGTCATGACTGGACTAATTGCGTTCGGCCCCGATTATAGGACAGCCAGGCAGGGGCGTCCAGCAGCAAATGTTGCTGAGGTAACGTAATACAACCTACAATTCTCTCCAATGATTCCGCACACAAGACCTCACGCCATGTTTTATCTGGTCGCCTCTACTCGTTTTCGGGTGGAGGGAGAAAGCATGCATCCCAACTTGCGGGACGGGCAGCAAGTGCTGGTGCGGAAGCTGGAACGCAAGGGCTTGGCGCTCCAACGTGGCGCTGTAGTGGCCGTGCGCCACCCCAGGGAACAGCGTCGCATCTTCATCAAAAGAGTGGTAGGACTGCCGGGCGAATGCCTGAATCTGGGGGAAGACGCCGTCTATGTTAACGGCAATCCCTTAGCGGAGCTGTATCTTGAGGCAGGCGGTTGCCCCCCTGGACGTTATGCCCGTCAGTGGCTGGTGGGGGAAGACGAGATTTTTGTGCTGGGCGACAACCGGGCCGATAGCTGGGACAGCCGGGCCTTTGGACCAGTGCCCAGAAATTTAGTCATTGGGCAAGTATGGTGGCGCTGCTGGCCCCTGCGGGACTGGGGTCCCATTCACTCTCCTGTCCCGGTTGCCCAGCGGAGTCAAGACTGATGCCCTTCCGGCGACGCTGGGGCAGTCTCCGGTGGCTGGGCAAGTTTCTGCCAGGGCGCCAGGCAGGAACAGTTCGTCTGCCGGTTTGGCCTGGGCGGTTGCGGAACCACGTGGAGCGCTCCCTGGAATCCCTGACCCACACATCCCTGGCCCGTGCCCCGGCCGCACAGTTGGTTTGGCAGGTGTGGAGCGGGATGACCAATGGAGTATCGGCCCAAATGGCGGCGGGGGTAGCCTTTTTACCTGGCGCTGCCCGTGCGGTGGGGGATGGCCTTGGGGGTGGGCGGATGTTCTTGGCGACAACGCTGGCCAGCGTAGCGGCGGGGCTGCTGTTCCAGATGCTCCCAGCCTTTCCCGGCCAGCGGAGCCTGATAATTCTGAGTAGTGTATCAGTTTGCTTAAGGACTCAACTCGTCGCACCCCGACAAGTCGGGGCGCCCAGAGATGGATACGGTACAGGCACACCCCTGGGTTCCGGCTTACGCCGGAACGACGAAGCCCAAATTGATACACTACCTAATTCTGGGAGAAATTGCTTTGGCGGTCATACCCTGGGCAAGCAGCCTTATGGCATTCCTGCTGGTTTACCGGTTTGCGCCCCGCTGCAAGACCTACTGGAAGTATGTCTGGCCGGGAGCGGCGGCGGCGTCCTTGCTCTTGGAAGCCAGCAAAATCCTGTTCCTCTGGCACTTGCAGAACCTGGCCGTTTACGACCGAGTTTACGGCTCCCTGACCTCCGCCATAGTGCTGCTGTCCTGGGCGTATTTGTCCGCTCTAATTCTGGTGCTGGGGGCGCACATCAGCGCCCGGTGGCAGGGGTTTCAGATGGGCAACCCTACACTTCCCAGATGTTCCCCACCTGGCAAATGAGGTTTACCCGGTGAACAGACTCCGCGGGCCAGCCCACCATGCGGATCCAGTCTTCAAAGTGGGCCTGCTCTTCGGCTTCGCACTCCGATACCAGGCGGCCATGTTCAATGTCGCCATAGACCTTGATGATAGTAGTGCGCCGGTCGGGGCGCCACTTGCGCACGGCGTTGAGCTTGTCCCGGAAGTCCGCCTCGGTAATGCCAGGGACGTTGTGTATGGCAATGAATCGGGCCATTTCTTACCTCTGTCTGATGGAACGTTTTACCGCAGAGAACGCAGAGACTTACTGAGCCTTGCACGAGTTGCTGAAGTGGCGCCTGACCCGCTCACCCTGAGCTTGTCGAAGGGAGAGGAGGCTCGTGGTTCGACAAGCTCACCACGAGCGGTTCAGCAAGCATGCAAGTGTCGCTAAAACAATTTTTGTCCTCTGCGTGCTCTGCGCCCTCTGCGGTAATGGGTTCCTTTCTACTCCGCCGGTGGCACAAAGGGGTAGGGGATGGGCTTGCCGCCCCGCAGGGGCAGGACCACGGTGGCGGTGCCCGGCATACTTTCAATGCCGTCCTGGGTCTTCATGCCAATCTCCAGGTCCACAAAGCCCATGCCGCCCTTTTCGTACTTGCCAGTGACTTTGCCCCACATAATCAGGATGTCTCCGGGCACCAGCATGGCCCGGTGCTCAAACCGGGCCTTCCAGGGCCAGCCGCCGGGCAGGGTAAAGTCTTTAAGGAACTGGGGCGCTACGCTCTGTTTCCAGGAGCCGTGCACCAGAATGCTGGGGTTCTTGTCGTGGTTTATCCCAAAGTCCAGGTCATAGTGAATGCGGTGGAAGTTCTCAATGGCGGCGCTCCATCGGAACAGGTGCGTGGGCGTAGGCTTGTACATATACTTGGGCAGTTCCATGCCCTCGTACACGTCCTCGTAATAGGTTTGCGCCTTGTTCCGAAGCTGGTCGCCGGAGGGCTTCTCATTGTGCTGGATAATCTCTTCGGGAGACAGTTTCAGCAAGTCGTCCAATGGCAGGCTCATGGATGATACCTCTTGGCTCAGAGTTTCCTTTCCCTTGGGGAGAGGAGGCTGGACTCTTACCTACCTACGGATGGTGGAGGCGCGGGTAATGCACAGGGTCTCGTCTTTCTGGTTGGAGTAGCGGGTCTCCCTGGTGATTATCAGAAAGGGCTTGCCATCCCGGCCTACCCGCTCCCGGATGTCCGAGTAGCTGTGCTGGAAGAAAATCTTGTCGCCGATGCTGGGGTACTTGTAGATTTCCAGTTCGTTGCCGGCGTTAAGCACCCGCACCAGGTTGGTGGGCACTCGCGGCAACTCCCCGTGGCGGTGGACGCGGCCAATGCCGTCGGACATGGGGTCTTCTTCAAAAGCCTTGGTAATGGGGTCTTCAGTACCTGGCGGGACGCGGCTGGCCATGTAGCTGACCATGATGGGCGGGGTGACGATTTCTCCGTAGGGGGTGGAACTGGCGAACTCCTCGTCCCAGAAACGGGGGTCGGGGTC
Source organism: SAR202 cluster bacterium (assembly GCA_016872385.1). GTDB lineage: Bacteria > Chloroflexota > Dehalococcoidia > Lucifugimonadales > UBA3495 > SHYG01. The sequence goes on along the minus strand of VGZV01000018.1, from coordinate 37,772 downwards.
CATTATGGCCTGGGCAAAGCGGCGCAGGTACTCTGCGTCCACCACGCCCCAGGCCTCCACCACCTCGCCTTTCACCCCAATCATGGACCGGACTTCCGGCGTAAGGGCGGACTGAGTTGGCTGGGTCATGCTGGCATCCCTCTGGATAGACTGGATGGCCCCCAGACTACCGCAGCCCGTGGGCTTCGTCAATATATAACGGGAAGACCGTCAGGAGTGTTTCATTTTCCAGCAGCTGCTGGTCGAGTAGTCCCGGCACCGCCGGGACGTATCGAGACCATGTTACTGTTGATTTCGATACGTCCCGATAAAATCGGGACTACTCAATCAACCAACAATGTATTCCTCCCTGGCCCGAGTATGAAACATCCCTGGAAAGACCGTCAGGAGTGTTTCATTCTACATGAATGTAGGGGCAGACCAGAGCCTGCCCTGAGCGCGGCCGAAGGGTGTCTGCCCCATGCAGGGATGCCATCCAGGGCGCACATGCAGGTGTGTCCCTACGGCTTTGGCGAGAGTGAATCAACCCTGGGAAGCCCGTTGACACCATTGGCCTAGCAGTCTAAACTCCTAGTCAATGGGGACCCCGGCCCCTAAAACTGAGGGATTGTCCAAAAATGCGGTAAGGAGGAGCCACCCAATGACGACACGCCATGCTCACGCCAAAGACTATCAGCACGGGCATCCCCAGGCAGCGGCCCAGATGAAGGACGCCGCCATCAAGTTCCTGGGCACTCTCAAGCCCGACCAGAAGGCCAAGGCCACCTTTAGCCTCTACGACGGCGAGCGCATCTTCTGGTACTACCCGCCCATGAACCGCCACGGCCTCAAGATTAAGGAAATGGACGCCAACCAGCGCCAGGCGGCCAAGGCCCTGATGGCCACCGGCCTGACCCCGGACTCCAACCAGAAGGCCAATGCCATTATGGACCACGAGGCCATTTTGGGCCCCCTGGAAAAAGAGCAGGGCCACATTGCCTGGGAGCGGGACCCGCTGCTCTACTCCTGGACCATCTTCGGGGACCCCAACAGCGCCAAGGAACCCTGGGGCTGGCGTGTTGAGGGCCACCATGTCTCCCTGCACTACACCATTTGGGGCGAGCGCGTGGTCTCCGTGACCCCCTTCTTCTTCGGCGCCAACCCCTCGGAAGTCCGCAAGGGCCCCAAGCAGGGCTTGCGCATCCTGGGCGCCAGTGAAGACCTGGCCCTGGAACTGATGAACAGCCTGGACGCCGGCCAGAAGTCCAAGGCCCTCATCTTCGATGAGGCGCCCGCCGATATCCTGACCTTCAACGCCTCTCGCGCCTCCCTCCCCAAGGAGCAGGGCCTGCCCGCCTCCCGCATGTCCGGCACCCAGAAGGAGATCCTCATGTCCCTGTGCGCCGAGTACGTGAACCGGGTCCGGTCCGATGTCTCCAAGGAGCGGCTGGACTCTGTCCGCAGCAACCTGGACAATATCCACCTGGCCTGGGGCGGCCCCGCCGAGCGCGCCAAGCCCCACTACTATCGCCTGCACGGCGGCAGCTTCGTGGTGGAGTTTGACAACCGCCAGAACGGCGCCAACCACATCCACTCCGTGTGGCGCGACGTGGAGAACGACTTTGCCAACGACGCCATGCGCGACCACCTGTTGATGTACCACGCTATCTAGGCCGGTCCGCCCGCGGCGTTCACAGCCAAAGCGGTACACTTGCTGGCCCTGGGGCGTTGCCCTGGGGCCAGCGCGGTTTTCAGGCGCCGAGAAGGCGGCCTAATCGGTGCACACTACATGGTAGTGCATCTAAATGGCTCTGACCTTAACAGACCGAGAAATTGCCCGGCTGATTCTAGAGTCTAAACTACTGCCAAATGGCTACGAGTCACGAATGCAACTCACGCCCAAAAGAGGACACAGCGAGCGTGAAGTGGATATCGTTGGTGCATCTGGGGATAACTTTCGCCTAATCTTGAGGCAAAGTCTCTTCAACATCCTGGACTTCTCTGTGATTTTGGCATACAGGCTGCCGCGTTCCAACGAGCTTTTTCGTCTACGCCGCTACAATGGGCGTAGCCATGAGCATACAAACTCGATTGAACGCCAGACCTTCTATGAGTTTCATATTCATCAAGCCACTGAGCGGTATCAGGAAATTGGTGCGAGAGAGGACGCGTATGCTGTGCCAACAGATCGGTTTGCTGATCTGTCAGGCGCGGTCGAATGCATGGTGGTGGACTGTAACTTTGATAGACCTCCGCAGATTCAAAGGAAACTCTTGTAAGGGATGCTCCCCATGTCCATACAGGATTTAGAGCGCGAATTCCGTGAGAAGGTGTGCGCTGAGTTGCGTCTCCAGGCCGAGGGTGTTGATCGTTATCGGGTTTTCGCCCCATTCAGGTTTGAAGACGGCGACCATCTAGTGATTTTGCTGAAAAGGGAAGATACCCAGTGGGTTCTTTCTGACGAGGGGCATACATACATGCACCTCTCTTACGACATTGATGAACAGTCCTTCAGTCGTGGGACTCGCCAGCGCATTATTACCAATGCCCTCTCTGTGTTCGGTGTTAATGACACTGACGGCGAGTTGCGCATCGCGGTCAGAGACGGTCAATATGGTGATGCTCTTTACAGTTTCATACAGGCATTGCTAAAAGTCACAAATGTGACTTTTCTGAACAGGGAACGTGTCAGATCAACGTTCCTGGAGGACTTTCGTGCTCTGCTGTCCGAGGCAGTTCCAGAAGAGCGCCGTGTGTTTAATTGGTACGACCCTCGGCATGACCCGGAAGGCAAATATGCGGTCAGCTGTCGTATTAACGAGCTGTCCAGACAACTATTTGTTTTCGCTCTGCAGAACGACGACCAGAGTCGAGACGCCACCATTGCACTGCTGCAATTTGAGAAATGGGGTATACCTTTCCAATCTGTTGCTCTTTTTGAAGACCAAGAAGAAATTAACCGCAAGGTACTGGCACGGTTTAGTGATGTATGTGACAAGCAGTTCTCCAGTTTAGGCGCCAACCGGGACCGTATCATTAGATATCTGCACGAAGTTACAGGAGTAATCCCAGGAGGCCCCAGCCAATGACCACCTCAACCATCGGCCAGAACGTGGTCCGCACCGATTTGCAGGCCAAGCTTACGGGCCAGGCCAAGTACGCCGCGGACCTCAAGCTGCCGGGGATGCTCCACGCCGCGGTGCTGCGCAGCCCCCACCCCCACGCCAATATCCGCAGCTTAGATGCCAGCCGGGCCAGGCAACTTTCCGGAGTGTACGCCATTGTCACGCCCTTCGATGCGCCCCCGGGCAAAGTTGGGCCAGACCTGGCCGTCCTGGACACCCGGGTGCGCTTCGTCGGCGATGAAGTGGCCGCCGTGGCCGCGGTGGATGCCGAAACCGCCCGCCTGGCCTGCTCCCTGTTGCAAGTGGACTATGAAGTCCTGCCCTTTGTCCTGGACCCTGACGAAGCCATGAAACCTGGCGCGGTAGCTCTGCACTCCGGCGGCAACCTGGTGGGCGGCAAGCCCCTGTCTCTCGAACGCGGCAGCGTGGAGCAGGGCTTTGCCCAGGCGGACCTGGCGCTGGAGGAGGAGTATTTCATTCCGGTGCACTCAGCCACTGCCCTGGAGCCGCGGGCCGCCCTGGCCTCCTGGGAGGGCGACTCGCTAACAGTATGGAAGTCCAGCCGTGGCGTCCACCAGGACCAGGCCATCCTGGCCGAAGCCCTGGGCATCCCGGTGGCTAAAGTCCGCGTGATTGGCCCGTTTTTGGGTGCGGGCTTTGGCAGCAAGGACGAGTCGCGGCTGGGGGCGCTGACCGCAGTGCTAGCCCAGCGGGCGGGCAGGCCCGTGCGGCTGGAATACTCTCGCAGCGACGAGTTTGTCGCCGGGCGCACCCGCCACGGGGGCCGCATCAAGCTGCGGGTTGGGCTGAAACAGGACGGCAGCATCACGGCCATTCACATGACCGCCGCTCTGAACAAGGGGGCCTACCTGGCCTCGGGGCCTAACATGATGCGCCGCCTGGGCCAGGGGGCGCTGTACCTCTACAAATGCCCCAACGCCAGGTACGACGCATATCTGGTCTATACCAACCGGCCCGTAGGCGGTTCCTACCGCGCCCTGGGAGCGCCCCAGGGCCACTTTGCCCTGGAGTGCCTCATGGACCGGGCTGCGGAAGCCCTGGGCATGGACTCCCTGGAGTTCCGGCTTAAAAATCAGGTGCCGCCGGAGGGCCAGCCGGGCCGCCGCACCACGCCGCCGGGCCAGTTGATAGACTCTCAGCCTTTGGAGGGCGGCGTGCCCTTCTCCAGCAGCGGCCTGGACCAGTGCTTGCGCCGGGGCGCAGAAGTTTTTGGGTGGGGAAATCCCCCCAACCCCCCTTTGCAAAGGAGGGCGAGGGGGAATTTTGCCCCGCCCACGGACCCGGCCAAAAAGCGGGGCCGGGGCATGAGCATGATGATTTACCGGGGCGGGCCGGGGTTTACTTCCGCCGCCGAGGTCCGCGTGGATACTGAGGGGCGCATCAGTCTGGTGTGCGGGCTGATGGATGTGGGCGAGGGCGCCACCACGGTGCTGGCCCAGTTGGCCGCCGAGGCGCTGGACATCCCGCCCCAAGACATCCGGCTGATGTTTGCCGACAGCGCCGCCACGCCCACTGCACCTATCACTGCAGGTTCCACCGCCACCTTCTCCACCGGCACCGCCGTAGTGCAGGCCGCCGCCAAGCTGCGCCAGCAGTTGCTGGACCTGGCGGCCGATGGCCTGGAGGCCCCCGTCAATGACCTGGACATGGCAGGCGGCGCAATTTTTGTCAAGTCCGACCCGGCCCGGCGCATGTCCCTGTCGGAAGTAGTGAGACGGGGGGTGGGTGGTTCAGAGCAAAATCCCCCCAACCCCCCTTTGGCAAAGGGGAGCCAGGGGGGATTTCTCTCCGCCAGCGTCACCGCCAACCCCGGCAGCGCCGACTACATCATCAACTCCTTCGGCGCCCACTTTGCCGAGGTGGAGGTGGACACGGACACCGGCCACGTCAGGGTACTGCGCTTTGTGGCGGCCCACGATTCGGGCCGTATTATTAACCCACGCATGGCCCTAAACCAGGTGGAGGGCGGCATCTCCCAGATGCTGGGCTTTGCCTTATCCGAGGAACTGGTCACGGACCAGCCCACGGGCATCACCTTGAACGGCAGCTACCTGGAGCACAAGTGCCCCACCATCCTTGACTACCCAGATGTCCAAGTGATCTTCGCCGACGTGGTTGACCCCATCGGCCCCCACGGGGCCAAAGCCCTGGGCGAAGTGCCTTCGGTGGGGGTAGCCCCGGCCATCGCCAACGCCATCTACAACGCCATCGGCGTGCGCTTCAACCAGCTGCCCATTACGCCCCAGCGGGTGCTGGAAGCATTGGCGAACAAGTAGCATGAAGAACAAACCCCACTCTAGCTCTCCCCCTTAAAAAGGGAGAGCAAATTTTCCTGCCCCCTGGACAAGGGGGAAGGTCAGGATGGGGGTTTCAAGGAGCCTGCTTTGCAACCCTTCGAGTTTGTGGAACCCCGCACCATTGACGAAGCAGTGGCGCTGCTGTCAGCCCAGCCGGAATCGGAGGTGCGCATTATCGCCGGGGCCAGCGACCTGCTCAGCGAGATTAAAGAAGGGGTGATAGCGCCCCGGCGGCTGGTCAGCCTGGGAGGCATTCCGGAGCTGAGGGGCATCCAGGCGACGGCGGAGGGCCTGCGGCTGGGCGCCATGACCACCATCACCGAAATTGCCCAGCACCCGGCCATAGTCAGCCGCTACGCATCCTTGGCCCAGGCCGCCCAGGGCCTGGCCACTTGGCAAATCCGCAACGTGGGCACCCTGGGGGGAAACTTGGCCCAGCGGCCCCGCTGCTGGTACTACCGCCATCCCCTGGCGGTATGCCTGAAAAAGGGCGGCGACCGCTGCTACGCCTTGGCCGGCGTCAGCAAGCACCTATGCGTCACCGGCGGCGACCGCTGCTACATTGTCCACCCCTCGGACACGGCGGTAGCCCTGTCGGTGTTTGACGCCCAGGTGGAGATTGCTGGGCCAAGCGGCAGCCGCAGCGTGGCCCTTGGCGACTTCTTTGCTGGGCCAGGCCGCGACCTGACCCGGGAGAACATCCTGGAGCCTGGGGAGTTGGTGACGGGAGTAGTAGTGGTGCAAATCCCCCCTGGCCCCCTTTATCAAAGGGGGGAAGCCAATAACACCCCCCTTCCGCAAAGACATGCCTTGAGCACAGCCGAAAGGGGAGGTGGGGGGATTTCAGAAGTCCGCAGCCTGTACCTCAAGGCGCGGGAGCGGGAGACCGGCGATTTTGCCCTGGTCAGCGTGGCCCTCGCGCTGGAACTGGAGGGAGGAATAGTCCGACAAGCCCGGTGCGCCCTGGGGGGCGTGGCCCCAGTGCCCTACCGGGCGCACGAGGTGGAGGAGTACCTGCAGGACAAGCGGGTGTCCGGCGCGGACGCCGTCCATGCCGGAAGCCTGGCCCTGTCCCACCCCCGACCCATGGCCGGCAACGGCTACAAGGTGCCCCTGGCCCGCAACCTGGTGAAGCGCGCCGTGGCGGAACTGCTCCGGTAACAAAGTGCATGGCAGGTGGCCTATGGATTGGGTTACTTTAGGGACATCTATTGGCGCAGGTATAACCAGCGGCGGGCCGGCTGCGCTGGCGGTTGACCTCTACAAGCACCGGCGCCAGGCCCGGCGGGATAAGTGGCAGGACTTCCTCGCTACCTACGACAAGCACTAAGGGATTTTATGCATCGAAGAGGGGCGTCCAGAACAGGCCGGACGCCCCTTTTTCACTCCAGGTGGTTACTCAGAAAGCGCTGCCCAAGCTCTACCGGTCCACCAGGTGCTGGATTACCTGGGGGGCCGCCGTCCGCGCCCGCTCCAGCAGCTCCTCATGGGTCAGGGTGACTATGGGGTGCTCAATTACCGCCAGGCCGTAGTCCGGGTCGCCGCGCATCCGGGACATAGCGTGAGCCTGGGAAACAAAGGGCCGGGTGGTCAGCACCACCGAAGGGATGCCCAGCAGTTCCATTTCCATTGCGTCGTGCACACTGCACGCGGTGCAGGACCCTCACTCCGCAGTGGCGTGAATCGCCACGTCACACTTCCCGGCCATCTCCTGCAGGGCCTCTTTGTTGGCCGGCCACTGGTGGCCGCCCTTGTTGTGCTCCAGCACCCCTTTGATGGCGTAGCGCTCGCCAATCAAGTCGGCAATCATCCGCAGCATGGTCTCCGAATGGGGCTTATTGTTGGAGAACAGGCCGATGACCTTGCCGTCCAGCGACGCTGGACGGGACGCTAGGGCCGCTGGCTTGGCATTTTCGTCCCGTGGGTCCAGGAATACCAGAGATTGCTGAGGCTGAGTTGGCATATATGACTACCTCCTTGCAGTATGGCTGGTCTGAATTTGCCGCGTGATGGAGCGGCTGCCGCCCCAGGAAGGAATAATGCTGACGAAAGCCCCGGCCATGCCGCCGCCGGGCGCCACGGTAATCCGTCCCGGCTCCGCAACGCAGCCCAGCAGCCGGTCGGGGTTGTCGCCGGGCTGGGGGTGGTCCACCCGGTGCCACTCCACCCACTCCCGCAGGGGACGGCGGGTCTTCTGGTACAAGAAATCCTGCACCTGCTGGCGGCTCCAGCGAGCTTCCGTCAAATAACCCATCAGCTCGCCGCCAACCACCACCAGCACTTCTGACAGGGAGTGGCCCAGTCCCAGCATGGCGTGGGACACTGCGGTGAGGAAATCCTCCGGTGCCTTGCCGGTGTAGATGCTCACCTGCAAGGGAGCATTGGCGGCGTAAATGGTCACGGTGCTGTCCTGGGGGCCAAAGCCCTTGGACTGCGCCAGGGAAGGCCAGGGGGCGTGTTCCAGGTCCTCGGCAAAGCAGAAGGTGAATTTACCAGGGTGTCCCAGGGTGCTGTTATCCATGTCCCTGGGGATAGAGCCGTAAAAGCCGGCCTTGAACAGATTGATGGCCCGGCCAATGGTGGCGTTGGCGCGGTTCCCGGCTCCCATGAGGGACACGCCGCAGTTCATGCCGATTTGGGCCGCATAGGGGCCGCTGACCAGGGCCAGCACGGTGACGCCATTGGTGGAAGTGCTGCTGGCATGGAGGTTGAAAGGCCGCTCACAGGCAGCGGCCACCGCCGCCAGCACCACCGGGAAATACTCTGGCTTGCAGCCCGCCATCACTGCGGCGATGGCAGCCTTCTCTGCGGTGAAACGCTTCTGGCGGATGGTCTCCGTGCCGATGACCGCGTTGGGGGCCAGCCCGGCATACTGGAGCATGGCGCGCACCCGCTCTTCCGACGGGGGCACAATGGGAAGGCCATCGGTCAGGCCATTTTCCAGGTAGTACTCCTGGGCCTCCTCCCACTGGCTAAACTGGAAAGTGCCGGAGAGCAGCTTGCTGCTGGTCATGGGGCAGATCCTCCTGGCGCGGCTATACGGCCTTCAATGTACCCTACCAGCGGAAATGCTGCAAGACGATTGGGCATGAGGACCTGGGCCGCTGCATTCCCGGTAAGAGGATATCCTAATAACCGCAGAGAGCGCAAAGAACGCAGAGAGTTTGTACTGGATTCCTTTTATCCCAGCGGTCTTCGCGTACTCGGCGGTGAGTTTTCAGGATAGGCGCTAAGTAGGGGCGCTCCTTGGTCCGCCCCGTTGCCTTACCAGGGCGCAGCAAGCAGCGCCCCAACAATCAGCCCCAGCAAATGAAAGCAGCCGGACCGCGTTGACGGACGCTGGCCCGGCTGCCGATGCAGAGAGTTCCACAGGCGCACCCCGCTGCGCCTTGGGTTACCAGAGGTTACTTGTTAGGGTTGCCAGGGAACAGGGGAGGCAGCGGCAGCCCCGGAATCGAATTCCCCCGAGGGTCGTTGGGTGAATCAAACTCGCCATTAGGATCGGTTTCACCAGGGACCTGGAACTTCCTGACCTGCCCGGCAGGCCACTCACCCAGAGTTACGGATATGGACATCTCGGCGCCCTTGCGCACCACCGTCAAGGTAATCTGGCTTCCCGGCAGGTGGCGGTTAAGCACCGACACCAGGCCAGCCACGGTCTCCACATCCTTCCCATCTATTGCAACGACAATGTCGCCGCCGGGATTGGGGTTACCGCGTGCGTCCAGGCCTCCAGCCACCAAGCCAGCCGCGGCGGCTGGACTGTTGGGCAGGGTTTGGACCAGGTAAACGCCCCGGTCCACAGGCAGCTTGAAACGCTCCACCAGAGTGGGGTCCAGAGTGGTGGCGCTGATGCCCAGCCAGGCCGGCTGAATGACCCGGGCTTCCCGCAGCCTGGGCAGCAAATCCCGCAACGTGTTAACCGGCACAGCAAAGCCAATACTGCGGCGGCCTTGCACCAGGGAGGAAGGGATTTCCACCGGGTTGACCTGGATGGCGGTGTTGACGCCCACCACTTGCCCAGAGCTGTTCAATAAAGGGCCTCCGGAGTTGCCAGGGTTAATCAAAGCATCGGTCTGCAATACCCCCGGAATGGACCTGCCAAGCTCACTGGGCAGGTCGCGGTTTATGCCGCTGATGATTCCCGCAGTAATGCTCCCATCCAGGCCGAAGGGGTTGCCAATGGCCACGGCCAACTGGCCGGGACGGACTGCTTCAGAATTGCCCAGGGAAACAGGGGTAATGCCCGCCACTTTCTGCGCATCCACTTTAATCAGGGCCAGGTCGTTGGCCGGGTTGCGGCCCAGCACTATAGCTTCGGCAGTAGCGCCATTGGGAAAGCCAACCCGCACACGGTCGGCATCTTCCACCACGTGGTTATTGGTGGCAATGTAACCGTCCCGGTCAATCAAGAATCCGGAGCCTACGCCCACCTGCACAAGACTGTTTCCCACCTTGCGGTCCACATTTACCTCAGCCACCGCAGGGCTGACCCGGTCATAAATCTGCTGAACTTGCTCTTCATCAAACAAGGCCGCCGCGGCCGGGCTGGTAATGCCCTGAAGGCCGGGTCCAACCCAGGCAAAGGACACCACCATAATCACTGCCACCGCCACCGCGGTCACTGCCAGTGCAAACGCCCTGCTTCTTTGCTGGCTAACCATGACGCCTCCTGTTTATCTGGGGAGGATGAGCTAATGGTACAGGCCGATTCTTAAGTTCTTATTAATTAATTTAGCACCCTAAAATGTTAATTGGGATGTATGGGCACGCCTCTCGCCCACCAGGTCTTGCACTCTTCTAATCTGCCCGCCGCAGCTCCGGAGTGCGCCAATAGGCTGTCAGGTGCAGCCAAACAAATACAGCCGCAGCCAGCAAAAACGTGGCCTTGGGCCCAATGGCAGCAGCCAGCAAGCCGCCCACCAGCCAGGTCATACCGCCCTGGGAGAAAATCTTGTTAATCGCCACCACCCGGCCTTGCATATCTGTCGGCACGGTGGTTTGAAGCAAGGTATTCAAGTTGTTCATCCACACCGACCACATAATTCCTATGACGAACATGCAAGCTGCACTTAGGTAAAAAGAGCGGGAGAAAGCCAGCCCAGCCAGACACAGGCTCCACACCAGGGCAGACCACACCATGGCAAATCCCTTGCGGCTGACATCTTTGCGCACCGACAGGACCACCGAGCCAATCAGCCCGCCCGCTCCGTAGATGCCAATAATCAGTCCCAGGGAGTCCGGGCCAAGGTGCAAAGTATCCCGGATGTGGCTGGGCATCAGCGGATGAAAGGAGGCGGGCAAAATGCAAATGCCGCCCAGGATAAGCAACCAGCGCACATGTTGAGTGCGCCCCACGTAGCGGAAGCCCATAATCAAATCCCGGGCTACTGAAGTGTTCTTGCTGTTTGGATTGGGCTTACCGCCGGGGAAACGGAGCAGCGCGGCCAACGCCAGGGCAAAGGCCGCCACCAGTATCCAGAGGGCAGGAGAAGGGCCTAACCAAGCCATTACTACTCCACCCAAAGCAGGCCCCACAATCTGGGAAATGTTGTTGGCGACTCTGGTGAGGGACAGGGCGCTGAGCAGCCGCTCCCGGCTCACCAGGTTTCTCACCCCTACCTGGGAAGCCACTGCATCCATGCCATTGACCCCATACGCGACAAAGGTCAGGGCCAGGAGATGCCACACATGAATAATGCCGGCAGTCACCAAAAAGGCAGTGAGGAATGCAGCGGTGGCCATGGTGAAACGCACTCCCAAGAGCACCTCCTTGGGATGGGAGCGGTCCACCAGCACTCCACCCAGCAGGCCCAGCACGGCAATAGCTATGCCGGGTAGTCCGTTGACCAGGCCCACCCATAGCTGGGAGTTGGTCATGTCCAGGACAAGCCAGGCGATGACCATGACCCGCATCTGATTGGCCAGTTGGGTCAGGGCAATGCTGCCCCAAAAGTAGCGGAAGGCCGAATCCCGCAGTGCTTCCGCCGCCGCGCCGCCAAAGCCGGAGGGTTTTTTCTCTGCCTTAGCCTGTGCGGGGTGAGTCAGCCCCAACCGCGCCGTGGCGTGCTGCAGAAATGCGGGCAGTACCATCAGAACCTCCGGGAGGCCCCGCCGCCGCCGGAGCGTCCCCCGCCAAAGCCCTTAAAGCTGCCGCCGCCAATCCCTTTGGAGCCAGTCCACCCGCCGCGCCCTGCTCCGGAGAATCCATCCATGGAACGGCGCCAGCCGGTGGGCCGCCCGGAGGATTTCTGGTGAACATAAGCTGAGGATAGGGCCGCATCCAACATCAAGCCCAGGATACCTGCCAGCACGGCCAGCCCAACAATGGCCAGGACTCCGCCCAGCAGCCAGCCCAGCACGCCGCCGACTATCGCTCCCCAAACGCCGCCAAACCAGAAAGACCGGGTGCGGGCCATGAAGGATATCAGGTAGATAGTGAACATCGCCAGGGGGCCAAGCACCCAGAGCCGGTCCACGCCGATGTTCACCGGTGGCAGGGTCCGTTCCGCAGGACGGGAACGCACTTCGCCAGGTTGGTAATCGCTGTTGGCAATGGTCTCAGCCATCGCCTGCATCCCCTTGGTGATGCCCAAGGAGTAGTTGCCCTCCCGGAAGTCGGGCAGCACGTCATTGTCCAGGATGCGGCCCACCTGGCCGTCGGTCAGGTACGGCTCCATGCCGTAGCCTACCTCAATCTTGATGCTACGCTCTTGCACCCCCAGCAGCAGCAATACGCCGTTGTCCACATCCTTCTTCCCGATTCCCCACTCATTGAACAGCCGCACGGCATATTGTTCCACGGTATCGCCGCCCAGGTCAGGGACAGTCACCACCACCAATTCAACGGTGGTCTCCTCCTGGAACAGCCGCAAGGCATCCTCCAGAGGCTTCTCCACGTCAGAAGAGATTACTTCCGCAAAGTCGTTAACGTGGCCCACGGGCTGCGGCAGCGGCGCCTGAGCCAGGGCCGCCGAAGCCAAGACCAGGGCCAGCAGCAGTAGCAGAGCAAGAGCGAAAGCGTGCGCCAACGGGTCGTGACTACGTCGTTGCGCACCCTTCGACAGGCTCAGGGTGAGCGGTTGCTGCCCGCTCGTGGTGAGCTTATCGAACCATGAGTAGTTGCGATGCACGCAGACTTTGGAGGGCAGAGCTTTCACCTAGAATTGCACCTTGGGCGCAGTTTCCGCGCCGGAAGCCGCCTGAAAGTAGGTCCGCTCCTCAAAGTTAAACCAGGCAGCTATCAAGTTGCTAGGAAACCGTTTCACGGTGTTATTGTACGCCTGCACTCTCTCATTGTACCGCTGGCGTTCTACGGCGATACGGTTTTCGGTGCCAGCCAGCTCGTCCATAAGCTGGGTCACGTTGGCCTGGGAACGCAGCGTGGGATAATTCTCCACCACCACCAGCAGGCGGGCCAAGGCGCTTTCCACCTGGGTAGCTGCTTCGGCACGCTGGCTGGGAGTGGCAGCGCCGGAGTAGCGGGCGCGGGCATCGGCCAACTGGCCAAACACCGCCCGCTCTTGCTCAAAGATGCCTTTGGTAGCCTCCACCAAGTTGGGGATCAGGTCAAAGCGCCGCTGGTACTGGGTTTCCACCTGCGCCCACTGGGTATCAATAGCCAGGGACTGCTCCACCAGGCCATTGTACGTGGAACGAAGATAAAGCCCAAGGGCCAAGCCCACCACAAGGATGGCCAGCGCCAAACAGCCGCAGCCCAAGCCAAGAATTTTTCCCATAACTCTCCCTAACAAATGGGTCAGACCAATGACATCAGGTTAGATTATAGATGCCCAACGCCAAAAAGGCTTAATCACCAGCAGCGTCAACAAGGCAGTTGTTCTGCCTGAAGTGATACTATCCCTGATTGATGGATACACGACAAGAACCCAACCACAAGATCAAGCGCGCCCTGCGCATTTCCACCGCAGAAGGAATGGCCTACGGCTCAGTCCAGGGCTTGGGAGAACACTTTACCGGGCCCTATGCCGTGGCCCTGGGCGCCAGCAATTTCCAGATTGGCCTGCTATCATCCGTGCCCACTTTCCTGGGCGCCACAGCACTCTTGGCCTCGGGGAAGCTGCCGGTGCTGCTGGGCAGCCGCAAAGCGGTAGTTCTGCTCTTTGCCGCCATACAAGGCGCACTGTGGCTCCCCATATTAGGCGCAGGGGCGCTTTTCCCAGGCAGCGGCGCCTGGTGGGTCATTGCTTTTGTGGGGCTATACACAGTCTGCGGCACACTGGTGGGGCCTGCCTGGGGCAGCATTATGGCAGAAGCGGTGCCCGACCGGGTGCGGGGCCACTACTTCGGCCAGCGCAGCCGGTGGGCCACTTTGGCCAACATGCTTTCCTTTTTGCTGGGCGGGGGGCTGATTTTCCTGCTGCGGGACCACGGTCTGACCGGATTTATGGCCGCCTTTGCCGCCGCCTTCGCCTTCCGCATGGTCTCAGTAAGCCTGCTCACCACCATGCCAGAAAAGTCCAGCGCCAAGAACCAGACCAGCCGCATTCCACCGGCCACCTTTCTGCGCCAGTTATTAACTACCGATGTGGGCCGGATGATTCTTTACCTGGTGCTTCTCAACTTTGTGGTGAACCTGGCTGGCCCTTTCTTCACTCCCTACATGCTCCGGGAGTTGAAGATTGACTACTTGACCTACACCATCCTGGAGGTGCTGGCCATCGCCGCCACTCTGTGGGCGGTAACACACTGGGGCGACGCCGCCGATCGGGCGGGCAACCGGAAGATGCTGCTGGTAGCTGGGCCAATTATTGGGCTGGTGCCCTTGCTGTGGATGGTCTCCAGCAACCTGGTGGTCTTGGGAGCGGTGGAAATCTTCACCGGATTTGCCTGGGCCGGATTCAACCTGCTTTCCACCAACTACATATTTGACGCCACCACGTCGGAAAACCGGACGGCTTACCTGGTGTATTTCACCGCCGGAGTCAGCATCGCCAGCGCCCTGGGCGCCTTGACTGGAGGCTTGATGATTGGGCATGTGCCCCAGGTCATGGGCTCGGCCATTCTGAGCATGTTTCTTATCTCCGCAGTGCTGCGGTTGTTGCTGGCGGCGGTGTTCCTGCCCCATATCCGGGAGGTGCGGCCGGTGCGCAGCCTGAAGGCGGCCGAGCTGTTCCACCTTCTGATGGGCGGGCGGAGCGTGCACCGTCCCTTGCACCAGGGCAGGATGCACCACCAGTGGCGCTTGTCCCGTCACTCGGAAAGAAATAACGGCAGTCGCCAAGATGCCGACGGGCCAAAGCAGGCAATGAAAAACAGGAGATGATGGAGCAGCCCTGCTGGAGTGCAAGACTGCCCCATCCCACACTCTACGGAGTGTAAAGCCGTTTAACCGGCGCTCTCAAAGGCCAGGGTGGTGTAGCGCAGGAACACGCCGCCGCGCGGTTCGCCCAGGGGGCCGTTGGCCACCAAACAGGCGATGACAAACTTCTCCCCTGGAACGGCCTTGTTGCTAATCTCCAGGCGGTGGGGGCCGTTCAGCCCAATGATGCTGCCCGCGGCGCGGTCCAGCTCCCCGTTGACCCAGACCTCGCCGTAGTTGTCGGCGCTGGTCTCAAACCAGACCCGGGACCCGGCCACCGGCGCGCCGTCCACCCGCTCCGGGATTTGCACGGTGATGCGATACCAGGCAAAGGTGAAGCCCTTGGAGTAGCTCTGGCGCACATTGTTGCACACCGGCCAGCCGGAGTCGTCGTAGTCCGCCAGGCGGGCCGGACTGCCTGTGCTCTGGGCCACCAAGCCCTCGTTGCCTTCGCCGGGCACAAAGCCCAGGCCAACTTTCCAGTCGCCCGCCTGCGCCTTGCGGCGGTCGGCGGCCTTGTTCAAGTCCAAAGCAATGCGCGGCATATCAGCCTCCTGCGGCAAACCCAGTTATTCTGGAGGGAAGCGGCCCCTCGCGGCGTGGATGGTAACACCACAGCCCCAATAAAGAAACCCCCCTTTTCGTAAAGGGGGGATCTCTTCCAGAGAAGAGGGGGAGTTCCGCCTACTGCACCTTTAACCCTTCACAAGGCCCAGGCGTGGTCACAAAGCCCAGGGCCTTGGCCGCCGCGTCGGGCAGGTACTGGGTGCGGTAGGAGTAGTCCCCCGCAGTCAAAGGCGCCGTGCTGCTGGATTCCGCAGTAGTGACGTTGCCAGCGCCTGACAGCACAACTACTTCTATCGAAGCAGGAGCGCCTGAGCAGCCGAGATTGCCAGCGTAATAGGCGAATCTGGCGCTGCCCGTGGGGGTCTTGGCGGCATCGTTGCTGGTGACGGTGGCCTGGTCGTGCACCACCGCCCCAACGGGCGCCCCTTGGGCCCGGCAGCCTGAGACTATGCAGGGCGCAGGCGTATGGTCCGGCAAGTGAACTGAGGTGGTAACAGTTGCGGCACGAACTGGAGTTCCATCGTTGCAATCTGGGGTGCCACAATGGAGCAGCTTCAAGTCTTGTTGTTGGCTCTCGTAGTAGCTGACTACCGGTCTGCCCTTGGAGTCCAAAGCGAGGGATGTTGAAATTCCCACATTACCCGCTCTGTCCGGCCCAGCTATACTTCTGCCCGCCGCCAGGCCTGTCCTGGGTGTTCCACAGCAACACCAATACTGCCATCAGGCTGGCCAGCCACAGGGGCTTGATAAACCTCCAAAACTCGTTGGTCATGGAACGCACCTCATCCTCATACTCCGGCATAAATATGATGCCCGCGCGCGTCTTTATGGGTGACGCATTCGTGAATAATATGACAATTCCTCGGCCAATTACCGGCTACCCTGTGGCGGTGCCGTCGTCAAACTGCACCAGGATACCATCTGGGTCAAAGCAGTAGAACACCCGCACCTTGCCCTGGGCGTTGGTGTAGCTCTCCAGCGAGCCTGCCAGCTTTACCCCGTTGGCAATCAAGTGCTTGGCCAGGCTGGTGGGGTCCTTCACCGTAAAGCAGATGTGGTGAATGCCCACCTGGTCCAGCTTGGGGGCCTGGCCCTCCACCGGCGCGTCGGGGTGGCTGCTCAACACCAGGTAAGTGTTGGTGCCGCCCCAGTGCAGGTGGGCCGCCTGCCGGGTCTGGCGGCGCTTTTGATAGACCTGGGCCTGGCGGTCGCCAAAGTGCCGCTGCATGTCCTGGGTCTCCTGGCGGGTGACTTTCATGCCCAGAATATCCCGGTAGAACTTCAGCGACTTTTCCAGGTCTCGCACGCAGATGCCCATGTGGGAAATCCCCGCAGCTTCAATAGTCATGGGATGGCCTCCTTATCAGTGATTTGCTGTACGCCCACCCCCTATTCACCAGGGGAGCGCCTGATGGCGGATGCCTGGACTTGTCTATAGCAAGGTTGTTTCTTTCTCGACACATCCGTAGGGGCACACCTGCGTGTGCGTCCTGGGCAGAACCCTTGGCCCATGGGCAGACACCCTTCGGTTGGCTCAAGTCAGGCTCCGGTCTGCCCCCTACCTTCGGCCCGAATGAATTAACCCTGTTGTCCCCATCTAACCATCTTGCCAGCTAGGGCATTCTACAATACCCTTTATCCAACCTGCATCCAAGGAGTTGCGCCATGCCTGCTGCCGCCGTCGCCAGGGGAATCATCCAGACCGTGCTGGGCAACGGCCACGAGGAATACTCGGGCGATGGCGGCCCCGCCTTGCAAGCCGCCTGCGCCGACCCCTATATGTGCGCCTTTGACCGCCAGGGCAATATGTTTGTCTGCATGGGCCAGGACCACCGCATCCGCCGCATGGACGCCCGCAACGGCGTCATCACCACCGTGGCGGGCACTGGCGAAGCGGGCTACACCGGCGACGGCGGCCCGGCCCTGCGCGCCACTTTCAATATGCCCTACGCCCTGACCGTGGACGCCAACGGGGACATTTACGTGGCGGAGCGCAAGAACTGCGTGGTGCGGAAGATTGACGGCCGGACGGGCATCGCCAGCACCGTGGCGGGCACCGGGAAGTTGGGCTACTCCGGCGACGGCGGGCCGGGCAATCAGGCCCAGATGCGGGAGCCCAACGACGTGTGGCTGGACGGCCAGGGCGGGCTGCTCATCGCCGATATCCAGGACCAGCGCATCCGCCGGGTGGACCTGCGCACCGGCATCATCACCACCTTTGCGGGCACTGGCGACAAGTCTCGCGCAGGCGATGGCAAGAAGGCCACGGAAGCCAGCCTGATGGGGCCGCGGGCGGTGTGCATGGACAAGCTGGGCAACACCTACATCTGCGAGCGGGAGGGCAACGGCGTGCGCAAGGTGGACGCCCGCACCGGCAAGCTGACCACCATTGCGGGGGCCGATGCCGCGCGGGGCTACTCCGGCGACGGCGGCCCGGCGCTGGCGGCTGCCTGGGGCGCGCCCAAGGCCATGCGCTGCGACGCACAGAACAACGTTATTGTGGTGGACACGGAGAACAACGCCGTGCGACGCATTGACGCCCGCACCGGCATGGTCACCACCATTGCCGGGGGCCAGGCGGGCAGCGGCGGCGACGGCGGCCCGGCAGTGCAGGCAGGACTGGCCCGGCCCCACGGCTGCGGCATTGGGCTGGATGGCAACCTGTATATTGCCGACACCCACAACCACCGGGTGCGGGTGGTGGGGTTGTAGCTATCGGGTCCAAACATGGATAACTTCTGGACATTGACTAGGGGAGTGTCCAGACGTGTTGTGACCAAGGAGCGGCGCCGTATGCCGTGCCCCTACGACCATTCATCCTTCCTGGCACTGGCCACCAACATGAGGGTAGGACTAAAAGCCCCTGATTCAGGCGCTTGTACCCACCAGCGGTGGGAGATGCTGGGACAACGCGACCACATCCCTACTAGGGGTGGCTCACGTCTTGGGCGGCAGCGCCGTTTCCCTGGGGCTTGCGGGTTCGGAGGCAGGTTCCACCGGACGCCACACCAGGGGGGTCGCCAAAATCACCGGCAAGATTAAGAGCAGTCCGGCCCCGGCATTCAGACCAATGGCCGCACCGATGCCTAGGGCGCTGGCAACTGCCCCGATCTCCGACCCGCCGACAAGATGGCCCAGGCCGTTGACCGTGCCCAATGCCCCCAAGGTCCGTCCCCTGATTTCTGGCGGCGACGCCAGCAACAGGATTGTGCTTTGCATGGTGCTGAATCCGGCCTGCGCCATGCCACCCAGAAGCAACAAGCCAAAGGAGACCGCGAACCAGGGCGACCAGGCCACCAGAGTCACCGCCACTGCCACCACCAGGGCGCCCATCACAAACAGCCGTCCGTGGTATTGGATATTCTTCCTCACTGCGATCATCGAGGCTCCGGCCAAGGTGCCGATGCCTTCTGCCGCACCCAGCAACCCTCCTAGGATAGGCCCCACTTTCAATAGGTCATTGGCGATGACCGGGATGAAATACTGAATGGGGAATACCAGGGCGTTAACCACCAGCGAGATGCAGAGCACGCCCAGCACCATCCGGTTTGCTAGCGAATGCCTTATCCCTTCCCGCAGGCTCTGCCAGACTGTGGTGTCCAGGGGAATACCCTGTACTCGGCGCGGCAATCGGAGTCGAACCATTAACAGGAGGGAGGCAATGTCCAACACCACCAGAACTGCGTAAGCGCCGGTGAAGCTAATACTGGCCAGCAGGAACCCGCCCGCCAGCGGTCCCACAATCTTGCCCCCGTTGTTACTGATGGTGTCCAGGGACATGGCGCTGGCAATCCGCCCTTGACCCGCCAGGTCAAAGATTGCCGTGCGCCGCGAAGGATCATCTAATACTTTGGCCGAGCCTTGGATAAAGACTGCGATGAAGACCTGCCAGGGTTGCGCCCAGTCGAAAACGAGCAGGACCAGGAGGGCGGCGGCGGTCACCGCGTAGACACAGTGAACGCCAATCATCACCAGACGCCGGTCTAGCCGGTCGGCGATGACCCCGCCAAATAGCGACAGTACGGGTCGTGGCGCGTTTAGGAATCCGGCAATTAGCCCAACCTGGAACGGTGAATGGGTAAGGTGAAGGATGAGATACCCCAGCACCAACAGTTCCATGCGCCGGGACACTTCGTGGACCGCTCTGGTGGCCCACAGAATGCGAAAGTCCCTGTTTTGCAGGACGGCCAGGGCTGGGAGACTGGTTATCTTCAGCAAAGCAGACGAGACTCGCCTCGTAGTCGGATTGCCTGCATGGACGAATGCACGCGCGTAGAAATATGTTGAGGGTGTCCCCCCCTAATGTCAACCTTGTTCAGTTTTACCCCAGGGGTTATCAGTTCTCCGCATTGAGCAAATATCTAAACCATTGCACCGGCCTAAAGGCTGGGCACATCCCTCGACAGGGTAGGGACGGGTTTGAAACCCGCCCCTACCTGAATTGGACATCCTCCAGAGGTTTTCACCCTTCAGAAATCATATTCCCCCAGGCCCCAGGTGCGGGGGATGCCCACAATGCCTCGCTCCAGGTGCTGCACAGAAGTCTGGCCGCAAAAGGCCATGGCCCGGTCCAGTTCTTTTCGCAGAATTTCCAGAATGCCGTGAACACCTTCCGCCCCACCCACCGCCAGGCCCCAGAACAGCGGGCGGCCAATGCCCACGGCCCGCACACCAAGGGCCAGGGCCTTCAGCACGTCGCTGCCCCGGCGGATGCCCGAGTCCAGGTAAAGCTCCAGCCGCCCATTGACCGTTTCCACAATCTCCGGCAGCGACTCGATGGAGCTGAGGGTCATGTCCACCTGCCGTCCGCCGTGGTTGGAAACCAGGACGCCGTTCACGCCGTGCTCCACCGCCAGCAGGGCATCTTCCGGCCCGCGGATGCCCTTGAGCACTAAAGGCAGGGGCGTAATAGAGCGCAGCCAGTCAATTTCCTCCCAGGTCAAGCGCGCTGCGTCGGGCCGCCAGGCAAAGGGGTCGCCGGTGGCGCTGACCGTGGCGCCCGTCTTTACGTTCATGCCCCGGAAGTTGGCCCGCTCAAAGGGGTGGTCGTAGCGGTTGCGGATGCTGCGCTCCTGGGGCACGGGCACCGGGCTATCCACGGTGAGGCACACCGCCTTGAAGCCCGCTTCTTCGGCGCGGCGCACCAGCATCTGGCTCAAGTCTTTGCTCCGGTGGTTAAGCTGAAGCCAGACCGGGCCAGTGGCAACCTCAGCCACCTCCTCAATGCTGTAGTTGGTGCCGGTGCTCAGGACCATGATTGTGCCGGACATTCCTGCGCCCTGGGCGGTGGCTTTCTCGCCATCGGTGTGGGCAATTTTATGCCCCCCGGCCGGGCAAACAAAGACGGGCATGCTCACAGGCGTGCCCAGGATGGTAGTGGACAGGTCGCGATGCTGCACGTCTCGCAGCAGGCGGGGTTTCAGCACCAGCGCTTCCAGGGCAGTGCGGTTCCGGCGCGTGGTCACCTCATCCATAGCCCCGGACTCAACTTCATTCCAGACGTTGTAAGGCAGCAATTCTTTGGCCCGGGCTTCGTAGTCGTGGAGGTTAATGGGTTCCAGCCGCATAAACACCTCACAGAGCTTGGAATACCACGATGATTTGAGGACAATTCTTCCGGGACTGTTCCGGCAAGATTGTACCCCCTGAAAGATTTGGCGGCTAGTTAGCGGGGACCGCTAGAGAACCGCCTGGCTGTCCTGGCCGTATTCCCCATTGAGGATAACGTCACAATATGACCGTAATACAGCAATAATTCATCAATGGGTAGTATAAATCTGGGAGACATAAGACTGCATTCGCAGGATAGCGACCTGATGCAATAGAAGAAGCTTGTACTTGGAGGTTACAAAATAGGAGCCCTGCTGAGCTGGGCGCTGAAAGCTGATAGAAATGGCCCTCTTCACTCATCACCTCAATTTTATTCCGCAAGGGAGAGGAAGCATTCCCCAACCTATCTGAGTTGAGATGTGGGTGATTAGGCGCTAGTGCGCTGCTTAGTAAGAAGCCGGCCATTTAATTTTTCTGGGAGGGTCGAGGTGATGAAATTGTCCAATTTAGCCAGGTTGTTAACCCTACTTTTGCTGGCGGTGGCGGCAACCACATCCAGCGCCATTGCAGCACAAATGCCCCCTGCCGATACATTGAGCCGCCAAGCTTCGGCCAACATACTTGGCAAGCCAATAGATGCACTGATGCCAGAGGACTTGGCCGCGGCGACGGCCACCACCATTACCGCTAATCATTTAATCACCGGGAGGAGTCTCACTACCCAGGGCGTCACCGATTCCGTCACCATTGGGGCGCGCAACCTGGCCCTGCTTTGGGTGTCCCAGGATAACGGCAGAAGTGGAACGCCAGTTTTGTCTGACCCCAAACGCACTTGGACCGAAGTAAGCAGCACCACTCCCGGCGACCGCCGGTTTACTCTGTTTAGGTCCCTGGCGATGGCCCCAACCACTGGCCCAATTACCATTGCCACTGGAGACCCCGGTGGAATGGTATGGTCTCTGGTGGAATATAGTAATGTAGATACGGGAGGAATCAACGGAACGCGGGCCATCACGCAATCAAAAAGCAATAACTGGCTGGAAGAAGGCACCGGAATGAGCACTTCCGGCAACGTGTTGTTGAACCAGTCCTCACTACCCAACAGCGCCGTGGCCGCGGGATTTGCCATATCTAGGAATGGTCTGCCCTGGACTGGACCCGGCGCTGGCTATAATTTCACACCAATGCCAGAGCCAGACATCAGATTTGCGCCTTGCGGAACCATATGTGTGCAGGCGGAATTCAAGAACAATTTCTCAGCGCTGGCGGATATGAGATGGACCAACAACTCCCATTGGCTTGTAATTGCCGCAGAACTCAGACCAGCCGCTACCACACCGCAGGCCAGCATTACTCCAACTCTGCTGGACAATAACGCGGCCCCTGGCACCACTATGGATACCGCCCAGGTTACTATCACTGGGAAAAGCCTAGCTCTGCTCTGGGTAGCCCAGACGGACGGCTCTGCCGGCCCGCCGGAGGTGCAGGGTCCGGTTGGACGCGCCTGGGCGCCCATTGGCGCCACCATGCCGGGCAATATCAGGCTAACCTTGTTCCGGTCCATGGAGCATATTAACCGGACCGGCAAAGTAACTATCACATCGCCCAAGGCCACTGTGTTGCTCTGGTCGCTGGTGGAATACAGCAACGTAAACGCTTCCGGGCTCAACGGAGCGGGTGCCGTGGCCCAGGCGGCACTGAATGACTCCTCCCAGGCCGGCGGCCCCGCTACTGCGGGCAGCGTCGCCCTGACCCCCCATGCCAATACCGGCAGCGCCACTGTGGGAGGGTTTGTCATGTCCCAGACCGCTCTGCCGCTGTCAGCGGAAACCGGATACACGCTCACCGGAGAAGCTGCTTGCAACACCTTGTGTCTTCAGCCGGAATTCCGGCAGGACTTTGACCCGTCAGTGACCATGAGCTGGAGCAAGCGGTCTCCGTGGGCTGGCGCCGCGGTAGAGCTACGGCCGGCCAGATAGCCAGCCCTGGGGCGGCAGGCAAGGTAATTACAGGTCAACCATTATGTCGCTTGCAGGGGCGGGGAATGCCTCGCCCCTCCTTGTTGGGCGCGGTTTCCCTGTAAAATAAAATCAGCCATATGCCATTGCCCTGGGCCTAAACCTTGCCGGCTGCACAACCCCGGTTGCTGCCCTGGAGCAGGCCTGCTACACTCCATCAGACTCGAAAGCCGGCGCGGTCTGTGCGCAACGCAAAGGAGGGCCTCATGCCTTACGCCAATATCCAGGGGGTCAACCTGTATTATGAAGTGTACGGCTCCGGCCCAGCGGTCATCCTGACACCGGGCGGCAGGGTGGACACCAATGGACTGCGGCCTATGGCGGCGCTGCTCTCCCCCCACTGCCGGGTTATTCTCCATGACCGGCGCAACTGCGGGCGCTCCGATATTGTAATTGGCGGGGAACTTTCGGAGCAGCATATCTGGGCTGAGGAGATGGCCGGGCTGCTCAAGCACATTGGCGCGGTGCCCGCTTACGCCGCCGGAGGCTCCGCTGGTTCCCGCACCTCCCTTACCCTGGCCTACCGCCATCCCGAGTTGATTAAAGGCGTATTCATGTGGGAGGTCAGCGGTGGTCCCAACAGCGCCAAGGCAATGTCACCCATATACTACGGCCAGTTTATTGATGCAGCGGAGCGCGGCGGTATGGCCGCAGTGGCCCAGACCGAGTTCTTTGCCCAGCGCATCAAGGACAACCCTTCCAACCGGGAGCGGCTAATGTCCATGAGCATCCAAGAGTTTCTCGCGGCCATGCGAAAGTGGCAGGCGCAGTTCTCCCGGCCCAACCCGGTGGGCGACATGACCGAGGAGCAAGTAAGGGCTGTCCGGTGCCCAGTCTTTGCCTTTGAGGGCAACACGCCTGACGAGGTGCACCACGTGTCGGCGGCGGAAAATGTGAAGCGCCTGCTGCCTCACACGGAGATGCACCCTTCGGCCTGGACCCATGCCGAGTGGGACGTGGTGGGCCAGCACGACCACACCTTCCCCGGCATCGCCGCCACCAACCGCTACCATATGAAGGCCACCTTCTATGCGGCCAAGCTGCTGGAGTTCATTGCCAAAGTGGAAGCGGCCTCCAAGCAGACGACCGGGGCCAGGAAAGTCACCGCTTAGTACGGGAGGCCGCCATGTCTTGGGCAGAACATGCCAAGTCGCTGATTGCATACAACCAGTGGGCCAATGCGAAGGTGCTGGCCGCCGCAGCCCAGCTTAGCGAGGAAGAACTGGGCCGCCAGCTGATGGGCAGCCACCACAGCGTGCGTTCCACGCTGCTGCACACAGTGCGGGTGCAATTCTGGTGGCTCTCGGTGCTGAACGGGAAGCCGGAGCGAACCGCCGATCCAGATGACAATATGCCTTTCCCGGAGCTGCGGAACTGGTTTGACCAGTCCCACGCCGCCATGCAGGCCTACGCCAAGGGCGTGACCGAGCGGCAGCTGGATTCCCAAGTATCGGCCTTCAACCCCCGGGAGAAGCGGGAATACCACTGGCCTTCCTGGCAACTGGTCAGCCACCTGACCAACCACAGCGCACACCACCGGGCAGAGGCGGGCCTGATGCTGGAGTCTTTGGGCCATTCGCCAGGGGATATGGACTTTGTGTTCTTTCTGCGGGAGCAGGTAAAGTAAGCCGCACCTACTGGAGCCTGGCCGGAATCTTGAACCGGCGTGGCTTTGCCCAGAATGTCATTCTGCGTGAAGCGAAGAATCTAAAATCCTGGCATTTTAGCCCCTTCGTCCTTCAGCCGAAGGACTCAGGGTGACAATCATTGTATGCAAAACGTTACTGACTATCGAAATCCATACTTTTGGGGCAAGGCCAACCGGCGTGATATCCAGACTGGTATTTAGCGGGTGTCCGCAGGCCAACTTTATCACTGTCTGCGTGGGGTTAATACCCAGGCAAGGACTATGCGCACACCCGGCGTGATTGGAGGTTGATGTTGCCGGAGCGGAGCACGATTCCCAAACTTCTGGACTGCCTGGACCAGCGCTATTTGCTGGCTACCCTGGCTGAATTGTGCCAGATCCCCACCCAGGTCCCCCTGGGGCCAGAAATATTTATGGAGCCCGACGACCCCAAGCTGGTGCACTATGTGCAACGGGTGTTGCGGCCCAAGATACAGGCGCTGGGCATTAACCACATAACCGACGTGCCCCGCAACCAGCTGGTGGTAAGGCTGGGGGATGGCTCCTCAGGCGCGACCCTTTTGGTGATGGTCTATACGCCAACCCAGCACCACAACCTGATGGAAGAACCGTTCTCCGGAAAGGTTGGGACAGCCGCCCCGTGGGGCTACGACGAACCCTGTGCTTTTGGCCAGGGCGCAGGGCAGAATAAGTCCCACCAGGCCATTATGCTGACAGTGCTCAAGCTGCTGACTGAGCAGGTCGTGCCCCTCCGCGGCACCCTGTACTTTGCCATCAACAATGAGGGCCGCAGCAGCCACCGCTGTTCAACGGAGATTCTCAAGGCCCTCCCTGCCAAGCCGGACTTTGGCATCCTGCTGACCCGCACCAACCAAGCCATCTCCCTGGGCAACCGGGGACGGGTAGATGTCAACGTCACCGTGCGGGGCAAGGCGACCCACTCAAGTGCGCCCAGCCAGGGTCTTAGCGCCATTGAAGGAGCCAACCAGGTGCTGAACCGGCTCCGGAATGTTCCGCTGGAGGGCGAACATCCCTTGCTGGGAAAACGTCATGCCCTGGCCTACCAACTGACCTTCGAGCCGATGGCGCCGCACACCCTCCCGGAGGTTGCCCGCATCCGCGTTGACCGGCGCCTTCTCCCCGGTGACGACCCAGAGCAAGCGGCAGCAGACATGGCAAAGGCCATCGGCGAACTGCGCCCGTACCAGGTGACGGTGGAACGGGGTGAGTATATGCTGCCCGCCCTGGTGGACCCTGCCCATCCCGGCGTAACGGCGATGAGGGCGGCTCACCAACAGATGCTTGGAAAGGCACCCCAAACCTTTTACGGCCAGGGCACCTTTGACGCGGGCGGGCCGTGTGCCGCCGGGGTGCCGTCGGTGATGTATGGCGTGGGCGGCGGAGTGTTTCCCCTGGGCGTGGATTTTGTACCCATATCCCATGCGGTAAACGTGGCCAAGGTGATGGTCCACACCATCGTGTCCCTGCTAAGCTAACTTGCAGCCCAGAGGCAAAACATGAGCCATCCCATGAAGGCAAAATTTGGCATCAGCCTTTCCAACCGCGCCGTGCTGTTCAATTGGGCCACCATGGACGACCTGATTAAAGCGGCCAAGACAGCGGAGGAATCAGGCTACTTTCACGGCGTTTGGGTTGGTGACAACATACTCTCCAAACCCCGGGTGGAATCCATAGTAACCCTGTCGGCCATTGCCGCCCACACCCGGCAGGTCCGCCTGGGCACCATCTGCATGGCCAGTTTCCCTCTGCGCCATCCCATCCTCCTGGCCCTGCAGTGGGCCAGCCTGGACGTGCTTTCCGGGGGACGCACCATACTGTCGGTGTGCAATGGCGGGTCGGAAAGTTTTGGTCCGGCCTTCGCCACTGAGCTGGCGGCCATGGGGGTCGCCTCCCGCGAGCGGGTGGGGCGGGTAATCGAGGGAATCACCATCTTGAGGCGGCTGTGGAGCGAAGACCGGGTGACCCACCAGGGAAAGTTCTACCAATTTGAGAACGTAGAGCTTTTGCCCAAGCCGGTGCAGCAGCCCATGCCTATT
This sequence comes from SAR202 cluster bacterium, assembly GCA_016872385.1. Taxonomy (GTDB): domain Bacteria; phylum Chloroflexota; class Dehalococcoidia; order Lucifugimonadales; family UBA3495; genus SHYG01. Next base: position 11,188 of record VGZV01000018.1, on the reverse strand, counting down.
TACATTGCCGCCAACCCCAAGCCAGGACAGGCCGACGCAGCCACCGTGGACCGCATCCTGCGCCGGGTGGGCCGCTATGCCGATGGCTGGCAGACCGATGCTACCCCCGTGGACGAGTTCCGCCGCCGGTTCGATACTATCCGGAATTACGCTGCGGAAGAAGGCCGCGACGCCAGCAAGCTGGAGTCCTGCCTGCACATGCTGGTGAATATCAACCCGGACCGTCGCCAGGCCTACCGGGAGGCCGCCGAGTTCCTCCAGATGTACTATGGGGCCGGGACCATCACCGAAGAGCGGGCCGACCTGTGGCTGGCTTACGGCTCCCCGGAAGCAGTAGTCCAGAAGATTCAAGCCTACCTGGACGCCGGTTGCACCATGCCGGTGCTGCGCTTTGTCTCCCCCAGGCTTGAAGAGCAACTGGAGCGCTGCGTTCAGGAAGTGCTGCCCGCTTTCCGGAGCGACTGAAAAGTTGATTCATTTTCAGCATATCCGTAGGGGCGCACCTGCGTGTGCGCCCAAGGCCTAATCCCTGACACGGGGCAGACACCCTTCGGTTGGCTCAGGCAGGCTCCGGTCTGGCCCTACCCTCACCGAGAATGAATCAACCGTGGGTTAAGGTAAGCGCTCCCGCAAAAAGCGGGCTTCCAAGTCCGCCAGCATTGCCAGGCCCCGCAGGTCCTCGGCGTCCCGCTGGGACGTGTCCAGGGGAGCCAGCCACGCCTCCAGTATCTCTTCGGCCATCGCCGGGGATGTAGCCCGCAAGCTCAAGGCTAAAATATTGGCGTCGTCCCACAGCCGGGCGCCCCGGGCCGTAGCGGCGTCGCTACACAAGGCGGCCCGCGCTCCTGCCGCCTTGTTTGCCGCCAGGCAGACCCCTGTGCCCGTCCAACACAAGGCGATGCCAGTATCGCATCTGCCGCTCACCACCAGTTGCGCCACAGCGAAACCCACGTGAGGCCAAAGCTTTTCATCATCTGGCCGCAGCGCGCCTGCCAGCGCCAGCTGGTGTCCCTTGCCTTCCAGATACCTTTGGATGTGACCGGTCAAACTGGTCTGCTGGTCACTGCCCAGAGCTATACGCATAGTCAACTCCAATCATAAACAGGGCCAGAGCCCTTATAAGCCCCTGACTTTCATATCTGTTTACAACATCCCGCAGTAGCCTACATAATGATCTCCAAATCCTTCGGTGTCAGATATGGAGCCAGCACAATGATCCGGAAAGCCATAGCCGCAGCAGTTTCAAAGCGTTCGTTAACTCAGGAAGAGGCCGCCACGGTGATGCGGGAAATCATGGAAGGTCAGGCTACGCCTGCCCAGTTGGGGGCTTTTCTTACCGCTCTGCACCTCAAGGGCGAGACTCCCCAGGAAATTGCGGGCATGGCTGCCGTGATGCGGGAGAAGGCCCTGCCGGTGAACGTGCCCGGCCCCCTGGCGGACACCTGCGGCACCGGCGGCGACGGCAAGAACAGCTTTAACATCTCCACCGCGGCGGCTTTTGTGGCAGCGGCGGCCGGGCTTAAAGTCGCCAAGCACGGCAACCGCGCCGCCTCCGGCTCCTGCGGCAGCGCCGACGTCCTGGAGGCCCTGGGAGTAAAAATTGACCTGCCCCCGGCGGGCGTGGAACGGTGCATCGCCGAAACCGGCATGGGATTCATGTTTGCGCCGGTGTTCCACCCCGCCATGCGCTATGCTGCGCCGGTGCGCCGGGAGATTGGCATCCGCACAGTGTTCAACATCCTGGGGCCATTGACCAACCCGGCCCGCGCCCAGCACCAGCTTTTGGGCGTTGCCTACCCGCACCTGGCCCAGCCCATGGCCGAGGTGCTGCGGCTGCTGGGCGTCCGCCACGCCCTGGTGGTGCACAGCGAAGACGGCTCCGACGAGCTGACCCTGGCAGGCGGCAACTCCGGCTGGGAGGTAAAAGACGGCCAAGTGCAGCCCTGGAGCGTTGCCCTGCAAAGCACGGGCCTGCCCCGCGCCACCAGCCAGGACATCCGGGGAGGCAGTAAAGAAGAAAACGCCGCCACCATGCGCCGGTTGTTCCAAGGCAAGCAAGGCCCAATTCGCAACGTGGTGCTGCTGAACAGCGGGGCAGTGTTGCTGGCGGGGGATAAAGTCGGCACCCTGCGCCAGGGCATTGACCTGGCTGCCAGGACTATTGATAAAGGGGCAGCCCTTGCGACGCTGGAGGCCCTGGCGGCGTTGAGCCAGCGGCTGGGCAAGGAGTTGGCCTGAAACCTATACGTTTCACCCGGCACGCTTTGGCGAAATTGGATATGATGCAGCGGCAGGGGTGGGCGGTGTACGAAGATACGGTGATTAGCGCTGTGGAATCTCCTCGCGAGGTTTTTCCTGGATACGGAGGAAGGTTTGTTGCACAAATTATTCTGGACACAGACCACTTTTTGCGGGTGGTGTACGAAGAAAACGGGGAGATTACTGTAGTGCCTTTGTACCCTGGAAGGCGCGCGAGATATGAGACTTAAATATGACCCCGAAGTGGATATTCTTTGGGTTTGGCTATCTGAAGAACCCTTTGATTATGCCGAAGAGTCCAACGGGGTTATCGCCCACTTTTCCGCCGAAGGCAGGCCGGTGCTCTTGGAAATCCAGGGTGGCCGGGAGTTCTTGCTGGGTTCCCTGACCAGCCTGGTGAAAGCTGAGGAAGTCAGGCTACCATGAAATAAGCTGTGACTGGAGTCCCTGGTGTTAGAGCCTGTGTGAGAAATGCCGTCTACCCAGCCCGCTCATCCTGAGCTTGTCGAAGGATGAGTAGCTTTTAGCCCGCTCATGGTTCGACAAGCCCCGACCTGGTCGGGATGCCGATACGTCGGGACTCACCACCAGCGGGAATTGTCACACACCCTCTTAGAGGGGTGGCAATTTCTAAAGTGACGCCAGAAACCAGGGGGAGGACTTATGCGCATTGCCATAATGGGGGCCGGGGGTACCGGCGGCTTTTTTGGCGGACTGCTGGCTCGCGCTGGTAACGACGTGACCTTTGTTGCCCGCGGGGCGCACCTGAACGCCATGCAAACCAGCGGCCTGACCATCAAGTCCCGGTCGGCGGGCGACTTTACCATTCCAGTGCAGGCCACCAGCAACCCCACAGGGATGGAGCCGGTGGACCTGGTGCTGTTTTGCGTCAAGACCTACGATACCGAGACCGCGGCCCAGGTAATTCGCCCCATTGTGGCGCCGGATACGGTGGTGTTCTCAGTGCAGAATGGAATTGACAATGGGGAGCGCATCAGCCGCACCCTGAACGCCGGACAGGTGATGTGCGGCGTGGCCAACATCTTTGCTGGGGTAGAAGCGCCCGGAGTCATCGCCCACCGCTCCACCGGGCTGGCCAGGATAATGGTGGGCGAGTGGGACCGCAAGACCAGCCCACGGGTGGAACGTCTGCTGCAAACCTTCCAAAAAGCGGGCATTGAAGGGGTCCATTCCCCGGATATTCAGTTAGCCCTGTGGGAAAAATTCCTGGGCATCTGCGGCAACAGCGGGGTCTCTTCACTGACGCGCCTGCCCATCGGGCCAATTCTGGCCTGCCCGGAGACCAAGAGCCTGTTCCGCCAAACCCTGCAAGAAGTGTATGCAGTAGCGCGGGCCAAGAAGGTGGGTGTACCAGAGGATGCCGTGGAGCGGTGGATTGGCTTTTGCGCCAATTTGCCCCCTGGGGTGCGTCCCTCCATGGCCAACGACCTGGCCGCGGGCCGCCGCATGGAACTAGAATCCCTCAATGGCACGGTGGTGCGCATGGGGAGAGAACAAGAAGTGGCCACTCCCTGCAACTTCGCCATCTACGCCGCCCTGAAGCCATTTGTGAACGGCGCGCCCCAGCTTCCCTGATGCCCGACTTTATCCAGCGCAGTCGCCGCTGCCAGAGGGAGGAAAGAATGAACCGGACACGCCTATACATTGGGCCTTCACTACTGTCCGCCCGGGCAGTCGTGATGCTCACCATTGCCCTGGCTTGCGGCCCAGCCAATCCCGGCCAGCCCAGGGTGAACCCGCCCACTGCTGCACCTGCATCCTCTGGCGGAGACTCCAGTGAGAGCGCAGAGTTCAACACCCTGGCCAAAGGCAAAGCGCCGGGCGGGCTGTCGGGCCTGCAACTGCCCGATACCAGCGAGACCGTTTTTGCCGCCTTTCAGAAACTTCCGGTCAAGATTTCCGGCAAGACGTTTCACAACTATTACACGCCGTCTTCCGCTTCCACTAACGATCCATACCACCAGGCCACCTATGGCGAGAAGGGGCCTTACGGCTACCCGCTGCACATAGCGGCCCGCAACGTTTATTACCTGACCCACTACCTGGAGAACCCACAGGTAACGGGAGATGTGAGCGCCCGAACTGGAGAATGGACCGCAGGCCAATGGATTGCCGACATAGTCAAGAAACAGAAGGTGCAGGACGAAGACCTGGAACTTGGGGAAACCCTGGAAGTGCTATCTTCAGGCCGTGATGACAGCCTGGGCTGGGTTCGCTTTACCATTAAATCCTACTCCCTCAATGATCCCAACCTGTTCGCCATCGTTCAAGGAGTCCTGTGGGGCAGCGAGAAGGGCAACTGGATATTCACCATCCTGGCGGACTCTCAGGAGGACGCAGACCTGATGCTGGAAGCCTTCGCGGGAGCAGCCAAGGGTAAGCCGGTAGCGGTTTCCACCACACCCTACCCCGCCGATGCCGAGTACGGGGGTTGGCAGGTAGCCACGCCTGCTCCCCCTTCCCTGCAGAAGCTCCAAGCCAAGGCCCCGCCGGGCAGCCTGCAAGGGCTAAAGTTGCCCAGCACTGACGACGCCATCAAGAAAGCATTCCAGGCAATGCCCAACCAGGTGGCTGGCTTGAACATCAACGACCCCTCACGGACCGGCGCCTACGGCCCAAGGAACTACTGGGTTCAATACAGCGTTCAGGACAGGCCCGGCCAGCGGGAAGTCCGGCTGGAGCTACGGGCTACTGGCATAACGCCTGGGCTGAACTATCCCCCCAACTGGACTGCCGGTCACATAGTAGCCTACGCCCAGACAGATGAGTATCACCAGACTTATGACATAATTGAGGAGCGCCAGGCTGGGAAAGAGGGCACTCTGGTTTGGTTCACCTACGTCAGTAAGCTCAAGACTGGAGATTTCACGCCGGATGGCCGACCCCTTTACAAGGTGAAATACGTCATGTCCTGGGGTGAAGAAGCCGGGACCACGGTATTCAGCGCCACGGGGGATACCCCCGCAGGACGGGATGCGCTGGTGGCCGCCTTTGCCGCCGCCGTGGGGAAGTGACGCCCATGCCCAGCATTCTAGACAAAATAGTTGCCCAGAAACGGCAGGAATTGGCCCAGCAGAAGAGGCAGGTCTCCCTGGACCAACTGCAGGAACGCATCGCCGGCCAGCCTGCGCCCCTGGACTTTGCCGCCGCCCTCCGGGGCCGTCAAATACGCCTCATCGCTGAGGTCAAGAAGGCCTCGCCCTCCCGCGGCCTGCTCTGCCCGGACTTTGACCCGGTGCGGCTGGCCCGCACCTACGCCAGCAACGGGGCTGCGGCCATTTCAGTGCTCACCGACCCGCGTTTCCAGGGTGAGCCGGAACATATCGTCCAGATTAAACGGGCCGGGGCTTCAGGCCGCGCCCCGGTGCTGCGCAAAGATTTCATCTTTGACCCGTACCAGGTGTACGAAGCCCGCGCCATCGGCGCCGATGCCCTGCTGCTCATCGCCGACATCCTGGAACAAAGCCAGATGGACTATCTACTAGCCCTGACCAGAGAGCTGGGCATGGAGTGCCTGGTGGAAGTCCACAACCCCAGCGACGTGGGCATGGCCCTGCAAGCTGGAGCCAGGGTCATTGGCATTAACAACCGGGACTTGCATACCTTCGTCACCGACCTGGCAGTGACGGAAAAGCTGGCGGCCCTGGTGCCCCAGGACAAGGTGCTGGTCAGTGAAAGCGGCATCAGCACTCCAGAGGACTTGCGGCGGCTGCGGCGGCTGGGAGTCAGCGCCGTGCTGGTGGGGGAGGCCATTGTCACCGCCGCGGACACGGCCCAAAAAGTGCGGGAGCTGTCGGGTTGCACCGCCCCGGTGGGGGACTGATGCCCAAAGTCAAAATCTGCGGCATCCAACGGCTGGAGGATGCCCTGGCGGCCGCCCAGGCGGGGGCTGATTACATCGGGCTGGTGTTTGTGCCCCAACGCCGGCGGCGGCTGAGCATTGAAGCGGCCCAAATACTGGTCCAGGGGTTGCAGCAGGCCGACAGCAAGGTTCCCCAGGTGGTGGGCCTCTTTGCCGGCCAGCCCCTGGAAGAAGTGAACCACACCATTCAGGAATGCGGCCTGGACCTGGCCCAGCTCTGCGGGGCAGAGCCAGTGGAATACTGCCAGCAGGTGGTCGTGCCAGTGATGAAGGTGGTGCACGTTGGGAATGTCTCTGGCGCGGCAGAAATCCCCCCCAACCCCCCTTTACCAAAGAGGGGCAGGATAGTTCCCCCCTTTCTCAAAGGAGGGGCAGGGGGGATTTCAGACCTGGAAACCCGCCTGCACCAGTACCGCCAGGCCGGGTGCCTGGTGACCCTGGACCGGCTGGTAGAAGGGTTGCAAGGCGGCACCGGCCAGAGCTTTGACTGGAGCATCGCCGCAGCCCTGGCGCAGCGCGGGCACCAGTTTTTGCTGGCCGGGGGGTTGACGCCGGAGAATGTGGCCCAGGCGGTGGCCCAGGTGCAGCCCTGGGGCGTAGATGTGTCCAGCGGCGTGGAGACCGGCGGAGTAAAAGACCCGCGGAAGATTAGGGAGTTCATCCGCAACGCTCAAAAATCCCTCCATTCCCCCTTTACAAAAGGGGGGTGAGGGGGGATTTGTCCCCAGCACTCCATATACTTTGCCACTTTGCCATGCACTGCACCAAGTTATTGAGGTGAGCTTATGACCACCACCATTCGGCCAGTCCTGCCCGACGACCGGGGCCGCTTTGGCGACTACGGCGGCAAGTTCGTGCCCGAGACCCTCATGGCCGCGCTGGCGGAGCTGGAATCCGCCTACGCCCAAGCCAGGGCCGACGCCGCCTTTCAGCAAGAGCTGGCCCACCTGCTGCATTCCTATGCCGGACGGCCCACGGCCCTGTACCATGCCCGCAACTTGTCCCGCCACTGCGGCGGGGCCAAAATTTACCTGAAGCGGGAAGACTTGGCCCACACCGGCGCCCACAAGATTAACAACGCTCTGGGGCAGGCGCTGCTGGCCCGGCGCATGGGCAAGGGCCGCATCATCGCCGAGACCGGCGCGGGGCAGCACGGCGTGGCCACTGCCACGGTGTGCGCCATGCTGGGGCTCAAGTGCATCGTGTACATGGGCGCCGAGGACGTGCAGCGCCAGTCGCTGAACGTCTTCCGCATGAAGCTGCTGGAGGCGGAAGTCATTCCGGTGGAGTCGGGCACCCGCACTCTTAAGGACGCCATCAACGAGGCCATCCGCGACTGGGTGACTAACGTGGAGACCACCCACTACCTCATTGGCAGCGTGGTGGGGCCGCACCCCTACCCCATGCTGGTGCGGGACTTCCAATCGGTGATTGGCCGGGAGGCCCGCGCCCAGCTTCTGGAGGCCGAGGGCCGGCTGCCCAACTACGTAGTGGCCTGCGTGGGCGGCGGCAGCAACGCCATCGGCACCTTTTACCAGTTCCTGGGGGACGAATCGGTGAAGCTGGTGGGGGTGGAGGCGGGCGGCGAAGGCGTTGAAACGGGCCATCATGCCGCCTCGCTGACCGCCGGGCACCCGGGGGTGCTGCACGGGGCCATGTCCTACCTTCTGCAAGACCGGCACGGCCAGGTGATGCCCACCCACAGCATCTCGGCGGGGCTGGACTACCCCGGCGTGGGGCCGGAGCACAGCTACCTGAAGGACACAGGCCGCGCCCAGTACCTGGCCGTCACCGACTCCCAGGCCCTGGAGGGGTTCCACCTGCTCTGCCGCACCGAGGGGATTATTCCGGCCTTGGAGTCATCCCACGCCGTTTACTACGCCAGCCAGTTGGCCCGCACACTGTCGCCGGAGCAGATTGTGCTGGTGTGTCTCAGCGGCCGCGGCGACAAGGACATGGGCATTGTGGCCCAGGCGGAGGGGATAACCATATAAGGAGTAGGCCCTATGCCTCGGCGCTACCGGCCGCAGGAGGTTCTCAAGGTAGAAGTTACGTCATTGCGCTGGGTCCCGGTATAGTAACCAGCCCCTCCTGGGAGAAATCCTCATCAAAGGCAAATATAGTCAACCGGGCATCTTCCGCAGCCACGATGGCGGACCAGTCTACAAAGCTGAGACGACTGCCACCGCGTTCCGCCATTCGCTTCCAGGCTTCCTCATGAATCCCACGGTCAATCCAAAGGATGTTCCAAACACCCTGGATTGACTGGATGAACGTTCGGAGGGGTTCAAAACCCAGCCGGCGATGGATGAGGGCCGAAGCCTCTACCAGAATGTATGAAGTGGCGTAAAGTTCCTCACCACTGTCCAAGAGGTCTGTGTAGGTATTTCTGGCCTGGTGATGAAAGTCGTCCGTTGACGAAATAATGGCGAAGATGGCCGAAGTGTCTATCAAGATGCGTCTAGCCATTCTCAACAGCGTCCACCAGATACCGGTCGTGCTGCTGGGCAACATCAGCGGCTCTGTCTGCCGCCAAACCGGCAAAGCCAAGGGCCTGGCTCCTTAGCCGCCACTGGCGCGGGTCTAAGCTCACCTTCACCAGCTTCAAATCCCAGGTAAGGTGTAGATCTACGCCGCGCACCACCGAGACCACCCGGCTGGCCTCTCCCTCACTTAGCACTTTTTCCACGGGTTTGCCCTCTTTCCTCGGCACAATGCCGGTGGCCCTGCGCACTAGTTTCAGAAGCTCCTGGCGCGGCGGGTATCCAGGCGAGAAGTCATCAATCAGTAGCGTTGCTCCGTGTTCCAACCCTTTAATCGCATCCTCAGGAGTCATGCTGGAAGAGCGCAGCTATTTGAGAACTTTTTCAAGAGACTCTCGGTGGAAGGCTCGCTCACGGTCGGTAAGGCCAAAGGGGGTCTCCCTATCTTTGAACAGCGGTGCCTGCGCCAGGAGCTTGTCCAAGTAATCTGCCACCTCCGGCAACGCTTCCCGAAGGCGATCTGGCTCCTTCCGGTAACTTTCGATTAGCCGTTGCACCAGGCTATCTCGTTCCTTGGCGGCCAGTTTAGCACCAGACTCCATTTCTCACTCTCCTGTGCCAAATTGTAGGGGCCAGATTGTTCATTAGTCAATTTACACCTCCGGTGCCGTATTTACATCTGCGCTATCGAGTCTGCTCCCTGCCCCCATGCTATAATACCCGCCGCACCAGACATAAATACCACAAGGAGGCCTTTCATGGACCTGGGACTTACTGACAAGGTAGCCATCATCACCGGCGGCAGCGAGGGCATCGGCAAGTCCGCGGCCATGCGCATGGCCCAGGAAGGGGCCAGGGTGGTCATTGTGGCCCGTCGCCCCGAGGTGCTGGAGAAAGCCGCCCAGGACATCCGCACCGCCACAGAAGGCGTGGTGTTGCCCGTTTCGGCGGACGTGGCGGCCCCGGAGACCGCCCAGCGGGTAGTGCAGTCCGCCCTGGACCACTTTGGCCGGGTGGACATCCTGGTGAACAACGCCGGTGTTTCCATGGCCAAGGCCTTTGAGAACGTTACCGACGAGGAATGGGAGTCCGACTTTGACCTGAAGGTCTGGGGCGCGGTGCGGCTCATGCGCGCCTGCATCCCGGAGATGCGCAAAGTCGGCGGCGGGCGCATCATCAACGTCACCAACCTGGGCGGGCGCACCCCCGGCGCATCTTCCATGCCCACCTCCATCTCCAGGGCCGCGGGCATTGCCATCACCAAGGGGATGTCCAAAGACCTGGCCAAGGACAATATCCTGGTCAACACCGTGTGCATCGGCACCATCAAGAGCGGCCAGCACGAGCGCCGCTTTGAGCGCGCAAAGCAGGCCAATCCCAAGCTGACCATCGAGCAGTTCTACGCCCAGACCGCCAAGGACCGGGGCATCCCCCTGGGCCGGGTGGCTGAGACCGAGGAAGCGGGCGACGTCATCGCCTTCCTGGCTTCGGAGCGGGCCAGCTACCTCACTGGGATTGCCGTGAACATTGACGGAGGCACTTCCTCGGTGGTGTAGCCCAGCCGGCAAGTCCCTCTCTCTGGTAATGGGGAGAACTGCGACTCCTTCCCCCTTGTTAAGGGGGAAGGCCAGGATGGGGGTGGACAACAACCCCCTCTCAATCTCCCCCTTGTTAAGAGACTATCCTAAAATCAGAATGTGAACACCTGCCCTTCAACTAGCTCGGGGCGAGCTGATTAGTTGTCACGCTCATGGTGAGTTTGTCGAACCATGGCGGGGAGTTTTTAGGATAAACCGTCCTAACCTATCCAGTTGACAGGTTGAAACCTTCTCGTGTTGGAATATCACAATGCTAAAGAGCAGAGAGAGAGATTAGTATGAGTATATCCAGGAAGATGACTCACCGGATAGAACTCGTTTTCCACCGGCGTTGGGGCTGGTTCCTTGGTATGGCATTGCTATTGCTCGCTTTCAGCGCGGGGGCGGCGCTCCCGGCTGTCTATTCAGGTCATGGAGGCAGCCACTTTGCTGGCTGCCTCGACACAAACAAGGGTACACTCTATAACGTCAAAGTGGACACGACCGCACCTGTGGGTCCGACCTGTCAGCGAGGCGATGTGGTCGTGCGATGGAGTGACGGCGACGGTGATATTACTGAGGTGACGCCTGGCACAGGCCTCACTGGAGGTGGGTCAGCAGGACAGCTATCCCTCGGTGCCGATGCCACCTACTTACAGAGACGCGTGAACGCCGAGTGTGCAACAGGTAGCAGTATCCGAGCCATCAACAGCGACGGAGGTATCGTATGTGAGCCGGATACCGACACCACTTACAGTGTCGGCCCAGTGACCATTCCCCCTAAAATAAGTCCATTGGTAATGCGGGTTCTCCGATAGAATCTACAAAGCTAAGGAGAGCTCGACATGAAAAGCAGCCAGTTCACCGAGGAACAAATCATCGGGATTCTGAAACAGGGGGAAGCTGGGGTAAAGGTTCTGGACCTGTGCCGCCAGCACGGGATTTCTGACCATACCTACTACCGCTGGAAATCCAAGTACGGGGGG
>VGZV01000017.1 GCA_016872385.1 SAR202 cluster bacterium | reverse complement strand
GCCTGCATGCGCAAGCTGCTCACCATTCTCAACTCGATGCTTAAGCATGGTCATGCCTGGAATCCTGGGTTGGCATTGCAAACCCCTTGACATTCAAGACAGTTGCTGAGCTTGTCGAAGGGTGAGCGCTGGTGGTGCACAGCACTTTTTAAACACGCTCTAAGGCACTTTTCACAGCGGCTCCAACAGGACCCGCAGATGTTTGCGCAAGCAGGCTTGGTCAGGCCGATACAGCCTCCTTGAACCGCCGTATTGCGTTTATGTGCTGGTCTGGCCCTTTAAGCCCGGCGCGCATAGTGTTGACGGAAAGGTGGGTAGCGCCCATTTCCTCCCAGGCCGCGGCAGAGCGGTTCCAGGCATCGGCATCGCCCTGAGTTATGCTAATGCGGCCTTCCACGCCAATTTCCTTGGGGTCGCGGCCTGCCGCGCGCGCTGCCTCCCGCATCTGGGCCAGCTTCTCTTGCCCGGCGCTGTCGGGCTGAAACTGGGGGAACCAGCCGTCCCCCAAGCGCGCCAGGCGCCGCACCACCTGGGGAGCGCCGCCGCCAAACCACAGGGGGATGGGCCGCTGCACCGGCAAAGGGTTGATGCCCGCGTGGGATACATGGTGATAACGTCCCTGGAAGTCCACCACTTCCTGAGTCCAGAGCATTCGCAGCAGCCGGATTTGCTCGGCGCAGCGGGAGCCGCGGTTGGAAAAGTCTTCACCCAGCGCTTCGTACTCCACGTCGTTCCAGCCGATGCCCACGCCCAGGCGCAGGCGCCCGCCGGTAAGCACGTCCACCTCCGCGGCCTGCTTGGCCACCAGGGCGGTCTGACGCTGGGGCAGAATCAGGATGCCGGTAGTCATCTGGATTTTCTCGGTCACGCCAGCCAGATACCCAAACAGGACAAAGGGTTCATGGAACATGTCCTGGTGGTTGTACGGGCGCTGCCACTGGGCCCGTTTGCTGGCATCGGCGCCCAGGATGTGGTCAAACACCAGCAAGTGCTGGTAGCCCAGTCCCTCCGCAGCCTGGGCAAAATCCCGCACCGCCACCGGATCAGCGCCGATTTCCGTTTGAGGGAAAATGGCTCCTAGCTGCATACTGCCCTCCTCCTGACGAGTGAATAAACAGTGAATCTCCAGCGAGAAAGTATCCCCCGTTGACAGGGTGGCCGTCAACTGAGGGGACGAAAGCCGTTTTATGTGCGCCCTTTTTCTCAGACACTGCAGTTCAACTTAGTGCATTCTGCACTTATGCTTTACGATTACCGTAATTTTAGATGTCTTAAATTACACACAATATAGTGGCACAAAACATTATTATCAGCAATAATGACCGATATGTTGACACTTAACCGCGTAATGCATACCATGTGTTCGCCAGTATATACGATAATGAGTATCAGAATACTGCCGGTTACACACCAACGGAGCCCACTTCCTTAACAAACCCAGCTAGGAGGCGCTTTTATGTCCAGGGGCGCAGGGAAATCCCACGGCAGGACTATTTGGCTTTCCGCACTGGTGATGGCCTTTTCCATTCTGCTAGCCGCCTGCGGCACGGCGGCCACTGCTACGCCGCCCGCGGCCAAGCCCAGCCCAGCCGCGCCAGCAGCCACCACCGCGCCCATAGCCGCGCCAACCCAGGCGCCCAAACCCACCGCCGCTCCCGCCACCCCAGCCCGCAGCGACGTGAAAATCGTGGTGGGGGCGGAACCACCCACTCTGGACGCCTTTTTGGAGACCACCTCTACCTTCAGTTTCTTCACCACCAACTTTGTGCAGACCCTCACCCTGCCCGCCACCGCCAACCAGCGGCCCATCCCCGGCGCAGGGTTCAGCAAGTGGGAGATGCGGGACGGCAAGCGGTGGCGGTTCTACCTGCGCCCCGGCATCAAGTTCTCCAACGGCGAGCCGTGGAACGCCCTGGCGGCCAAGTATTCCATAGACTACGCCGGGGACAAGGCCAACAACTCCAGCAGCTACGGGCAGACCCCGGACGTTACTGGGGAAGTGGTGGACGACCTGACCATAGACGTGGTGTGCAAGGCCGATTGCCCCATCCTGGACATGGCGGCCATGTGGCTGTCCTTCCAGGCCCCCGCATGGCACAAGGCCGCGCCCAAGGAAGAGCGGGTGCGCAACGCCATCGGATATGGCCCCTACAAGCTGGTGAAGTGGGAACCTGGCCAGTTCGTCAAGGCCACCCAGTACGAAGCCTACCAGGTCCCGACGGACCGCCCGGACTACCGCGCCCCGGTCATAAAGGACATTACCTGGTTCTGGCGGGCTGAGGAAGCGGTGCGGGCCGCCATGATTATCACTGGCGAGGCCGACATCGGCTACGGCCTGCCCCTGGAGCAGGCCAACAAGTTCCCCAGCCATTTCATCGGCACCGAGGGCGGCTCCTACGGGTTCCGCTTGGACACCGTCTGGGAGCCACTGCTGCGGGATGTCAAACTTCGCCGGGCCATGGTTCACGCCCTGGACTGCCAGGGCATGGCCCAGTCCTTCTTTGGGGGCAAACCCCAGTGCCGGGGCAGCGTGGTGCATCCCAGCACCCTGGGCGTCAACCCTGCCAAGACCCCGCCCTACAAGTTCGACCCCGTCCTGGCCAAGCAGTTGGTGAAGGAGTCTGGTTACGCCGGCCAGGAGTTAAAGGTCTACGCCCGGGAAGAACGCCGGCCCAAGAGCGTGGAGGTCGCCGAGGCGGCGACCAACGCCTGGAAGGAGGCCGGGATTAACGCCAAGCTGGTAATTCTGGAGAACTCCAAGTGGAACGACTTTCACCGCACCGGGCCGGGCAAGTATGGCAAGGACTCACTGGATGCCGCCAACCGACCGCCGCCGGCCCCGGCTAACTCCTCGCCCCAGATTCTAGCCAGCTCCACCATGGGCAGCCCGGATACCCGGGAGCTGGGCCGCAACTTCAACTTCTACCTGAGCTGCTTCTCCGACCGGGCCAAGGTCTGCGAGCCAACCCGGCTGCAACCCCTGTTGGAGGCGGCTCTGGCGGCCAGCGGCGACGACCGGCGGCAAAAGCTGGAGGCCATCGCCCAGATAGTCTACGACGAGGTGCTGGTAATCCCCCTGTTTGACACCATCACCGTATGGGGCATGGCGAAGAATCTGGAGTGGCAGCCGCGGCTGATTGACGAAAGCATCCTGGTGAACACCATGCGGTTCAAGTAAGCCGCCAGTCCTCTCCCGTCCCAAAGAAGCGGCGTCCCAGTCCTGCCCAGGGGCCGGGGGCGCCGCTCCAGCGTTTTAGTAGCTGGGGCAAGGCTCCCAGTGTATACTGGACTGGTCACGCCCAATCATCGCCATCGCCCAGCCAAAAGGGACCCACTGCCCGCGAGGGGCACTGTTGCTGATAGACCTGCATACCCACAGCTACCCAGCCTCAGATGACAGTTTCATGGCCGTGGATGAGCTAATTGAAACGGCCAAGGAGCGGGGCCTGGATGGCGTGTGCCTTACCGAGCATGACGCCTTCTGGGACGTGGCGCAGGTCCAGGCCTTGGGCAAGAAGCACCGTTTTTTGGTGCTGCCCGGCGCTGAAATCAACACCGATGGCGGCCACCTGCTGGTCTTTGGATTGCAGCGCTACGTTTTTGGAATGCATAAACCCGAAGTTCTCCAACAATTGGTGGAACAGCAGGGCGGCGTGATTATTGCGGCGCATCCCTACCGCCGCCGGTTTTTACTGGAACGGCCCCAGGACTGGAATGCCATGCTGCGCAAGGCCTGGGCAGACCCCTTTTTTAAAATTTGCCATGCCCTGGAAACCGTCAACGGGCGGGGCTCCGCTCAGGAAAACCGGTTTGCCGGGGAACTGGGAGCAGCGCTGGCCCTGCATGCCACCGGCGCCAGCGACGCCCACCGTGTGCAGCAACTGGGTTCGGCAGCCACCAGGTTTGAGAAGCGCGTAGATACTTTGGAGGACTTGATAACCGAGTTGCGGGCCGGACGCTTTCAGCCAGTATTTTCAGCCAACGGGCAATAAGAGGGTGTTTAGAAAGTCATTGCGAGTCCCGATTGCATCGGGACTCGCAATGACCAGTGATTACCCCTTTAGGCACGCTTTGGCACCTCTGGACATCCGTCAGTGATAAGCTCGTGGCAAACTTGGCGCAGAGGGAGTGTCAAAAATGGCAGAGACTTTGCGCGTGGAAAACCTGCACGTCCATTACGAAACCGCTGCCAGGACAGTCAAGGCCCTCAACGGCGTAAGTTTTGTCCAGCAGCCCGAGGAAGTGTTTTGCCTGGTGGGGGAAAGCGGCTGCGGCAAAAGCACGCTGGCCCTCACCATTATGGGCCTGCTGCCCGCCACTGCCAAGGTGCTGGCCGGCCGGATTATGTTCGATGGGGTGGACTTGCTCCAGGCCAGCCCCAGCCATATGCGCCGTTTGCGGGGCCGGGATATTTCCCTGGTGTTCCAGGACGCCCAGGCTGCCCTGGACCCCGTGCAGCCCGTAGGCCGGCAACTGGAGGAAGTCATCATGGCCCACGGCGGCGCATCGCCCAGGGCAGCCAACGGCATGGCCCAGGAGATCCTAAAGGAGATGGGCCTGCCCGACCCCAAGCGCATTATGGGCCAATACCCCTTCAACCTCAGCGGCGGCATGTGCCAGCGGGTAATGCTGGCCATTGCCCTAGTGCTGCGGCCCCGCTTGCTCATTGCCGACGAACCGACTTCTGGGCTGGATGTAACCATGCAAGCGGAGATTCTGCTGCGCCTCAAGCGCCTTTGCCGGGATTTGCACTCCGCCATCCTGCTAATCACCCACGATATGGGCGTGGTGGCCCACATGGCTAACCAAGTGGGAGTGATGTATGCGGGAAGCCTGGTGGAGACTGCCCCGGCGGTGCCTTTATTCAAGCAGCCTCGCCATCCCTATACCTGGGCTTTGCTCCAGTCCCTCCCCCGGCTGGACAATGTGAACAAGCGGCTGGAGCCTTTGCGGGGCAGCCCCCCAGACCTGCTGGACTTGCCGGAGCAGTGCCCATTCCTGCCCCGCTGCGCCAAGGCCCTCAACCGCTGCCGCCTGGAGCGGCGTCCGCTGCTCCAACCAGTGTCCCCAGACCACTGGGTAGCGTGCCACAATCCACTGCATCCCAGCGAGTAACGGAGCTTCAAAACAAGAAAAGAATCAGGGCCAGCAATCTTTCCAGACTGCTGGCCCTTTTCATCGCTGCTGGCAAGGAGGGTTCAAACCCTCCCGCAGAGATAAGATCGCCCTGACGACTAGATGTAGTCGGGGTTGTCCTCTTCCTGCTTGCCTGCAACCGCCATGTTGGTCTCTACGCTCTGGTTAAGGGCGCGGGTCATTTCCTTGCGGAACTCGTCCATGAGCTGAGGAGTAACCTGGTTGCCAGAGGCCTTGGCCTTGGCCTTGAGGCGGTCGAAAGCCCACTCGCCGGTGTCGCCGTGAGGCATATCGAAGAAGCCAGCCTCGAACACCGGCAGTTCGCCGGGGCCGAAGTAGCCCTTGCCTTCCAGGGCGTAGCCTTCCAGGTCATGGGTGCCCTTGCCCAGCACCTGGCCAGTGGCGGCGTAGTGGTCCATGACGTTCTTCAGGCCATACTTCTGGATGGGGCAGACCTTCATGCACACGCCGCAGCCCAGGTAGCGGGCCATGACGGGGCGGCAGCGCTTGAAGTACAGCTTGTTCTTCTCAATGCCGCGCCACCAGATCTTGTCGCGCATGAGCGCGCGGCCGGGGCAGCGGTTGACGCACACCTGACAGACCTGGCAGAAGGCGTGGATGCCGTAGTCAATGGGCTTGTCATGGGTGACGTTGGCGTCGGTGGTGACGGAGACGATCCGGCAGCGGCTGCCCACGTGGGGGGTCAGCAGGTAGCCGCAGGCGCCCAACTGGCCTACGCCAGCAGCCACGAACATGGGGATGTAAGGGCCGAAGGAGTCGCCGGAGCCAGCCACCTGGGCGTGGTAGCCCTTGGACCGGATGAAGTTGCCCAACTCCAGAGCTGCCGCGCCTTCGGTGCGGTAGGTGCTGGAGTGAACGATTTCTGCGTCCACGCTGGGGATGGTCTGGGTCGGCTCAAAGTCCTGCTCATAAGCCAAGCAGATGATATGAGGGTAGTAGGTGGTGGCGCCGCGCTTGCTCTGGTACACATACCGGTGGTCAAAGGCAGCAATACCCACTTCCACAAAGCCCAGTTCCCGGGCCTTGTCCTTAATCTGCTGGGTCAGGTCTTCGCCGGTGGCCTTGGCGGTGGGTTCCAGGTCGGCGCTGAGGCGGGCCGCCAGGATCAGGGGCTTATTCAGCTTCTCGTGTTCCTTGCGGATCTCCCGCATCTCCACGTGGCCGTCGCGCAGATTGTTGGCCCAGTCGCGGGAAGCGCGCTCGGTGATGTTCATGTTCTCGATGGGATATTCCCGGGAGTACCAGTCCACTTCCCGCTGGTTCATGGGGATGCCAGGAACGGTCTCCAGTTCTTCAGGGATGGCGAAGGTTACGGGGGTGTCTCCGTACTTCTTGCCAGGCCGTACCACTTCGTGGCCTATCTTCAGCATGCCTGCTCCTCCCAAGTAATATGGCGGGCTTTCTTCTCAAGCCTTGCCGAAAGGCTATACCTTGTCAGCCCAATTGTCAATACCGTACACTAACTGCTTAATCAAAATGCTCTTTCCGTGCTGCACACCCGCATGATGTGACTATTATCGTCACCAGAGTTACGTAACTCGCAATCACTCCTGGCTTGGCCTTAACCGCCCTTGCGACGGCGAATCATGGCCTCTGCCAGGGGGCTGGCGCCGGAGCGGACAGTTACGTTAACCAGGGAAGGCCGTCCGGAGTTAATGGCCCGCTCCACCGCCGGGCCTACTTCCTCCGGCTGCTCCACGTATTCGGCATAGCCGCCGATGGCCTCCACCACCTTATCATAGCGCACCAAGCGCAGGTCGGTGCCCACGGCCCGCCCGAAGTAAGACATCTGGAAGGTCTTATCAATGCCCCAGGTATGGTCGTTGCCCAGGACTGTGGTAATGGGCAGGTTGTGGCGGATGCAGGTGTCGTACTCCATGGTGTAGAAGCCGATGGAGCCGTCGCCGCTGAACACCAGCACCTTGCTTTCCGGGTGGGCCAGCTTGGCCGCCATGCCGTAGGGAATGCCGGCCCCCAGGTGGCTGAGGGGCCCCAGGCGGATGAACCGGCCGGGCTGCCTGGCCTTCATGTAGCAGCGGCCCCACTGCACATAGTCTCCGCCATCCATGACGATAATGGTGTCCTGGTCAATCAGGTGCTGGATCCGGCTGTAAACGTCCATGGGGTGCATGGGCGCTTCGCCGGTGGCCTTGGCCTCCAGGCTGTCCAGCCAGGCCTGGCGGTCGGCGCGGATTTGGGCCACCCACGGGCCGATGTTGGCCTTCTTCTGCCCCTTGGCGGCGGCGGTTAGCTGCTCAGTGATGGCACCCAGGTCCCCCAACAGGCCCACGGCCACGCCGCGGTTGCGGCCAATTTCCGCGGGCGAGGGGTCGGCCTGGATAAGCTTGGCCGTGGGGCCAAAAATCTGGCCGTAGCGGTAGCGGTGATCCAGGCGCTTGCCCAGCAGCAGCGCCACGTCGGCCTCCCGGAAGCGGCGGGCCGCACCGTTGAGCGCGCCGTCGGCATAGCCAAAGCACAGGGGATGCTCGTCGTCCAGCAGCCCGCGGGCCTGCTCCACAGTGAACACCGGCGCGCCAGTGGCTTCCGCCAGGGCTTCCAGTTGTTCTGGGCTTATGGAGTAGCGGGCCGGGTTACCGGCAATAATCACGGGCTTGCGGGCCTGGGCCAGCAAGGCGGCCGCCTCTTTAATCAGCGCCGGGTCTCCCTGGGCGCGGCCCATGCTGCGGTACTCCTTGGGCAAGTAGGGCGGCATCTCGTTCTCAGAGATTGGCTCCTCCTGGATGTTGATGGGCAGGGTCAGGTGCACCGGGCCGGGCCGCCCGGACAGAGCGGTGCGGAAGGCGGTGGCAACGAACTCCGGGATGCGGCGCTTGTCGTGTATCAGCCAGGAGCCTTTGGTCATGGGGGCGGCAATGGCGGTCTGATCAATCTCTTGGAAGGCGGTCATGCCCTTTTCCGGCAACTCAGCGCTGCCCGCCACAAAGATGACCGGGCTTTCCGAAGTGTAGATGGCAGGCAGGCCGGAGATGGCGTTGGCGAAGCCCGGCCCGCCGGTGAACATGGCCACGGCGGGCTGGCCGGTGATGCGCGCGTAGCCGTCGGCCATGTGCATGGCCGCGCCCTCGTGGCGGGTGTCTATAAACTCAATACCCTCATCGGCGGCGGCGTCCACCAGGGGCAGGATGGTGTCCCCCACAATGGTAAACACTTTCTTAACGCCTTCCTGCTTGAGGCAGCGAATGAATAGGTGGCCCCCGTTCAGTTCAGCCATTATGATGATGTCTCCTGCGGCGATTTTTGGCTGCCTAGAGCTTACAGGGCGGAAAGGGCTGGGGCAAGGGGTGAACTACCTCCATCCTGACCTTCCTGACCTTCCCCCCTGGCAAAAGGGAAGGAACCAGAGTTCTCCCCCTTACAAAGGGGGAGCTAGAGGGGGTGCAGGTAATGGTTCAGTTTGCAGTCGCACAGAATGTAGTGTCTACTCGTCACACCGGCGAAAGCCGGTGTCCAGAAACGCACTAGGACATTGCAGTCTCCTGGATTCCGGCTTGCGCCGGAACGACGAGACTCTAAGTGAACCAATACCGGGGTGCAGGGTCGTTTCATTCTCACCCTGGCCGTAGGGGCGCTGCTTGCTGCGCCCGGATGCGGCAACGGAGCGCACCAATGGGCGCCCCTACCGCTATGGCGAAAATGAATCAGCCCTGTACCGGGGTGAAGGAACGATTCACCTACCCCCGCAACTGCGGTATGATAGTGTCCAGCACATTGCATCTGCACCGTGAGGTTGCCACCGCCATGTTCAGTTACCTGGATCACCTGGAATGCACCCGCTGCGGCAAGACTTACCCCCATACCCAACTCAGCAAGACCAGCCCTTGCTGCAATAAAGTGCTCTTCGCCCGGTATGACCTTCCCCGCCTGCGCCGTGAGCTGGGCAGGGATGCTTTTAATGACCGCCGGGGTGATATGTGGCGATTTTCGGAACTGATGCCAGTGGCCGACCCGGACAACATTGTCACCCTGGGAGAAGGGGGCACTCCCTTGCTGCCTGTGCCCAACCTGGGGCGCATACTGGGGCTGAAGAACCTTTACGTCAAAGAAGAGGGCCTGAACCCCACGGGCACCTTCAAGGCACGGGGCATTGGCGCGGCGGTCTCCAAGGCTTTGGAACTGGGCGTTACCGGCTTCACCATGCCTTCGGCAGGCAACGCGGCGGGCGCGGCGGCAGCCTACGGCGCCCGGGCTGGGACGCCAGTCAAGGTATTCATGCCCCAGGACGCGCCCGCGGCCAACAAGAAGGAGAGCATCCTGGCCGGGGCGGAACTGAACCTGGTGCAGGGCCTTATCAGCGACGCCGGGCGCATTTCCGTGACGGTGGCGGCGGAGCAAAACCTGTTTGACCTGGCCACCCTCAAGGAACCTTACCGTGCGGAAGGCAAAAAGACCATGGGCCTGGAAATCGCCCAGCAGTTGGGCTGGAAGATGCCCGACGCCATAATCTATCCCACCGGCGGCGGCACGGGCATTATTGGTATGTACAAGGGCTTCCAGGAACTGCTGGAACTGGGCTGGGTGGAAGGCCGTCCCCCCAAGTTCATTGCCGTGCAGGCAGTGGGATGCCAGCCCATTGTAAAAGCCTTCAACGAAGGCAAGGACACCGCCGAGCCGTGGCAGAACGCTGAGACCATTGCCGACGGCCTGCGGGTGCCCGGCCCCTTTGCCGACTACCTTATTCTGAAAGCCATCCGGGAGACCGGCGGCACGGCGCTGGCGGTGGAGGACGCTAAGATGGTGGCTGCCATGCACGAACTGGCCAGCGCCGAGGGCATCATCGCCTGCCCAGAGGGAGCGGCTACCCTGGTGGGACTGAAGCGGCTGCTGGCCCAGGACTTCCTGGGACCAGACGAGACCATTGTGCTGCTGAACACCGGCTCCGGCTACAAGTACCTGGAGCTGATTGAGGGGGCGTGATGGGTGTGACCAGCCGCCATCCAGGCAACTCCACCACAGGAGGTAAAATTGTGGAAGTCATCCTCAGCTCTCCCCGGGGGTTCTGCGCCGGCGTGGTGCGGGCGGTGGACGTGGTAGAGCAGTGCCTGCAAAAGTTCGGGCCGCCGGTTTACGTGAAGCACCAGATTGTCCACAACCCCTACGTGGTGGCGGAGCTGGAGCGTAAGGGGGCCATTACCGTGGAGACGGTGGAAGAAGTTCCGCCCGGCTCCCTGGTGGTGTTTTCCGCCCACGGCTCGCCGCCGGAGGACTTCCAGAAGGCTAAAGAGCGCAACCTGCGGGTCATTGACGCCGTGTGCCCTCTGGTGACGCGAGTGCATAACGAGGCCAAGAAGTACCACCGCGAAGGCAAGCAAGTGCTGCTGGTGGGCCACCGGGGCCATCAGGAGGTCCGGGGCACCATGGGCCAGGTGCCCATGACTTTGATTGACGACGCCGTTGCAGAAGTGCCTAAATGGGACGCCGCTACTACTGTGGCGGTGCTGACCCAGACCACCCTTTCGGTGGCGGACACCGCCCAGGCCATCGCCGCGGTGCAGCAGCGGTTCCCCAACGCCGTGGTGCGCAACGACATTTGCTACGCCACCACCAACCGCCAGACCGCGGTAATGGAAATGGCCTCCAAGGTGGACCTGGTGCTGGTCATTGGGGCGCAGAACAGCTCCAACTGCAACCGGCTTAGGGAGGTGGCAGAGGCCCGCGGCGTGCCTGCCTACCTGATTAACGGCCCCGAGGAGATTGATCCCGCCTGGCTGCAAGGCAAGCAGCGTGTAGGCATTACTTCCGGCGCATCCACTCCAGAGGTCCTGGTGGAGTGGGTGATTGAAGCCCTGGCTCCAGAAAAGCTGACCTTGCTCACCGGAGCGGTGGAAGATGTGGCTTTCACGCTGCCCAGAGAACTGCGGTAAACATGCTCTGTGATGGAAATCCCCCCTGGTCTCCCTTTAAACCTTGCCCAAAAATTGCCAAAGGACAGGCCGTCGTTCCAGCTTCCGCCGGAACCCAGATATGGACGAACCCGGCAGAGGGCCTGGACACCGGCTTACGCCGGTGTGACGATGATTTTCCGGGCAAAGCTCGACCCTTTACAAAAGGGAGGGATTTCCGGCCCGCCCTTTACAAAGGGGAGTGGGGTGGATTTATCCCCGCCCTGGCCCGCTAATGTTCGGGTCGCGGCAGTCACCGGAGACCCCTGTATCTCTGCAAAAGCGGGTATTTTCACCTTCCACACTGGTGTCGCTGGCCCTGGCGGTAGCGCTGCTGGCCTTTCTGGCAACACGCTTTCATGTTGACCTGGGCCAAACCTGGGAGCAGGTTCGCAGCAGCAATCCCTGGTATTTGGCCCTGGCCTTGCTGGTGCACTACACTACGTTCCCCCTGCGCGGCGCCCGGTGGCGAATACTGCTGTGCAACGTCCAGCCCCAGGAACAGCCCGTCCCAGGAGCCATGTACCTGGGACAGCTGGTCTTGCTGGGATGGTTCGCCAACTCGGTGGCCTGGCTCCGCCTGGGCGATGCCTACCGGGCTTACCTGTACCGGGACGAGCAGGGGGTATCCTTCTCCAGCACCATTGGCACCATATTGGCGGAGCGCGCCCTGGACACTATCCTGGTGGTGGCGCTACTGCTGGTCTCGGCGCCTTTCCTGCCGGGCGGCGACGCGGCGGCTTCGGGCGTTGTCCTGGCAATTGCCGTAGCGCTGTTGCTGCTGCTGGGGCTGTTACTGCTGGTCATGGCCTGGGGCCGACGCTGGCTGGCGCGCCTGCTGCCCCGCTGGCTGGCGGAGGGTTACGAAAGGTTTCATACCGGCGCCCTGGATAGCTTTCAAAAGCTGCCGCAGGTGACGTTGTGGGGCTTGCTGGGTTGGCTGGCTGAGGTGGCCCGGCTATACCTGGTGGCGGCGGCGTTGGGCCTGGACCTGGGCTTGCCCCTGGTGGTATTCCTGACCCTGGCTAACTCACTGCTCACTCTGGTGCCCACGCCGGGAGGCCTGGGCGCGGTGGAGTCGGGCGTAGCGGGGCTGGCAGTGCGGCTCTCGGCTATTGGCGCCAGCGCCGCGGTAGCTCTGGTGCTGGTGGACCGGGCCATCAGCTACATCAGCGTGATTTTGGTGGGTGCGGCAGTGTTTGCGATAAGGCAAGTGCGGAGGAGGTGACGCCCAACAGTGACCATGCCTTGTTGGTGCACCCAGGCCTTGCCCAAAAAGTATGGATTTCGATAGTTAGTAATGTTTTGCATACAATTATTGGCACCCTGAGTCCTTCGGCTGAAGGACGAAGAATCTAAAATCCTGGCATTTTAGACCCTTCGTCCCAATGCAATCGGGACTCAGAATGACATTTTGGGCAAAGCCGTGCACCCACAGAAAATTGCATTCTATCTCAAATTGAGATACTATTGCTGCGTGCACATTATATCCCGCAAGACAATTCGCTTGTTCTCAGAGCAGTACTCCGATAGTGAAAATGCCCTTACCCGGTGGTTCAAAATCATGCAACAGCACGACTTCCTCAGCTTTGAGGCTTTGCGTGCCACCTTCCCAAATGCGGACAAAGTCGGCGATTTTGTTGTATTCAATATCGGGGGAAATAAGCACCGGCTCATCACCGTCATCCATTTCAACCGGCGTAAGGCATACATTCGTCACGTGCTTACTCACCAAGACTATGCCCGCGGAGCCTGGAGAATATGACAGTAATCTCACAAGAATTACAAGACCACTGGATGGCGGTCAGTCCCTTCCTGTCCATTCGCAACGCGGCAGAGTACGACCTCGCTATTGCGCGTCTCAACAGCTTGCTGGATGAAGTGGGCGCTAATGAGCAACACCCTCTTTATATGCTGTTGGATACACTGGGCACATTGATTCATGAATACGAAGAACAACACTATTCTGCCCCGGAATGCAGCGGGGCTGAGGTGCTCCAGTTACTCATGGAAGAACATGGCTTGACTCAATCCAACTTACCGGAGATTGGGTCCCAGGGAGTTGTTTCTGAAATCCTCAGAGGAAAGCGAGAACTTAATATCCGGCAGGTCCGCGCCCTGGCAGACCGGTTCCATGTTTCACCGGCGGTGTTTATCTGAATACTCGATCCCGCAGAGGGCAGAGTATCCTAACATTCCTAAGAAAAGGGAGGCACAAATGCCTTCATTGCTCGGCACGGTCCGCGAAAAAATCCAGGCCCAGGGCTTTTGCAACCTGGATGACCGGACATACGCCCAGCTAAATTATCCCCTGCGCTTGTCCCCGGCCATCTGCATGGTGTGGACTGCCATCGGGACAGCCCTGGCTTCGCCAATTATCCTCTGGGCGCTGGCGCCCTTCGCCCTGTTGGGAGCGATTCTCCCTGGACATCCCTTCGATGTCATCTATAACTACGGTTTCCGCCATTTGACCCACACCCCTGCGCTGCCCCGCTACCCGCTGCGCAGACGCTTTGCCTGCGTAATGGCCGCCATCATGCTGGTAGCCGCGGCCTGGGGTTTCCAGGCTGGTGCGCCCGTCGTCGGCTATATATTCGGCTGGATGCTGGTAGGGGCGGCCCTGGTAAACGTGACCACGGGGTTTTGCATAGCGTCCTTTGTTGTCCGAATTTTCTTTGGCAAGGCGCCCACAAGCGCACCAGCCCGCTAGAATCGAACCAGGGCGCAGCAAGCAGCACCCCTACGGACAGCCCATCTGAGAGCTTGCGTTAAAAGTTCTTCCCCTCAATAAGGGGATGTTAGGCGGGGTGGCCAGACGCCCTCTAGCTCCCCTTTGGCAGGGGGGAGAAAACTCACTTTTGGCACAAGCTCTGGGAATGAAGCGGCCCTGCCCTCACAAAGTCGCGGTTGCGGAACCCAGTCGCTACGCCTATGATTACTGGGACTGCTTCAAATGACCCCTCACGGAGATAGTTTTGACATGTTTCCCCAGAACGTTTTTCCCGATACCTCCCGCATCAACTCCCGGGGCCAGCTGACCATTGGCGGATGCACCGCCCAGGCCCTGGCCCAGGAGTACGGCACGCCCCTGTACATTTTTGACGAAGCCACCCTGCGCAACCGCTGCCGCAGCTTCAGGCAGGAGTTTGAGCGGCGGCACCGCAACAGCAGCGTCCTCTACGCTTCCAAGGCGTACATCAATCCGGCCCTGGCCCGCATTTTCCAGGAAGAGGGTCTGGGCCTGGACGTGGTCTCTGGTGGCGAACTGGCGGTGGCCCAGCGGGCCGGGTTCCCCCTGGAGCGAGTCTATTTCCACGGCAACAACAAGACGCCGGAAGAGCTTTCCCTGGCAGTCACTTTGGGCCTGGGCCGCGTGGTGGTGGACAGCTTCCATGAACTGGAACTGCTGGACCGCATTGCCAGGGAAGCGGGCAAAACCCAGAATATCCTCATCCGGGTTTCTCCGGGCATTGACCCCCACACCCACTCCCACACCACCACAGGCATCCTGGACTCCAAATTTGGCTTTTCGATTCAGACCGGCCACGCGGCCCAGGCCATCCGCCAGGCTTTGGCGGCGCGCAATCTCAAGCTGCGGGGCCTGCACTTCCACCTGGGTTCGCCCATCTTCGAGCTGGAGCCCTACCAGGCCGCCGTGGACCTGGTGCTGCGCTTTGCCGCGGGCTTCCGGGAAGAAGGGCTGGAGCTCGCCGAGTTCAGCCCCGGCGGCGGCTTTGCCATCGCCTACACCCGGATGCAGCAGCCGCCCAGCATCGGCCAGTACGCCGAGACCATCGTGGGCGCCATGAAGTCCACCTGCCAGGAACTGGGCATGGAACTGCCCCAGCTGGTGGTAGAGCCGGGGCGCTCTATCGTCGGCCCGGCGGGTGTGGCGTTATACCGGGTGGGGGCCATCAAGGAGATTCCGGGGGTGCGCAAGTACGTCAGCGTGGACGGCGGCATGGGCGACAACATCCGCCCCGCTCTGTACCAGGCGGTGTACGAGGTGGTCAACGCCAGCAAGGCAGACCATGACCCGGATGAGACTGTGACTATTGCCGGCAAGTACTGCGAGTCCGGCGACGTGCTGGCCCGGGACGTGGCGCTGCCCCGCGTGGAATCGGGAGACCTGCTGGCCCTGCCCGCCGCGGGAGCCTATGCCCCTTCCATGGCCAGCACCTATAACCTCAACCCGCGGCCGCCCATTGTGCTGGTGGGCGGCGGCCGCAGCCACCTCATCCGCCGCCGCGAAAGTTACCAGGACCTGATGCGCGGGGATGTGCCGTATGTTCCCCAGCCCGCAGCCAGGGGAGGGCATTAGCTTCCATCTGTCAGCCATCAGTAATCAGCTTTTAGCTCTTCCAACCCACCAGGGCAGGACGTGGCCTGATGGCTGACGGTTGACGGCTTTATCTGCGCGATTTCAGGCAATTGAAGGTTTGGGAGCGGAGCCATCAATTGACTCTAGCGATCTATCAAGCAACTTCCAGCTTTCCCAAGGACGAACTTTATGGTCTGACTAGCCAGGTACGCCGCTCCTGCGCTTCCATCCCCGCCAACATCGCCGAGGGCTGCGGCAGAGACGGCAACGCTGAACTCTCCCGTTTCCTGAACATTGCAATGGGTTCCGCCAGCGAACTGGAGTGCCACCTCTTGCTTGCGCGGGACCTGACCATGTTGAGTAATGACGAATACAATTACCTTGCCGGAGAAGTAACCCAGGTGAAAAGAATGCTTGCCACGCTTATCCAGAGGCTCAAGGCCGAGAGCTAAAAGCTGATTACTGATTACTGACCGCTGATAGCTCTTATGTGGCCCATCCACGGACAAGACCACCTGCTGCGCCAACTGGAGCCGGCCCTCACGCAGGGGCGGCTGGCCCACGCTTACCTGCTGGCGGGGCCGCCCCACGTGGGGAAAATGGCTTTGGCCCTGGCGCTGGCGCAAGCCGTTAACTGCCTGGCAGGACTTGGCGCGCCCTGCGGCAGTTGCACCCAGTGCCGCCGCATCGCCCTGGGGCAGCACGCCGACGTGCGTGTGGTGGGCGTAGGCCAGGGCCAAGATGGCGGCCCCACTCGCACCGTCATTGGCATCGGCGATGTGCGAGAGGCACTGCGCCAGGCCAGCTTGAAGCCCTACGAAGGCAAATGCACGGTGATTATTTTTGATGGGGCGGAGGCAATGAGCGCCGAGGCGGCCAACGCCCTGCTCAAGACCCTGGAGGAGCCGCCGCCCCAGGTGCTATTGCTGCTGCTGACCACCGACGCAGATTCCCTGCTGCCTACTATTCGTTCCCGCTGCCGCTCCCTGGATTTACGCCCCCTGGCCAAACACCAGGTGGCCGCGGCGCTGGCCGCCAGGCCCCAGACCAGTCCAGAGCAGGCGGAGCGGCTGGCCCGACTCTCCCGCGGCTGCCTGGGTTGGGCCTTTAACGCCCTGACGGATCCAGACTATTTGGAGCAGCGGGAGGCAGAGCTGGAACAGGTGCGGCAAATTTGCCAGGCCGGGCTGGAGGGACGTTTCAGCTACGCCGCCGATCTGGCGGCCCGTTTCTCCCGGGACCGGGAACCGGCCCGCGCCACGCTGTATCTGTGGCTGCGCTGGTGGCGGGACCTGCTGCTGGTGAAGGAGGGAGTGGAGGCTTACGTCCAGGACCAGGAACGGCTTTCGGAGCTGCGGCTGCAGGCGGCCCAGTTGACCACTCCCCAGGTGGTTGAATTTATCAAAGCCCTGTACCAATCCCTGGACGCCCTGGAGCGCAACGCCAGCCCCCGCTTGGCGATGGAAGTGCTGATGCTGAAGGTGCCAGCCGGGGGCTAGCTATCAGCTTTCAGACCTCACGCTCTTCGGGGGGATGATGGGGACTGATGGCTGACGGCGCTATCCCGCCACGCTCCAGGGGATGTAGGGCCGCCACTCCTCCAGAATAGTCCGGCTCTGGAGCATCCGGTAGGGGTTGGGCTGAGGGGCTTTGGGCTGGCGCATCAGCCGCATATTGGCTTCGTCCGGGGTGCGGCCTGCCTTGTGCAGGTTGCAGCGGGGACAGGCGGCCACCACGTTTTCCCAGGTGTGGCTGCCGCGCTGGCGGCGGGGCACCACGTGGTCCAGGGTAAGGTTCTGGGTGCGCTTGCCGCAATACTGGCAGGTGAACTGATCCCGCAGGAATATCTCCTTTTTGGAGAGCTTGCGGGGAGCCAGCGGCTTCTTCACCAGATATACCAGGCGGATGATGGAAGGGGCATCAATTAACCGGCTTACTGTGCGGACCTGGCCGCGGTGGTTTTCCAGGAGTTCCGCCTTGCCCTTGTCCAGCAGAATAATGGCCCGGCGCACGGAGCAGACGTTGATGGGGACGTAGTTGAGGTTGAGCACAAGAACGGGAGAATTGAGGGCGACCACCACCGTGGCTTTTACAGCCAGGTGTCCATTGTCCTGGCTGGAGTCTATTATTGCTGTCCCAGGGTGACCGATTGGAGGTTGCTCCATCGCCGGCCCTGTACCTCAGTCAGCTTATTACGCTCGCCATCCGTTGAGTCAATTGGCCCAATCATACAAAAGTGGGCCAGTTTGCCGTGGCAGAAAGTCAAGGTTCCCATCGTCACACCGGCTTTCGCCGGTGCCCAGATGAAGGTGGGGCTGGGGTACGCTGCTGGATTCCGGCTTGCGCCGGAATAACGAGAAGCTCATTGACCTTGTCCAATTATATCAGATGCCGGGACTGACGCTACCATTAAAAAATTTTCATCTCCTGCATGATGGCGAAGGCTTCCTTGCCGATGGGCTGGTAAGCCGCCGGCGGCAGATGGCCGAAGTCCACGTGCAGTTCGGTCTGCCCGGAAAAGGGCAGAATGGCCACTTGCCGGTCGCCAAGCAACTCGTCATGGCCGCGCGGCATTAGCCAGAAAGCCAGCCAGGACAGGGTGAATACGGCGCATACCGAACCTATCCAGTAGAGCAACACGGTGGGCTGACGGCGCGCCCAAAAGACTTGCGCGCCCCGCAACCCATCTTCCAGAAACGCCACCGCCAAGAAGGCCAGCAACAGCACCACAAAGCAGACAAAGAATATGCCAAAGCTGGCAGTGAAGGCCTGCTGGCCGGAGAAGAACAGAATAATGCCGCTGAAGGCCAGGGTGGTGTAAAGACCTCCCCGGGTGCGCAGGTCAAAACTGGCAAGGGCCTGCACCAGCAGCAAAAAGTGGCCCAGGGGCAGCCAGTTGCCGGTGAATGCCTCCAACATTTGGGAGCGCATGACGAAGGAGAGAGCGATGACCAGGCCCGCAATGGCTAGAGGCCAGACCCGGGAGTGATGGCGCCGACGCAGCCAGCTCACACCGTAACCGGCAGTGCCCGCCAGGCCGCCCGCCAGGGCTAGCCAGGGTGTGCCGCCGGCCCGCAGCAGCGACACGGCAGCCAGCCACAAAAAAGCCAGCCCAATGAGCCACAGCCGGGGCGACTCTTCCACCCGGGCGGAAAATACCTGGCCCCGCCAGGTCCTCAGAGTGCGGCCCAACCGGTTCAGCATTGTTCCAGCGCCAGCTTGATCATGGGATCCAGGCTCAAGGGCTGGCCTGGGCGCTGAGGATCATTCCGCCAGATGGGTTCCAGCGGAAGGTAGTCTCGCCCTTCAGCCACAACGTTGAGGCCATAAACTTTGCCGCCGGTCTTGAAAATGGCGCTGTGCACCCTGCCTCCCGAGGACTTAACACAGTCCACCACACCCTCGTCCACGGCGAAGGGCCATGCATCACCGTACTGGGCCTTGCTCACTTGCAACCCGGAATCGCCGCAAGCGGCCAGCAGCACAACGCACATAGCAAAGAAGGCAGCGAGGCCCAAATTCCTCCATATCCCTTTTGCAAAAGGCAGCCGGGGGAGATAGTGGGTCAGTTTGCGCTGAAGGGTGCAGCAGAGCCTAACCGTCACACCGGCGAAAGCCGGTGTCCAGATAGCAACCTGGCGCAAGCGCCCTCTGGATTCCGGATTACGCCGGAATGACGAGACCCAAAATGAACCAGTGCCCCAGGGAGGACTTTCCACAACTTTATGGCTCATGGCTGCCATCCTCCTTGCCGGGACAACGGGGCAGAAGCTGCACTGCCGCCGCCCGAATCTTCCAGGTTGTGCCAGGCGTCCTGGAGTTGGCCGGGGCCGCAGCGCAACACCACGGCGCGCGCCTGGCGCAAAGCGGCCAGGTTATCCTCTGGAGGAGCAAGTTCCCCAAAATCTTTCAGAGCCACCACTGTCAGGCGTTCCAGCGTGGGGGCAGCCAGTCTCAATGCTTTGATGCCCTGTTGGTCGCCAGCTGAAACCACCGCAAGAGCATGGGATCCCGGAGGCAGCTTGCCAACGGAATATGCCAGGCTGGGACCATCTTCCGGCGCAGCCAGGGCCAGGCGGTGCAACAGCTGCTGCCACAGCATTTCTGAAGCCGGGTTGCCGGTGGAAGCATCACCAAGACCGCCGCCCCAAACTTGCACGGGAACGCCACGGCGCCGGGCGTAGTCGGCAACGCTGACGATAATTTTTATGGCGTACTCCAGGGTAGTCTCCCGGTCCTCGCCCCAGACCTGGGTAGCATCAAACAGCAGGTGCAAGGAGCGGTCGCTGGGGTCCTCCATCTCCCGCACCATGGGCCGACCCGCCCGGGCAGTGTTGCGCCAATGAATGTGCCGCCGGGGATCGCCGGGCACGTAGGGGCGGGAACCGGCAGTGTCCAACCCAATACGCGACGGGCGGGAATGGGCCGCCGTCTGGGAAAGCTCATCCACCAGTTCCAGCCGGCGCAGCGGATGAATTTGGGGATAGACCAGCACTGGCTGGGGCTGGGATAACTGCACCCACCTGCGGAACAGTCCAAAGGGAGCGCGGGACTCGGCCACCACCGGCCCCAGTTGGTGCATTCCCCGCTGGTAGGCAGACAGGGTAGTGGGCAACTGAAAAGAGCCTGCTCCCGGCAGGCGGGACAGAAAGAACCGGCGCACCCGCTGGGCCGGACCGGCCAGGGGACAGAAGTAAGACAAGTTCAGGAAAAAGCGGGGCCAGAAAGCATCGTTGCGCAGGGTCAGCCCGATATGGACGGTATCGCCTTCTGAAGGCCAAACACGGCCCTGGGCAGCGCCGGGCAGTTCTACCTTGCGCTCTGCTTTCAGGAACGCAACGCTGAGCCAGGGTAAAACGGCAGAAAAAAGCAGCATCCCCCACAACACAGCGTCCACCAGGTAAAGCCAGCCCACCTGGGTCAGCCGCCCCAGGAGAAACACCAGAACGGCGATGACCAGGAGCGCCGCCCCTTTGGTGGTTATCATAGCTATCAGCTTTCAGCCCTCAGCTATCAGACCCCACCCCGCCCTGGGGTGTGGGGTCTGATAGCTGATAGCTGATAACTGACTGCTTCATTCACACCGGCACCGGCACAGTCTTGAGCAGGCGGACAACAGCCTCCCGGCCAGAGGCAACACCCTGCTCATCCCGGAACATCACCCGGTGCCCCCACACGTAAGGGGCCAGTTCCTGTACGTCCTCCGGCACCACAAAGCAACGCCCGGCAAAGGCGGCCCAGGCCTGGCATGCCCGCAGCAGGGCCGCAGAGCCGCGGGGGCTGACCCCCACCGACAGGTAGTCACAGGCGCGGGAAGCAGCCGCCAGGTTGACGATGTACCGCTGCACCGGCGCCGCCGCCGCTACGCTAAGCACTTCCCCTTGCAGCTCTGCCACCTGCTCGGTGGTAAACACCGGATGGACTTCTGCCAGGCCATGTTCGGCCCGGCGGAGAATTTCCAATTCCTGTTCCGGCGTAGGCAGGCCCAAGGTCATGGAGACCATGAAGCGGTCCAGCTGGGAGTTGGGCAGTGGGTAGGTGCCGGAGCTTTCGATAAGATTCTGGGTAGCTATGACCACAAAAGGCCGGGGCAAAGGCATGGCTGCCCCATCGGCGGTGACCTGATATTCTGCCATTGCCTCCAGCAAGGCCGACTGCGTGCGCGGGCCGGAGCGGTTCAATTCGTCCGCCACCACCACGTTGGCGAAGATGGGGCCGGGCACAAACTGGAAGGTCTGCTGCCGCAGGTCAAAGACCGAGGTGCCAGTGATGTCGCTGGGCAGCAAGTCCGGGGTGAACTGAATACGGGAGAACTTGCCGTCAATAGATGCGGCGATGGTCTTGGCCAGCAGGGTCTTGCCCACGCCGGGCAGGTCCTCCAGCAAAACATGGCCCTGGGCAAACAGTCCCAGCAAGGCCAGCCGCAGGTTCTTAGGCGAGGTGACCACCACCTGGGAGACGTTTTCAATCAGCTGGTCAACGCGACGCTGGAAATCGGTAGTGGTGGACTGGCCGGAATGATGGCCGTTGGGACCACTGGCCGATGGCCGCTCCTGGGCAAAGGGAGAGTGCGGCGGGCCAACAAAGCGGGATTTATGCAACAAGTCCAATGGTCTTTGTCCCCTGGGAAGGCCGCTCCCATGCCTGCCTGGGCACGGCCCGTCTGCCTGGGCAGCAATCCGCTACCCATTCTAGGGACAAAGGTAGTGGATGGTCAGAGGGATAACCCTGGGACGGCGGCGGGGGTTACACCCCGTTTGAGGAGAATACTGTAGTCACGCGTACTGCCCGGCGCAGTAACCGGAGGCCCAAGCCCACTGAAAATTGTAGCCTCCCAGGGGTCCCGTCACGTCCACCGCTTCGCCAATAAAGAAAAGACCGGGCGTCTTTAATGCCCCCATGGTCTTGGACGAAAGGCAGGCGGTGTCCACTCCGCCCAGAGTGACCTCTGCCTTGCGGTAGCCCTCCGTCCCATCCCAGGGAATGTTCCAATCCTTTAACGCGTGGTCAATGGCCGTCAGTTCCTTAAGAGAAAGCTGGCCCATGGCGCGGTTGGGGAGGGATGTATCGCACATAGCCTCGGCAAAGCGCCTGGGCAGCAGCCCAGAGAGAATGGTCCGCAGCTCGGCTTTTGGTCTGGCCGCTTGCTGCGCTTTCAAATGGGCAAGGCAGTCAAGACCTGGAAGCAGATCAATATGGACCTGTGCGCCCGCTTGCCAGTGGGAAGAGACTTGCAAGATTGCTGGGCCGCTGACTCCCCGGTGGGTGAAGAGCAAGTTTTCAGCAAAGCTGGCGCCGTTACAGCTAGCCAGGCAGGGAATAGAAACTCCTGCCAGCTTTCTGCAAAACTCCAGGTTTTGGCCGCTGGCGGTGAGGGGAACCAAGGCTGGGCGGGTCGGCGTTACGTCCAGCCCAAATTGGCGGGCTAAGGTATAGGCGAAGCCAGTTGCGCCCATTTGGGGGATGGACAGGCCGCCAGTGGCTACCACCAGGGAATCGGCGGCCACTGGCCCAAGGTCTGTTTCTGCCAGGAATCTGCCGGCGCACTGGATGCTAGTGATTTTGCACGGCAATCGAATTGTCGCGCCAGCCGCTTCGGCTTCATCCAGCAGCATGCGGACAATTTCCTGGGCGGAACCGTTGCAAAAAAGCTGTCCCAGTTTCTTTTCATGGTAGGGAATGCGGTGCTTTTCCACCAGGGCAATGAAGTCCTGGGGCGTGTAGCGGCTCAACGCCGAGACGCAGAAGAAACTGTTTTGGGACTGGTAATCGTCGGGCGCGGCGTAAAGGTTGGTGAAGTTGCAGCGCCCGCCGCCGGAGGCGAGGATTTTCTTGCCAGCCTTGCTGGCGTGGTCCAGCGCCAGGACTCGGCGCCCCCGGTTTCCAGCTTCGATGGCGCACATGAGGCCCGCCGCCCCCGCCCCAACGACTAGCACGTCGTAGCGCGGGAGCATTACGGTTTCAGTAGAATGCAAAGTTGATTCATTCTCAGTGAGGGTAGGGGCAAACTGGAGCCTGCCCTGAGTCAACCGAAGGGTGTCTGCCCTTTAGCAAGGATTCTACTCTGGGCGCACCTGCAGGTGCGCCCCTACGGATATTGTGAAAATGAATCAGCCCTGCAGCAGAACGGTGCGCCCCGTGGCGCAACTTTGTACCTGGGCAGTTACAGACCCTTGCATAGCTTGTCGAACCGCTCGTGGTGAGCTTGTCGAACCGCTCGTGGTGAGCTTGTCGAACCGCTCGTGGTGAGCTTGTCGAACCGCTCGTGGTGAGCTTGTCGAACCACGCGACTCCACACCCTTCGACAAGCTCAGAGCCTGCCCTGAGTCAACCGAAGGGGTGAGCGGGGCAGTTGCCAATTTAGCAACTCATGCAAGGCTCAGTCAGATTTGCTACCACCCGATGGCGCAGCCGTCCTTGCGGGGTTCCGAGCCGCCCCACAGCACGCCGGTGTCCAGGTCCCGCTGGATGACCTGGCCGCCGCCCATGCCCACCCGCTGGTAGCTGGTCATCAGGTGGATGCGGTGGCCCATGCGGGACAGTTCCTGGAGGGTATTTTCTGACAAGCCCTCCTCCAGGCACACACCGTCCTCCACCACCTGGAAGCGCAAGGCGTTCAGCGCATCCTGAGCATCCAGGCCAAAGTCCACCATGTTGCTGATGACCTGCAAGTGGCCCTGGGGCTGCATCAGGCCGCCCATAACGCCATAGCACAGGTACAGTTCCCCCTCCCTGGTAGCCAGGGCGGGAATGATGGTATGGAAAGGACGCTTGCCCGGCTCCAGGGCGTTGGGATGGTTGGGATCCAGGGAGAACAGGGAGCCGCGGTTGTGCAGCACAATGCCCGTGCCTGGCGCCACCAGG
Source organism: SAR202 cluster bacterium (assembly GCA_016872385.1). Lineage (GTDB taxonomy): Bacteria > Chloroflexota > Dehalococcoidia > Lucifugimonadales > UBA3495 > SHYG01. The sequence continues at coordinate 24,462 of VGZV01000017.1, read as the reverse complement.
CCGGAGCCAAAGTTCACAAAGATGCTGTTAATAAAGGAGCAGGCATTGCCCTGACCGTCCACGGCGCTGATGTAAACCGTGTCGCTGCCCGCCATGACTTTGCCGTAGGGCGCGGAGGTCATGGCCCGCTGGGAGCTGATTAGCTGGCGGCGGCTGGCAGCGTACTCCTTGCTGGTCAATTCATCAATCGGCACCCGGGCCTGGCGGGGGTCCGCCACGTAGCGAAAGGCGTCGGCGAAGGCCAGGCGCATGGACTCGATGAGGTGGTGGTAGGCGCTGGCCGTCTGGAGGCCCATGCCCTGGATGTCAAACCCCTCGGCGATGTTCAGCGCCTCCAGGGCGGCGATGCCCTGGCCGTTGGGCGGGCACTCCCAGCAGGTGACGCCCCGGTAGTCGGTGCGAATGGGTTCGTCCCAGTCGGAGGTGTGGCTAGCCAGGTCCTCCACAGTCATGCAGCCCCCCTGCTCCTGCATGAAGGCGGCGATGCCCTCCGCGATGGGGCCGGTGTAGAAAGCCTGAGCGCCGCCTTCCGCAATAGCCCGCAGGGTGCGGCCCAAGGTAGGCAACTTCATCACCTCGCCGTGGCGGGGCGGGCGGCCCTCCAGCAGGAACTCCTGGCCGGAAGGCAGACGGGCCAGCTTGGGCCCCTGGCTGGACCACTGGTTGGCGATGATGTCCGAGACGGGGAAGCCATCCTCGGCGTAGCTGATGGCGGGTTTCAGTACCTGGCTTATGGGCATGGAGCCGTGGGCCTTCAGGATAGTCTCCCAGCCGTGGACCGTGCCCGGCACCGTTACCGAGTGGACGCCGATGCTGGGCACCTGGCGGAAGCCCTTGGCCCGCAGGCTGGCAATGGAAGCCGCCGCCGGGGCGCGCCCGCTGCCGTTGAGGGCGTAGACTTGTTTTTTGCGGTTGTCCCACACCAGGGCGAACATGTCGCCGCCGATGCCCGTGGACTCCGGCTCCACCACATTGAGCACGGCGGCGGCAGTGACTGCCGCGTCCACGGCGTTGCCGCCCTGCATCAGGGTTTGGAGGCCCGCCTGGGCGGCCAGGGGCTGGCTGGTAGCCACCATGCCTTTTCTTGCCAATACGGTGGAGCGCCGGGAGTTGAAGAACATGGCTGGGGCCTCCTTGGGAGGGAAATTTGGGGAGATTGTAGCATACCCCTTTGACGCCCCTGCACCCCCAGGCTACAATTCCTCCCATTGAACCCACCGGATAGATTTCAGTTTGTCCCGATACGTCGGGGCGGAAAAGGACGGGTTGGCAATGCCGATGTATGATCTGATTATCAAGGGCGGGACGGTGATTGACCCGTCCCAGGGCATTAACAAAGTCAGCGACGTGGCGGTGTCCGACGGCAAGATTGCCCGCATCGCCGCCAGCATTTCGGTGCAGGAGGCCCGCCGCACCGTGGAGGTCAAGGGCAAGATTGTCACCCCTGGCCTCATTGATCTGCACACCCACGTTTACCACGGGGTCAACGCCAACGGCGTCAGCGCCGACGTGGGCGGCGTCCACGCCGGAGTCACCACCATGGTGGACGCGGGCAGCTCCGGCTGCGACAACTACGGCGGCTTTCCCCAGCACATCATCCCCAACAACAAGACCGAGATCGTGCCCTTCCTGCACATTTGCCGCACTGGGCTGAACACTACCCCCGACATCTTCAGCCGGGAGAGCATTGACCTGGACCGCACCATCAAGACGGTGGTGGAGAGCAACGGCGTCATCCGGGGCATCAAGGCCCGCATGGTCTCCCCAGCTCTGGAGATTTTCGGCATGGAGATGCCCCGTCTGGCCAAGCGCGCCGCCCGGGAGGCTGGCGTCAAGCTGATGGTTCACATCGGCGACACCGAGAAGCGCTACGACGCCAACGTCATCCGCCAGCTATTGCCCATCATGGACGAGGGCGACATTATCACTCACCTGTTCACCGCCAACCCCGGCGGGATTCTGGATTCCCGGGGCAAGCTGGTGCCGGAAGCCAAGGAGGCCAACGAGCGGGGCGTGTGGCTGGACACCGCCCACGGCCGCGGTAACTTTGCCTTTGACGTGGGCGCCAAGGTGCTGGACCAGGGCCTGGTGCCCCACTGCATCAGCACCGACCTGACCCTGCCGGGCCGCCAGCGCACTGTACACAGCATGACGGAGATGCTGACCCGCTTTTTGGCCCTGGGCTTCAACCTGGAACAGGTCATCGCCATGTCCACTATCAACCCGGCCAAGGCCCTGGGCATGGAAGACCGCATTGGCAGCCTGCGCACCGGCTGCCAGGCGGATATTTCAGTGCTGGACGTGAAGGACGGGGACTGGATAGTGTATGACGTAATCCAGGGCGCGCGTAAGACCGATAAGGCGGTGGTGCCGGTGCTGACGGTAAAGAAGGGGGAGGTGTTTGAGGTGGGCTGGGGTCCGCGGCCCTGGGGCTGGGAGCCGGACCAGGCGTAAGTGTAAAGGCGAAATCCCTACTGGCCTCCTTTCAACATCAATCAGGGGGTTGGGGGATTTTCGAGGGCTTGTGTCAAAAGGTAGTTAGTACGTCCAGGCTCACCCTTCGACTGGCTCAGAGCCTGCCCTGAGTCAACCGAAGAGTCTCTACCCTGGTGGTTGAATCGGTTAGGGGCGCACCTGCGGGTGCGCCCCTACGTTTTCTTAACAGTAAATACCCGATGCTTCCACTGCCTTATTTTGCTGCCCAGCCGGAAGCGGGGCCGCAGGTTCTGGGCAATCAGCGGGGCCACCTGTTTGTTGCCCGCCACCAGGCCCGCCGTCCAGCCTCGCAGCTCCTTAAGCGTGGGGGCCTTCTCCTCCCAGGAGGGCACCAGGGATTGCATGGGTTGCCACTGCTTGCTCTTGGGCAGCCGCGTCATCACCGTGCCCTGGGCTTCCTGCACCGCCAGCGCGCCCGCCGCCATGTCCCACAAACGGGGCGCGCCAAAAATGGAGTATTGCATGAACCCGCAGGCAGTCATGGCCAGCTCGTAGGCGATGCTGCCGGTGCTGCGCGGCTCGCCTACCGGACCGCGGTGCTGGCGGCTGAAACGGTTGTAGTGGTGGAAGGATGCGGGCAGCCCGATGAGCCGGTTGTTTACCGGCTGCTCCGACTGGTGCACCGACACCGGCTGGTCGCCGGCAAAGCAGCCGCCGCCCCGGCGGCAGTGCAGCACAAACCCGCCCTCCGGCTGGGGCCAGGGCAGGTAAAGCGCCCCCGCCAGAGGCCAGCCCCGGTGCAGCACGGCAATGGATACAGCGTACACGGGCAGGCCATTCATGAAGTTGGTGGTGCCGTCCAGGGGGTCCAGCACCCAGAGATAATCTGCACCAAGAGTTTGGGCTTCGTTATCGGAAGCGCCTTCCTCACCCAAAATGCCGTGGCTGGGAAAGCGGCGGGTAATCTCTGCCGTCAGGTATTCCTGGCTGGCCTGGTCCGCCTGGGTCACCGGATCCCGCTGGTGCTTATCCTTGAACTGGACAGATATCTGACGGCCAAAGTAGCCCGCCAGCAACTGCCCCGCGCCGCGGGCTAGCTCTACGGCGGCGGCCTCTATCTCCTGGGCAATTTTTTGGTCGGCTGGTGTCACGGGCGTCTCAGTGGATTTACAAACACTTTCTGCTTAATGGGATGCCTGGTAGATTACCGGACGATAGAGAGGTGGAGGAATGAGGTCTCCTTTCTCACGGGCGACGGCCAGCCACGCTTCTTTCGCTTTCAGAGCCTCTTCCAACGCTTCCACTGGCGTTGCGCCAAAGGCAGAACAGGCTTCCAGGTCAGGAATGTCCGCCACGTAACAAGCATCATCCTCTGACCAGAAGACATTGATATGGCAGTCCTTCACTCACTCCTACCCTTTCGCTCCCTGCATCTCCTTCAAATGCCCGCTCCAGTGGTGGGCAATGGTCCGCAGCCGGTCCTTGGCAGTGGGCGCGGTGCCATCAAAGCGGCGCATCAGCGGCACGTCTGGGTCCGGCAGATCGCGGATGGCTTGCAGCAAGTCCTGGTGGGCTTCCCTAAGCTCGTCCACTATGTCCGCCAGGCCCATGCCCGCGCAGTGGGCTACCGCTTCTTCGTTTATGTCGTCCACCGGAGAGGTAAATCGTTTCGGAGGCTCCCCCTGGGCAACACCCTGGGCCGCCTGGGCGGTGGTGCGGTGCCAATAAAGCAGGTGGGCGGCAACCTCCCAAATACCCCAGCGGCCAATGCGCGTGCTGGACTTGGCGCCTGGGCCTTCCAGATAACGCAGGGTTTGCTGCACCATAGTATCCGCGTCCCGGATAAGCTGTTCCAGAGAAGGAGTTGTTGGCGTAGTCATGGGGCCTCCTGTTCAGGGGGTGTTACCCTATCATTGCCTTCCCCCTTGCCAGAGGGAAGGAATCTTTCATTCCTCGTCGTTCTGAGGGGCAACCACTCCCCTTACTTTACTAAGAGCGTGTGTGAGAAATGCCGTCTACCCAACCCGCTCATCCTGACCTTGTCGAAGGAGCGGCAGACTCTAACCCGCCCGTGGTTCGACAAGCCCCGACCTGGTCGGGATCCCGATACGTCGGGACTCACCACGAGCGGGAATTGTCACACACCCTCTAAAAGCGTGTTTAAAAAGGCTAGGTGCTCGTGGTTCGACAGGCTCACCACGAGCGGTCCTTCAGCCGAAGGACGCTCATCCTTCGACAAGCTCAGGATGAGCGCTGGTAGTGCACAGCACTTTTTAGACACATTCTAAGAGGGAGAACAAGCGTGGGTGGCGCCACCCCAGCTCGCCCAGTATAGCACGCTAAAAACCGGAGTCTGGTATAATTCCCACACATTTAAAAGGCAGGTGTTCTCCATGGACCTGGAGTTGCAGGGTAAAGTAGCCATTGTGGGCGGCGGCAGCAAGGGCCTGGGCCGGGCCTGTGCAGAAGTGCTGGCCCAGGAAGGGGTCAAAGTAACCATTTGCAGCCGCACCAAGGCCGACCTGGACCAAGCGGCGGCGGAAATTCAGGACAGCACCGGCTCAGAAGTAATGGTCTTTGCCGGCGACCTGGATAAAGAAGACACCATCAAGAAACTGGTGGCGTCCACGGTGGCGCGCTTTGGCCGCCTGGATATTATGGTCAACAACAACGGCGGCCCGCCCCTGGCCCGCGCCGCCACCGCCACCGAAGACCAGTGGTCAGTGGCCGTGCAGCGCTCCCTGCTGTTCTTTGCCCGCATGTCCCGGGAAGCCGTGCCCCACCTGAAAAAGCAGGGCGGGGGACGCATCATCAACATCCTGGCCAGCACTGTGTACCAACCCATCCCCAACCTGGCCCTGTCTGGCGCTACCCGCATGGGCGTGGTGGCCTTTGCCAAGAGCCTGGCCGATGAAGTGGGCCGGGACAACATCATGGTCAATAACGTCTGCCCTGGCTCCATCCTTACCGACCGGATGCTGTCCAACGTTACCTCCCGGGCCAAGGAGCTGGGCATATCCGTGGACGAAGCCCTGGCCCAGCGGGCCAAGGAGACCGCAGTGGGCCGCATTGGCGACCCCAAGGAACTGGCCTACCTGGTGGGGTTCCTGGCTTCGGGCAAGGCCAGCTACATTACCGGCACCACCATCCTGGTGGATGGCGGCCTGGTGCGCTCGGTACTGTAGGCAGACCGCTATGCGACCCAGGGCCGCCCAACCGCCTGAAGAACCCAAGGATGCCCAGGGATTCAACCAGCGGGGCAATCGCTACAGCCGCAATGGGGTTTACGACCAGGCCATCAGGGACTACACCAGGGCCATTGAACTGGACGCCGATTACGCGGAAGCCCTTTTCAACCGGGGCGTGTCTTATTACGAGATCCAGCGGTACGAGGAAGCCATCGCCGACTTTAGCCGCGCCATTGCCCTGAACCCCAGGAATGATAGCGCCTACAGCCGCCGTTCGCTGGCGTACCTGCTTACCGACCAACTGGATTTAGCCCAGGCAGACCAGGACAAGTGCGAGGAGTTGCGTGGTAGCTCCCCAAAGTGAAGCAACCAGGCCGGCCCCCACGGGCCAGTTTGTGTATGTGGTGGATGACGACCTTTCCACCGCCCGGCTCATAGAGATAAATCTCTCCGCCCGGGGTTATCGGGTGCGGCAGTTTGACCGGGGATCCCCTGTGCTGGAGGCGCTTAAGGATGAGCAGCCGGACCTTATCATCCTGGACGTGATGACGCCCGGGGTGAACGGGCTGGAAGTGGCCCGGAGAGTCCGCCGCACTTCTCTGGTGCCTATACTGGTGGTATCGGTGCGGGAAGAGTCCGCCACCAAGCTGGCGGCCCTGGACCTGGGCGCGGACGACTATCTTACCAAGCCCTTCAGCATAGATGAACTGCTGGCCCGGGTGCGTGCCTTGCTGAGACGGGCCCAACAGGGCCAGCCGCCGCAATTGGCCCACTACAAGTGCGGGCCGCTGACCATCAACCTTTCGGCCACCCAGGTGGCTCTGGGCCGCCAAACCATCAAGCTGACGCCCCGGGAGTGGGACGTGCTCCGTGTCCTGGTCAAGCACTCTGGGCAGGTGGTTTCCGCCCGCCAGGTGCTGCAACAAGCGTGGGGACCGGATTACGGCAACGAGAGCGACTACGTGCGGGCTTACGTCAACCGGCTGCGCCGCAAGCTGGAGCCAGACCCGGAAAACCCCCGCTACATTCTGTCGGAGCGGGGCATGGGCTACCGGCTGGCGGAAGGGGAAAAGTAGGGGCATACCTGCGTGTAAGCCTTTACGAGCGCACAGGGCAGACCCGTGCGCCTGTCCCTACCACCTTCGGGAAAGAAGCAGCCTCGGCACTTGCCCAGCAGCAGGTTTTCGACCCCCTGGCCCTATGCTATAATCGCCGGTGCCGCCGCCAAAGGCAAAAAGCCTGCCTTGAGTAAACATGCCTGAGTACCAACACATACTGCTGGACAAAGACTCCAGCCAGGGCATTGCCCGCCTGGTGCTGAATCGTCCGGAGCGCCGTAACGCGTTGAATGACCGGATGCAGAACGAGCTGGGCGACGCCATTGAGGATGTGGCCGCCGACGATGGCGTCCGTGTGCTGGTAGTCTCCGCCGCAGGCCAGATTTTCTGCGCGGGCGGGGACCTGGCTGCCTTGAAAGGCGGCAGCGAGCCGGGGGCCTGGGTCTCCGACAACGTGGACGATATCCGCCGCAGTTTCCGGCGCACCCAGCGGTTCATGCTGGGCCTCCAGCGCATGGAAAAACCGGTCATCGCCATGATTAACGGAGCTGCCGTGGGCGCAGGCTTTGACCTGGCCTGCGGCTGCGACATCCGCATCGCCACACCCAAGGCCCGTTTCATGGTGGCCTACGTGCGCATCGGCCTGTTCCCAGGCTTTGGCGGCACCTGGCTGTACCCGCGGATGCTGGGCAGCATGGGCAAGGCCGCGGAAATGCTTTTTACCGGCGACTTCATGGAAGCGGAGGAGGCCTACCGCCTGGGGTTCCTTAACAAACTGGTGCCGGAACCAGACCTGGAGAAGACCACCCTGGGAATGGCCCGCAAAATTGCCAACGGGCCGCCCATCGCCATCCGCCTGTCCAAGCTGATGCTGTACAAGGGACTGGAAATGGACCTGGAGACGGCCATGCAGGTGGCCGCCGCCGCCGAGACCATTACTCTGACCTCCCGCGACCACTCCGAAGGCACCGCCGCCATACGGGAGCGCCGCACGCCGCACTATGAGGGAGGATAAATGGGGCCTGTAATTGATGAGCTGAAAATCTTCAGCGGCAACGCCCACCGGGGATTGGCAACGTCGGTGTGCGATTACCTGAACATCCCCCTGGGCAAGGCTGAGGTTTTCAAGTTCGCCAACGACAACACCTTTGTCCGCATCATGGAGAACGTGCGGCAGCGGGACGTGTTCATCGTCCAGCCCACCTGCGCGCCGGTCAACGACAACATCATGGAACTGCTGATAATGATTGACGCCTGCAAACGCGCCTCGGCAGGCCGCATTACTGCAGTGGTGCCCTACTACGGCTATGGCCGCACGGATAAAAAAGACCAGCCAAGGGTGCCCATTACCGCCCGGCTGGTGGCGGACCTGCTCACCGCCGCCGGCGCGGACCGGCTGGTGACCGTGGACCTCCACGCCGGACAAATTCAGGGATTTTTCAACATTCCGGTGGATGAGCTGACCGCGCTGCCCATCCTGGTTAAACACTTCAAAGACAAAGAGATTAAGGACCTGGTGGTGGTGGCGGTTGACATCGGCATCAGCAAGCGAGCCAGGGACGTGGCCGAACGGCTTAACGCCCCGCTGGCGATTATTGAGAAGCGTCGCTTGGGCAACAACGACCACTCGGAAACGCTGAACGTCATCGGCGACGTCAAGGGCAAGGCGGCCCTGACCTTTGACGACGAGATTGATACCGGCGGGACGGTGGTCAACGCCGCCAGGGCGCTGCTGGACCACGGGGTTACCCAGGTTTATTGTTGCGCCACGCACCCAGTGCTGTCCGGCCCGGCGGTGCAGCGCATTGCCAAAAGCGACTTTCAGGAAGTGGTGGTCACGGACACCATCAACTTTCCGCCGGAAAAACGCAACGGCAAGTTCACCGTCCTCTCAGTGGCTCCCCTGCTGGGCGAAGCCATCCAGCGCATTCACCAGGGTCAATCTGTGGGAGCGCTGTTTAGTTAACCAGCCTTGCACATCTTCATTAAACTGCTCGTGGTGAGCTTGTCGAACCATGAGCAGGAGAGCCGCCTGCCCTTCGACTGGCTCAGAGTAAGCGGTTTTCCCCGCTCGTGGTGAGCTTGTCGAACCATGAGCGGCCTACATTTAACACGGGCTCTTAATCAGACCCGTTTCATTCTCAGTCAGTCCGTAGGGGCATCCCTTGGCGCACCCCATCGCAATGCCAGGGCGCAGCAAGCAGCGCCCCTACTCCACACCCGTTTTTCCCCCAGTCCGCCTGTGTTAATATACTTAACGCCAGATAATCAACTGGCCAAGTGAGAGGAGGCCTTCTTATGGCAGTAGAAGTTGGGCAGCGCGCCCCTGATTTCAGCCTTTACGATACCGACCGCAAACTGCGCAAGCTTAGCGAGTTCAAGGGCAAGAACGTGGTGCTGGCCTTTTTCCCCGGCGCTTTTACCGGCACCTGCACCAAGGAAATGTGCACCCTGCGCGACCAGATGAGCCAGTACAATACCATGAACGCCCAGATGATTGGCATCACCGTGGACCCCGCCCACACCCTGAAAGCCTGGGCCGAGCAGAACAAGGTCGCCTACCCCTTCCTCAGCGACTTCAAGCGCGAGGTAGTGAATCAGTTTGGCATCGCCATGCCCAACATGGGCGGGATGGAAGGCTACACCACCGCCCGGCGCTCCGTGTTTGTCCTGGACAAGAACGGCGTGGTGCGCTGGAAGTGGGTGGCCGAGGCCCCCGGCGAACCCAACTACGACGAGGTCAAGGCGGCAGTAGCCAAGCTGCCCAAGTAGATCTTCAGTCTCCGTGACGTAAACGCCGTGAACGCGCAGTAGGGGCGGGTTTGAAACCCGCCCCTACGTGATTATGGAATTGCCCAGCCGTAAGGTAAACATCTCCGTCACGCCTCCAGCATCCACGCCAAGACACACCTTTACATTGGGCGGCCGGCCTGTTGTCTTGTTCCTGTCCGCCACCGTCTGTCCCCGGCATAGCTCACTGCCCGTCTCCACCGCCACATACAAATCTTCGGTCTGGAACAGGCCCGGGTTAATGGCGTAAGCCACCGCAGGCAGGTCATTGTAGCGAACGCCAGCGCCCTGGGCCAGCAGTCCGCGGCGCTGGTAGGAAGCTTGCAGGCAGGGAGTAATGGCCTGGAGCAGCTGGGCGGCGGCATGGCCTGCACCATAAACTGAATCTAGCTGGGGCTGGCTCACAGTTATCTGGTTGCATACGTCCAGCCCCACCTGCACCAAAGGTGCTCCGGAGGCCCAGACCATCGCCGCCGCCTCTGGATCCTCATACAAGTTGGCCGAGGCCACCGGAGACACATTCCCCGGAACACCCACCGCCCCACCCATGGCCACCACCTCAACTAACTGCTGCGCCAGCCCAGGTTCAATGGCCAGGGCCAGGGCCAAGTTGGTCATCCGGCCCAATGCCAGCAGCGTGATTTCCCCCGGATGGGCCTTGACCTGTCGTATAATCTCCAGTGCGGCGTGGCCTTCCCTCGCCTGGCACTGTGAATCTGGCGGCGTGGAGACGGCGGCATCCCCCAGGGCGTCAAGGCCGTGAATGTGCCTGGCAAATCCTGGGTTAGGCTCTCGGAGCAAAGGTTTGCCTGCGCCCTGGTGCACCGGTATGTCCAGCCGCCCGGCGGCGTGGAGAATACGCCAGGCGTTCCTGGTGCACTGGGCTACGGGGCCATTGCCATAGACTGTGGTGAGGGCTTGCACCGACAGCTCCGGGCTGGCCAGGGCCAGCAGGAGGGCTGCGGCGTCGTCAATGCCGGGGTCGGTGTCAATGATGATGCGTTTCATAGGCCTGCCGCCAGGTAAAAATGTGCAACCAAGCAAGATTATTCCTCCGGCAGCAAGGGTACAAGGGCATGGGATTATCAGCAGGGCTGATTCATTATCGGCAAGAGTAGGGGCAGACCAGAGCCTGCCCTGAGTCAACCGAAGGGTGTCTGACCTGTGCCAGGGATGTTTAACCAGGGAGCAGTCCCGGCTCGTCGGGATGCCCCTGCAAATAAGCCGAGAATGAAACAATCCTGGAACTATCAGTTTAATCCCGGGCAAGGCTTTACCCAAAATGTGATTCTGAGCGCAGCGCAGAATCTAAAGCCCTGGAAATTTAGGCCCTTCGTCCTTCAGCCGAAGGACTCAGGGTGACAATATTTGGATGCAAAACGCTTCTGAATGCCGAAAGCCGTACTTTTCGGGCAAAGCCTCACGGGCAACAAAACCAGCGGAGCGGCAGTTACATTGCATACTAATGACGAGACTCGAACTGCAGGGAATAGGACAGCGACCCCCGGGACGCCTGCGCCTGCACGGCGGACCAGGTGGAACTGGACCGGCTTCCAGGGAAAGACAATTTGGGACTGGCTGAGCATTCTGGCCCTGCCTCTATCGCTGGCGGCACTGGCAGTTGTGGTGGCGGTGCTGGGGAACTGGCACTTGCAGAGCCTGGCCAGGGTGGACGAGCTTAACGCTCAAACCGAGCGTGAGATTGCCGACAGGACGGTTAGGGAAGAGACGCTGCGCGCCTATTTCAACATGATGTCCAACCTGACCCTGAATAACGGACTGCGCCAGTCTGCGCCAGGATCAGAGGTGCGCCTGAACGCACACGCCCGCACTTTATCCACCTTGCGTCAGGTGGACCGGGACCGCAAGGCGGCGGTGGTGCGGTTCCTGTACGAGTCCTCCCTGATTGATGCCAGCAATACTATTGTGGACCTGGCCAAGGCCGACCTGCGGGGGATAAACCTGTCCGGAGTGGACTTGCGCTTTGCCAGCCTGCCGGAAACCGACCTGAGAAACGCCAACCTCAAGGAAGCAGACCTGCGGGGCAACAACCTGCGGAGCGTGGACTTGCGGGGTGTGGACCTGCGCACCACCAACTTACGGGGAGCCAACCTGGTGGGGGCCAACCTGAACGCCGCTAACCTGGAGGGGGCCACCCTGATTGACACCAATTTGCGCGGAGCCAGCCCCACCGGGGCCAACCTGTCCGGAAGCAACCTGCGGGGCGCAAATTTGTCGGAGTCCAACTTTACCGCGGCCAATCTGTCGGCGGCCCGGCTGCCTTTTGCCAACCTCAGGCTGGCCAACCTGACCGACGCCGAATTGGCCGGAGCCGACTTGAGCCAGGCCGACTTTTCTGGAGCGGTAGTTACCCCAGAACAACTGGCTAAGGCGGCGTCCCTGCGCGGGGCCAAGATGCCCGACGGCAGAATCCACGAGTGATGCGGGAAGAGCGCCATGCCGGAAATAAGCCGATTCCTGGGCATTGTTATTGCGATGTATTATAGGGAACACAACCCTCCCCACTTTCATGCCAGGTATGGAAGCTATCAGGTAATTGTCCATATCTCTGACGGTGTTGTCGAAGGCAGGTTCCCCCGGCGGGCTTTAGCCCATGTCATGGAGTAGTATGAGCTTCACTGGCAAGAGTTGGTAGATGACTGGGCGCTGGCAGAACAACGGCGACCCTTAAAGCCAATTGACCCCCTGGAGTAAGCATTATGATTACACGTATCACCAAAATGAAGTACCAGTCTGGCTACCGCATCTGGCTGGAGTTTCAGGACGGACGCCAGGGGGAGGTAGACCTGGAGCCGGAGCTGTGGGGCGAAGTGTTTGAACCTCTTAAAGAAAAGCAGTTCTTCAAAAAAGTCCGCCTAGATAAAGAGCTAAACACCATCACCTGGGATAACGGCGCGGACTTTTCCCCGGAGTTTCTGTACCAGATGGTCACATCCTCAAGATAAGGAGCACCTATATGGTATCCACCCAAATCCAGGCCTGCATATTCGACGTCTTTGGCACAGTGGTGGACTGGCGCGGCAGCATCATCCACCACTGCTGGGAGTTCGGCAAGGCCCGGGGCATTACCGCCGACTGGGCGGCCTTCGCCGATGGCTGGCGGGCCAAGTACCGGCCCTACATGGACAAGGTGCGCCAGGGTGACCTGCCCTGGACCAACCTGGACCGGCTGCACCGCATGGGGCTGGAGGAGTTGCTGGCGGAGTTTGGCCTGACCAGCCTCAGCGAGGCAGACAAGGCGGAGATGAACCTTTTCTGGCACCGCCTGTACCCGTGGAGCGATTCCGTGCCCGGCCTGTACCGCCTCAAGCAGCGGTTCATCATCGCCCCCATGTCCAACGGCAATGTGAAGCTGATGACCGACATGGGCAAGTTCGGCGGGATGCCCTGGGACTGCATTTTGGGAGCAGAGCTGGCCCGCCACTACAAGCCCGACCCGGAAAGCTACCTGACGGCAGTGGAACTGTTGATGCTGCGCCCCGACCAGGTGCTGATGGTGGCCGCCCACCAGCCGGACTTGCGCTCGGCGCAGAAAGCTGGGCTGCGGGCCGCCTTTGTGCCCCGGCCCATGGAGTTCGGGCCTAACCGCACTCCTGATCCCACGCCGGACCCCAAGTTCGACTTTGTGGCTACCAACTTTGTGGACCTGGCCCGGCAGTTGGGGGTGTAGGCGGACTAGCTTGCCAGCCGCGAAAGCTGGTATCCTGGGCCTACCAAGCGCAGCCGAGGCGACAAGGTGAAGACGTACATTTTCCGAGTAGTGGTTGAACCTGATGAAGACCGCTGGCACGCCTATTGCCCGGTGCTGGAGAAATACGGCGCTTCTACCTGGGGTTATACGCGAGAGGAAGCTCTCAAAAACATCCAGGAAATCTTGGGGATGATTCTGGAGGAGTTGGTTGAGGAGGGCAGTTCTATACCAGCTGCGGAGCAAATGACTGCACCGACAGGCGCTTCGGTGACAGTGAGTATGTAAGCCCGTGTGCGAGAAAGCCCGCTCGTGGTGAGCCTGTCGAACCATGAGCGGGCCGGAGTCTGCTCATCCTTCGACAAGCTCAGGATGATCGGGATCCCGGCATTGTACGTGTATACGTGTATTTGAGGGAGGAATCTGGCAATGGACCTGAAACACGGCGCAGCCATTGTGGGCATCCACGAGCACGTGACCCGCTACGCCCCGGACAAAAGCGAGCTGCAAATCCAGGGGGAGAGCGTCGTCAAGGCCCTAGAGGACGCTGGCCTGTCCAAGAAGGACGTGGACGGGCTATTCACCGCCTCCAGTTCAATCCGCAACAGCGGGCTGAACCTGGCCGACTACCTGAATATGTACCCCAAGTACCTGGACAACACCACCGTGGGCGGCGGTTCTTTCGAGTTCCACGTGTCCCATGCCCTTACCGCCATTGCCGCGGGGCGAATCAACTGCGCCGTCATCACCTACAGTAGCCTGGCCCGCTCCGGCGGAGTTTCCGTGGGCACCGGCGGCGTGGCCCGCTTCGGCCATCCCAGGCTGGACCCCTCGCCGGACAGCTTTGAGGAGCTGTACGGACTGACCACCGTGGGCCTTTACGCCATGATTGCCCAGCGACACATGCACCTGTACGGCACCAAGCCGGAGCAACTGGCCGAGATTGCCGTGGCGGTGCGCAAGCACGCCTCCATGAACCCCGAAGCCATGTTCCGCGACCCCATCACCGTGCAGGACGTGCTCAGCTCCCGCATGGTGTCCTCGCCCCTGCACCTAATGGACTGCTGCGTCATCAGCGACGGCGGCGGCGCGGTGGTCATCGCATCGCCGGAGGTGGCCCGCAACTGCCGCCACACCCCGGTGTGGGTGCTGGGCGTGGGCGAGGCCGCGGCCCACCAGGGGGCGGGCAAGCGCGACCTGATATACATCGCCGCCAAGCAGAGCCACGCCCCGGCCTTCGCCATGGCCGGCGTGACCCACGCGGACATTGACATGGCGATGATTTACGACTCCTTCACCATCACCGTGCTGGAGACTTTGGAAGACCTGGGCTTCTGCCAGAAGGGCGAGGGCGGCGACTTCGTGTCCGGCGGGCGGCTGCAAGTGGGCGGGGAGCTGCCCATCAACACCGACGGCGGCGGCCTGTCCTCCAACCACCCGGGGATGCGGGGCATCTTCCTGTTAATGGAGGCCACCCGCCAGCTCCGGCGCCAGTTCCAGGGCACGCCGCGCCAGGTGCCTAATTGCAAAATTGCCCTGTGCCACGGCACCGGCGGCGCACTGGGTTCCCGCCACAGCGGCGGCACCGTAATTTTGGGGAGGGACTAGCCATGCCTGATTGGAATAAGCCGTTGCCCAGCATTGTGGGGGAGACCCGGCCCTATTGGGAAGGGTGCCGCCAGGGATACCTGCTCATCCAGAAGTGCGAGTCCTGCGGCGAGCACCAGTTCTACCCGCGGGGCATCTGCGCCAACTGCTGGGCTGGGGAACTGGAGTGGGTCAAGGCCAGCGGCAAGGGCAAGGTATGGACCTTTACCGTGACCTACCAGAACCGCACGCCGGGCTTTGACGGGGGGCCTTACGTGCTGGCGTTGGTGGAACTGGAGGAAGGGGTGCGCATGTTCAGCAACATTGTGGAGTGCAACCCCCGGGACGTGAAAATTGGGATGCCGGTGCAGGTAACTTTCGTAAAGGCCAACGACCAGGTGAGCGTGCCCTACTTCAAGCCCGCAGGGTAGGGGGAAATGCAGCCCTTCATTGCGGCCCATCAGGCTGAACTGGCCGAGCTGTGCCGGCTCTTCTACGTGCGAAGGCTGGATGTGTTCGGCTCTGCTGCCCGGCAGGACTTTGACCCGGCCCGCAGCGACGTGGACTTTCTGGTGGAGTTTGTGTGGGATAGCCCCCTCAAAGCCCTGGATCAATACTTCGGCCTTAAAGAGGCTTTGGAAGCCCTCTTTAACCGGAAGGTGGACCTGGTGGAAGCCAGCGCGGTCAAAAACCCCTACTTCCAAGCCAGCATTGACCTGAGCCGGGAAACCGTCTATGCAGCGTGATCCGTTATGCTACTTATGGGACGCGGCACGGGCCGCGGATGCGGTCATCGCCTTTACCAGTGGCCGAACCAGGGACGACTTTCTGAACGACTTGCAGCTAAGTTCCGCAGTGGAGCGGCAACTGGAAATCATCGGCGAGGCTCTTAGCCAACTATCCAGGGTAGAACCCTCAATGGCCCGCCGGGCGCCAAATCTAGGCCGGATCATTGGCCTCCGCAACATCCTGGTGCACGGTTATGCCCAGGTGGACCTGGGTAGAGTTTGGCAAATCATTCAGGAAAACCTGCCTGAGCTTCGTGCCACACTGGCACAATTGCTGGGAAAGGCCCCACCGCCTGGGCACATTCCGTAAATGCCCACCCTCTACATCGTCGGCACACCCATTGGCAACCTGGAGGACCTGACCTACCGCGCCGCCCGCGTCCTGGGCCAGGTGTCCCTGGTGGCCGCGGAAGACACCCGCATCACTCGCAAGCTGCTGAACCACCTGGGCCTGCGTGTGCCACTGACCAGCTACCACCAGCACAACCAGCAGGCCAGGCTGCCGGAGCTTTTGGCGGCCTTGCAGTCCGGCGACGTGGCCCTGGTCACCGACGCGGGTATGCCCGGCATCAGCGACCCCGGCAGCGAGCTGGCAGCCCAGGCCGCCGCCGCTGGCTTCCCGGTGGAGGTCATCCCCGGCGTGTCGGCGGTGACCACCGCTCTGGCCGCCTCCGGCCTGCCCGCCGATAGCTTCTTTTTCCTGGGCTTTCTGCCCCGGCGGGGCGAGGAGCGCCGCGCCCGCCTGACGATGGTGTCTATACTGCCGGATACCCTGGTCATCTTTGAAGCGCCCCACCGGCTTCAGGCCACTCTGCAAGACCTGCTGGCTGTCCTGGGCGACCGGCACATGGCCGTCTGCCGGGAGCTGACCAAGCTGCACCAAGAGGTGTTCCGGGGCAGCATCTCCCAGGCCATCCAGCACTTCCAGACACCTCGCGGCGAGTTCACCCTGGTGGTGGCTGGAGCGGGCATCGAAGCGGTCGGAACAGCGTCGGAGGCTCCAAACCTGGATGCCGCCCGGCAGGAGTTAGCCCGGCTGCGCCAGTCCGGGGCAAGAGCCAGGGAAGCGGTAGCCCAGGTGTCGGCGGCGCTGGGCATTCCCCGCAAGCTGGCTTACCAGCTCTGGCTGGAGACGGGAGACCACCCCCATCCCTTCGACGGAGCTCAGGGCAGGCCCAACCTTCCCCCTTGGCAAGGGGGAAGGGACAAAAATTCTCCCCCTTAACAAGGGGGAGCGAGAGGGGGTCGTGCCTCTTTCGCAAAGGGGGTTCTCCCTCACCTCTATTCCTCTCCGCGTACTCTGCGTACTCTGCGGTAATTCGTTCCTGATTCCCAAGTGGGATTCCCCCTCCCTGCTGGGGTACAATGTTCCCGTAGCAGTTTAGCCAAGGCAGGAGGCGGCGGATGTCCAGCAGCAAAGAAGAGTGGCGCAGGAAGACTCTTGGCCCTGCCGTGGGCCGGTCCCCAGAGCGCCAGCCAGCCTTCCACTCGGACAGCGGGCTGGAACTGGACGCCGTTTACAGCCCAGAGGACGCCGCGCCGCCGGAGTTGGACTATCACCGGGACCTGGGCTACCCTGGCGAGTTCCCCTACACTCGCGGGGTGCAGCCCAATATGTACCGGGGCCGCGTCTGGACCATGCGCCAGTACTCTGGCTACGCCACCGCCGCCGAGACCAACCGCCGCTACCGCTATCTGCTGGAGCAGGGCCAGACCGGCCTCTCAGTAGCATTCGACCTGCCCACCCAAATTGGCTACGATTCGGACCACCCCCAGGCGCAGGGCGAGGTAGGCAAGGTGGGCGTGCCCATTTGCACACTGGAGGACATGCAGACCCTGTTCGAGGGCATCCCCCTGGACCGGGTCAGCACATCCATGACCATCAACGCCACCGCTTCCGTGCTGCTGTGCTTCTACATCGCCGCCGCCCGGCTTCAGGGCGTGGGACAGGAGCAGTTAAGCGGCACCCTGCAAAACGACATCCTCAAGGAATACATCGCCCGCGGCGCCTACGCCTACCCGCCCCGGCCTTCCATGCGCCTGGTGGTGGACGTGTTCAAATACTGCGCCCAGAACATCCCCCGCTGGAACACCATCAGCATCAGCGGCTACCATATGCGTGAAGCCGGGGCCACTGCCGCCCAGGAGTTGGCCTTCACCTTTGCCAACGCCATCGCCTACGTCCAGGCCGCCCTGGACGCTGGGTTGAAAGTGGACGACTTCGCCCCGCGCCTGTCCTTCTTCTTCGTGGCCCAGAATAACCTCTTTGAGGAGGCGGCCAAGTTCCGGGCCGCCCGCCGCATGTGGGCCAGAATCATGAAGGAACGGTTTGGGGCTAAAGACCCGCGCTCCATGATGTTGCGCTTCCACACCCAGACCGCCGGCGTGACTCTCACCGCCCAGCAGCCGGACAATAACCTCATCCGGTGCACCGTCCAGGCCCTGGCCGCCGTGCTGGGCGGCACCCAATCGCTGCACGTCAACTCCCGGGACGAGGCCCTGGCCCTGCCGACAGAGGAGTCGGCCCAGCTTTCTCTGCGCACCCAGCAAATCCTGGCCCACGAAAGCGGCGTGGCCGACGTGGCGGACCCCCTGGGCGGTTCCTACTACGTGGAAAACCTGACCAACCGGCTGGAGGCGGCGGCCCTGGACTATATCAGGCGCATTGACGGCCTGGCCGGCGCAGTGGCGGCCATCGAGCAGGGCTTCCAGACGCGGGAGATTGGCGAGGCGGCCTACCGGCACCAGCAGGAGGTGGACACCGGCCAGCGGGTAGTGGTGGGCGTCAACCAGTACGTCACTGAATCGCCACCCCTGGACAACCTGCTGCGGGTGGACGCCAGCGCCGCCCAGGAGCAGGTGGCGCGGTTGCAGCAGTTCCGTAAGCAGCGAGACGGGCGGCAGGTGAAGGCAGCCCTGGCCCGTTTAGAGGAAGCGGCCTGCAGCGAGGCCAACACCGTGCCGGTCATCCTGGAGTGCGTGGAAAGCCACTGCACCCTGGGGGAAGTCTGTCAGGTCTTCCGAAGCGTCTTTGGCGAGCAGCAGGGCATGGCGGGGGTGTAAAAAGTCCTCTCCCCTTGCTGGAGAGGATACAGGTGAGTCCCGATGGCATCGGGATCACCCCTGCCCTCTCCTTCGATGGGCGAGGGAGCAGTCATGGCCAGAGCTGAATGGAGGCATCATCAGTGACTACCCGAAGAAATAATGCAGAGACATGGAGATTCCAGAGCCAAAGAAGCGGCTTTGAGCACGTTGCCACGTTGGCGGCATATTGGGAAGTATCTGGGGATTCCATAAGTGACGATTTCGCTCCCAACGAAATTTCCGCGGACGAACTCTTTGCCAAGTGGATTTCGGGTTATGCTCATAAATACCCCGATGGTCTCATTCCAATTGGTTGGTATGTACACCGTGAAGGCAACAGTGGTTCCGGTTATGATGTCATGCCTTTCCAGTATCGTCTTTCAGACCGAAACTTTCTGACCATCTTCACGTGGCCAATAGAAGTCAAGACGGGCAAACCACTGAATTGGTTGAGACTTCCCGTAGTGGATAAGCTATGGAATTCTAAACGGGCTGACAAAGGTGGGTTTATTCAGGATGCTACGGGCTGGAAGCCAGCGATCCTTCAGCCCTATGTTTACCTTCCCTCCCTCCTTGAAACGAGGTCCCACCAATAGGCTTGATTGCCATGAAAGTTATTTATGACTCTGCAACCAATACCCTCACCATACGACTGAAAGAGGCGCGCATCTCGGAGAGCGATGAACTCCAGGAAGGCATGATTGCTGACTATGATGCTAAGGGGAACATCGTGGGCGTGGAAATACTTGATGCCTCAGAGCGCGTAACTGCGCCCCAAAACCTGCTCTTTGAGTCTATGGGACATCGGGTAACCGATGGGAAGGGCTAGGTGATTGAGGCCGTCTACCGAGAGCTGTGCCGCGTGGCCCGCCGCGGCGGCGTCACCCATTACGCCAACATTGCCTCCCTGCTGGGCGTGAGCATCGGCGAGGCGGCGGGCCGCCAGCGGGTGGCGGAACTGCTCAAGCAAATCAGCGCCGCGGAGCACGCGGCCGGGCGGCCCTTGCTCTCGGCGGTGGTGGTGATGAAGGGCAAGAAACTGCCCGGCGCGGGCTTCTTTGCCCTGGCCCAGTCCGTGGGCTTATATGATGGCGCAGACCCCCAGGGATTCTGGCAACGGGAAGTGCAGCGGGTGTGGGAGTATTGGGGGACGGAGCAAGTTGCTTACTTTTGACCCCAACCCAACCCTCCCCCTTTGTAAGGGGGAGGGAGCATTCCTTCCCCATAATAGGGGGAAGGCCAGGATGGGGGTAAGTTCAGATGCCAAGCAAACTTTGAGATACAGGAGGTCCATCATGTCCAACCTGCTGCTTAACGAAGAAGAAAAAATGCTCCAGTCCCTGGTGCGGGACTTTGCCGACCGGGAGCTGGCCCCCCGCGCCCGCGCCGTGGATGAAAGTGAACGGTTTTCCTGGGAGAACTGGCAGGGCATGGCCCGCCTGGGCCTCACCGGCATCAGCCTGGACAGCCAGTACGGCGGCAGCGGCGCGGGCTACCGGCAGGTGGCCATCGCCGCCGAAGAGGTGGCCCGGGGCGACGCCGCCGCGTCCGTCACCCTCATCGCCCACCTGTCCCTGGGTTCCAGCACCATCCAGCGCTTTGGCAATGAGGAGCAAAAGCAGCGCCTGTTGCCTTCCCTAGCCGCCGGTAAAGGCATCGCCGCCTGGGCCTTGACCGAGCCGGGCAGCGGCTCCGACGCCGCCGCGCTCCAGACCACCGCCGCCAAGCGCAACGGCCGCTACTACCTCAACGGCAGCAAGATATTCATCACCAACGCTGAAGTGGCCGAATCTATCGTAGTTTTTGCCACCCAGGACCGCAGCCAGGGCTACCGGGGCATCAGCGCCTTTGTGGTGCAGCCGGGGATGCCCGGCCTGACTATTACTCCCATGCACGGCAAGCTGGGGATGCGCGGCTCCAGCACCTGCGAGGTGGCCTTCCAGGACACCCCGGTGCCCGCGGAGAACCTGCTGGGTGAGGAGGGCCGGGGCTTCCGATACGCAATGGAGATTCTGGACTCCAGCCGCATCTCCATTGCCGCCCAGTGCGTGGGCATTGGCCAGGCGGCGCTGGAGGCGGCGGTGCGTTATGCCCAGCAGCGGCAGACCTTTGGCAAGCCCATTGCCCAGCACCAGGCGGTGCAGTTCATGCTGGCAGACATGGCCGCCCAGGTGCACGCCGCCCGAGTCTGCACCACGCAAGCCGCCACCCTGAAAGACCAGGGCCTGCCCTACGTCAACGAAGCATCCATCGCCAAGCTCATCGCCTCGGAGATGTGCGTCCAGGCGGCCTCCCAGGCGGTGCAGGTCCACGGCGGCGTGGGCTACTTCAAGGAGGCGGGGGTAGAGCGCATCTTTCGCGACGCCAGGGTCACCACCATCTACGAGGGCACCTCCGAGGTGCAGCGGCTGGTCATCGCCCGCCAGGTGCTGGCCCAGTACCCGGTATAATTGGGGAAGGAAAATGATATGCCAGAAGTCACTAATGCAGAACAGGCGACAGCAGTGGCTGTTGCATTTCTCAAGAGCTACTACCCCATTTCTCAGAAACCCCTAAGCGCCAGATTTCAGAAGGGAAGAGTGGTGGCTGAAGACGCTTGGGTGATCGAAGTGGATGTGGGGGCATTCTATCCCAGAATTGCTACCGTGACAGTGAACGCCCGTACCGGAACCATACCTCATTATGAGGTTGAGAGGTCCGAAGCATTGCCACCCTCACCGGGAGCGGCCGCCTAAACAGGCTATACAGATTTGTCATGACATCGGAGAATCGCGATATTCCCCAGCAAGTTCTTGGATACGTCGCCAGGAGTCGCCACTACCTGGAGAATGCCTACATATCCCTGGAACGGAACGAAGTGGAGAAGGCGGGAGAGTTTCTTTGGGGTAGCATGGCCCAGGCCATCAAGGCGGTGGCAGCTTCTAAGGGTCGCCAATTGAGGCATCAACGCGAAGTTGGTGAATACCTCATGGAGTTATCCAAGGCGCTGCGCGACCCAGGCCTCCGAGACGCTTTCAGAGATGCCAACTCCTTGCACCAGAACTTTTATGAATCCGGCCTCAACCGTGCAATTGTTTTGGAGTACGGTGAGCGCATCAGGCCGGCCGTCGGCAGACTGCTCAGACTCATTCCCCGCGAGATGCTGGAACAATGAATGCTTCCCCCACCTGCACCATCAACCACATTGACCACGTGGGCGTGGCCGTCAAGGACATCCAAGCAGCTTTGCATTTCCTCCATCGGGTCTTTGGCACGCCGGATACTGAAGTGGCGGAACTGGCCGACCAGGGAGTGCGCGCCTGCCTGATTCAGGTGGGCCAGACTCGCCTGGAACTGCTGGAGCCACTGTCCGAGAATACCCCCGTGGGCCGGTTTATTGCCCGCCGGGGCGAGGGCCTGCACCACCTGGCGTTGAACGTTACGGACCTGCAAGGCAAACTGCGGGTCCTGGAAGCCCAGGGACTGGAACTTATAGACAAGCAGCCCCGGGAAGGCCTGTCCGGCAATGTAGCCTTTGTCCACCCCCGGTCGGTGTTCGGAATCCTTACCGAACTGGTGGAGAGCAGGGAGTAAGGCGTAGAGCAACTGGCCGTGTCTCAGAGCAATCCCCCCTGGCCCCCCTTTGCAAAAGGGGAGGTGCGGGGATTTATTCGGGTGCATAAATGCCCGCCCACGTAATATATGGAGACAGCTTCCTGGCGGCCCAGAGCCTCAAGGCTCTGGAGGGCGGCACCCCGCTGCTGGAAGCCAACCACCACCGCCTGCGGGGCGGCCAGGCCCGTCCCGGGGATCTGCTGGAGCTTTGCCAAGCCATGCCCTTCCTGGACAACCGCCGCCTGGTGGTGGTGGAGGGATTGCTAACTACATTTGAAGGAAGTCCCGGCCGCAGCGGCGCCGGGCGCTCCCGCAGCCGCCGGCCTGATGCTGCACCGACGCACGATGGCCTTCGGGGGTGGGAAACTCTGGCCCAGGCCATTCCCCACATGCCCGAGACCACCGTGCTGGCGCTAGTGGACGGCCCCCTTGCCGAGAGCAACCCTTTGCTGTCGGCCCTGCGGCCCGTATCCCAGGTGCAGCGGCTGGCTGCTCCCTCTGGCGAGGCCCTGGCCCGCTGGATTAAATCCGCAGCCCAGGAAAAAGGCGCAGGCATCAACCCCCCGGCCATCCGGTCCCTGATGGACCTGGTGGGCAGCGACCTGTGGACCCTGGACCGGGAGCTGGAGAAGCTGGCCCTATACGCCGCCGGAAAAGGCGGCGCAGCCAATGTACCCAGCATAGATGAGTCCGATGTCCAGCAGCTGGTGTCCCAGGTGCGGGAAGCCAGCATCTTCAACGCCGTGGACGCTATTCTGGAGGGCAAACCTGCGGTAGCCTTGCGCCTGGTGCAGCAACTCCAGCAAGACGGGCGGGACCCCAGCTACATTATCGCCATGGTGGAGCGGCAGCTCAGGTTGCTGGCCCTGGCCAGGCACTTGTCAGAGCAGGGCGTGGCCCAGGGCGAAATGGCTGGCCGCCTGGGCGTAGCATCCCAGTTCGCCGTCAATAAAACGTTGGAGCAGTCCCGCCGCCACTCCTGGCTGGACATTTACTGGCGCTTCCATCGGCTTCTGGATGCCGACCTGGCCATCAAGACCGGCCGTCAAACCCCAGACCTGGCCTTGGAGCTGCTGGTGGCAGACCTGGCCGGGCGCGGCAGGCGTTAATACCGCCCTGAGGACGCCCCTCCCCATCCAAAAGCATTCTGCTGCCACACCGAAACCATCCAAATTGACCATGACTGATATTCGCAAAAAGAATATAATTTTACATGCACTATAGTATTGACAAATCGCCGGGGAGGGTATAGCCTGTGCCCAGGCTTGAGTGCTAGAAGCCGGCTTAATATTTTTTGGGAGGAGCAGGCATGCTGAAGATAGGCCACGAGGTGGTCCGACACGGCAAGAAGTTTGGCGACGCTCCGGTAACCTTTGCAATTCCTGAAGAGCTGGAGACCGTTCCTGGCATCCCCATGAACCATCGAGAAGTGGACTGGTACTCCCGGGAATATCCCGTCGAGACTATGAACATCACCGAGCGGGCTTCCCGCGACTGGGCCAACACCATTCGTGACGGCCACGCAGAGATGCGGGAGATCCGCAAGGAACACGACAAGCTGAACAAGCCCCTGATCATGGCCGCCCGGTTGACCGGCGATTTGGAGCCTTCCGCCAAGCCCACCGGCGAGGACGTCACCGAGAAGATCCGCGCCAAGGCCTTTGAACTGGGCTTCACCGAGGCCGGTTTCACCTCCTATGACCACCGGTACACCTACCAGAGCAAGAAGGACTGGGTCAAGTTCCCGCACGTACTGTGCTTGGCTTATGAGCAGGACTTTGAGCCGACCCAGACCATCCCCAGCGTGGACGCAGAAATCGTTCACTCCAGCACCTACCGCACCGAGGGTGCCGCAGGTCTGGAGTTGGGCAACTTCATCCGCTCCCTGGGCTATCGCGCCCAGGTGCACAGCCCCAACGACAACACCGGCCCCTACATCCCCATGTTTGTGGCCGCTGGTCTGGGCCAGTTGGGTGCCTGCGGCTACCTGCTGACCCCCCACGTGGGCAGCCGCTGCCGCATCATGCTGGTTACTACTGACGCCAACGTCACCCATGACAAGCCCGTGGACTATGGCATTCACGCTTTCTGCCAGGTCTGCCAGGTGTGCGTCAACCGCTGCCCCGGCCGCGCGCTCATGCGCGACAAGATCTGGTGGCGCGGCATTGAGAAGAACAAGCTGTACTTCAAGCGCTGCCGCCCCGTCATGGCCCGCTACCTGGGCTGCG
>VGZV01000016.1 GCA_016872385.1 SAR202 cluster bacterium | reverse complement strand
CCGTTCAAGAACCGGCGGTTGTCGAAGGCCGGCCTGCCCACCTTACCCCGCTCCCCAGGCAAATGGGGTTCTAATAATTCCCAAACCCGATCTGAGATGTCATGGCGACGATGGGATGCTGTCATCCCGCCAGTTTACTGAATCTTCAGCCAAATCTCGTAGCAGTGTTACCCTCCTTATTTGACGACACTCTCTAGGCGGCGGCTCGCTCTTTGACTACCATCAATTCAATAATTTCCCCTGCCGCCAGATTGTATTTGCCCACTACTTTCTGGCCCACTGCCAGTTGGGCGAGAGAGAGGTTCCTGTTGTCCGCCTTGACCGTGACAGTGTTGCCAACTTTGAGCGACAGAGTCTCTCCCCGGCCAGTGCGGATGTCCAGGGACTTGCCGCCATTGTTGACGGCTGTAATCTGGCCCTCTACCACCGCCCACTCCCGGTTGCTGCCCCTGGAGTGTTCGTCGCCGCCGCGCCCTCGGTTTTCCCCACGGTTCTCTCCAATGGATGGGCCGCCCCTGACGCCGGCACCTGTGACCGGCTTGGCGCCATCGTCATCGTGGCCGCGCCCACGGCCGCGGTCGCCGCTGGGCACGCCGTCTCTGACGTCAGACCCGGTGGCGGGCTTGGCGCCGTCGCCGTCATGGCCACGGCCGCGGTTGTCTCCAGGCTTGTCCGTCTGGTACTTTTCCTGGAACCGGTCTCGCGCCCGTTCCAGGGCTGGTCTGGCCTGGGCTGGAGCCTTCTCAATCACCTTGGCCAAGCGGTCCAGGTGGCGCTGCTTGTTGGCCTCCAGGCGCTCATGCACCTGGTCCAGGGCCTGCTGCCTGCGCTCCTGGGTTTGGGTGTCAGCCGGGTTCTCATCTTCCAGTTGGGCGGCCAGTTTTTCCAGCCGGTCCACAATTTGCTGAATCTTCACTTCCGCATTGGCCTTGAACCGGTTGGACTGCTGGGAGCGCTCGCCAATGAAAATGGCCAACTGGCCTTCCAATTCCGGGCTTACCTCCTGGTTGAGTTCCACTATTATCTGGTTGCCCTGGGCATCCTGGGCGGTGAGAGTCTTGCCTTCGATGCTCACTACGGTCAGGACGCGGTGTTCCCGCTGGGGCACGCCGGGCACCGGCATTACCTGAAGGGCCACCAGGCCAGCATCAGTGCGCAGGGCCAGCACCGCCACGCGGCTGCCGGTGGTCACGTCCTCAAAGCTGGGGGTATCGTCGTTGGGGACCCGGAATTTGGTCTGGTCATTCACCACCAGTTCCACGGTCTGGCCATCCCTGGTCTGCACCGTAAAGGAGCTGGCAGCCTTGGCGGTGACGCTGCCAAATACTCCTTGCCGGTCGCCGGATGCTTGAGGATGAGAGTCCGCAAAAGCTGACGGCGCGGCCCCCAATACCCCTGCGGCCAAAAATCCGGCTGCCGCCAGAGATATGGCCTTTTTCCCTCTGCCCAATAAAGAGTTGCGTATCTTCATGTTGTTTAGCCTCCCAATTTGTTGCTTGTTTTAGCTTGAGCCAGCCTGCCAGACTGCACGCATCAGCGCTCTGAGAACAGGCTGCGAGTAAGATGCTACCCACGGGTTCTTAAGTTTTTATGAAGGCCGCCAGGCAGTTTTTGAACTGTGAGGAGGGGTTGACTCTGCCGGTAGCTAAAAATTAGCCAGAATTAGGGAGTGTAGATTACCGTCAGGGTCTGCGCCTATTTTTGGCCGGAAAAGTCACTGGCCAGCACTTCAATCACGTTGGGGCCTTCTTCCAGGGTGACTTGAACGTTGAAGCGGCCGTTGGCATCTACCTCCACCACCTGGCCGTTAACGGTGACCACCGCATCGGGTGCCGCTTTGCCTGCAACGTCCACGGGCGACTTGGTCACTACCGACTCGTCCGCCGGACTGCTGACATCCAGGATAGATTCGGTCATGGCCGGTGCGGGCGTGGCGGCAGCGGCGCTGGACGGGACAGGCGTGCGGGCCTGCACCGGCTGCTGCCGGGGAGCAGTCCCCTGGGAACAGGCCAATGTCAATACTGCAAAAACCAGAGTCGCGGGCAGAAGAAACCGGGCCATTGATTTGCCTCCACGAAGGATTGGTTTAGGAACTGAGTTCATTACAGGATGGCAAAGGCTGCCGCTAACTTTCAGGGTAATACCCCCTGAGTCCCAGGAATTTCCCCCAGGGGTCTGAGGGGTTATGGTAAACAGCGTCGCACCGCCACCATTACCCAGGGGTTACGCCAGGGGAGGCGGTTGGTTGGCAAAAAATAGAGAAATCAGTGGGTCCGGGGCAAAAATAATTGGGTCTCCGGAACTCCAGAGACCCAGCCGTGCCACAGGTCAATCAGCTAATAGGTTGGGAACTGATGCCTACTTCACTTCAAAGGCGGTTGTCATGCCTTGCTTGTAATGGCCCGTGAGGTTGCAGAACAGCACGTATTTCCCGGCAGCCAGTTGAAATGTGCCGCGCTTGGTCTCCCCTGCTTCAACGTCGTCCACCTCGCCAATGGTCTGGCCAGAAGCCTCCTCATCCACCTCAGAGACGCTGCTCTTCATCTTCAGCGCGTTGGGCGCCAGGCCGGTCTTGATGATGACAACTTCATGTTCCTGGGCCGCGGTATTTTTGGCTATGAAAGTCACTTGTCCGGCGCTTACCGATGCCGGTACGGGAGTAATGGAGTAGTCTGCCAGGCCCACATTTACTTCTGTGGATGGAACTGGAGTTGCTGCCGGCTTGCCGCAGGCAGCTCCCAGGAGTGACGCCCCCGCCGCCAACACTATGCTAATCCCCAGTACCGTGTTCCGTGCAGACCATGTCAGCCTCGCCATACAAGTCCTCCTCATATAACTGGCAGTGTAGTCCTTGCTGTTCCGGCCAGGGTCTCGCCGTTCCACCGTTTGCCACTGGTCGCAGCATTCTGCACAATACGTAACGGCCAGCACACTGGATGTTAGTATATACTTATTTTTTAGTAAGTAAATATATAATTATATAATAAGTAGAGTATTGTTCTGTTCTTCAGTGGGTAATTAATAGCTATTACGGGGCGCAACCCCGAAGCAGTCCTGTTGCGGTGAGGGTATTGCTTCGCTTCGCGCGCAGTGACCAATGGTTACCTTTTTAAGCACACTCTCTGGATAGTGACGATTGCGAGGCTCCGCAACAATTAGGTAGAAACGCACACTGGACTAAAAACAGGCTGCCCGCGTGAAGTAATTTCTTCACACGTAGCAGCCTGCTGGATAGCATGGGCTATTTACAAAGATTCTTGGGTGTGGGTGGAGTTGCCATTGTCCGCTCATCCTGAGCTTGTCGAAGGATGGGCGGGTCTAACCCGCTCATGGTTCGACTGGCTCACCACGAGCGGGAATTGTCACACAAGCTCTTACTTGAACTGAGAGCGGCGGGCCTCCAGGTTGGAATGGATGTCTATCAGCACCGTCTTGCCTTCGGCGTTAAGCTGGCGGGCCTTGCGCAGCGCCGCCGCCACCTCGCCGGGCTTGGTGACAGTGATGCCCACTGCGCCCAGGCCCTCGGCAATTTTGGCGTAATCGCCGGTCATACGGGTCACGCCAAACAGTTCGTTGGACACAGGGTAGCCGCCGGGGTAGGTGGCCATGCCGCCGTTGTTCAGCACAATGGTGGTGATGGGCGCGCCTGCCCGCACCGAGGTCTCGATGTCCAGGCCGGACATGCCGAAAGCGCCGTCGCCCATGAAGTTGAGGCAGAACTTTTCGGGCCTGGCCAGCTTGGCCCCAATCATCAGCGGGATGCCGTAGCCCAGGTGGGTGGTCTTGCCCCACCCAATGTAGCTGTGGGGGATGCTGGCGGTGTAGAAGGGCATGATGGTGTCCCGGGGCGCGCCGGCGTCGTGGGTGACGATGCTGTTGTCCTTGTCCAGCACCCGCTCCAGCTCGCCAATGACCCGGTAGGTGTTGATAGGCGTCTCATCGGACTTGAGGATGGCGGTCCAATCTTTCATCCAGGTCTGCTTCATCTGGGCGATTTCTGCAGCCACCTTGGTCTGGCCTTTGCGCCCGCGGCCGCCGGTCTGGGCCTTAACTTCCTCAATCATGGCTTGCAAGGCCAGCTTGGCGTCGCCAGGCATCCCCACGTCCACGGAGAAGTCCTTGTTGACGTCCTCAATGCTCTCCACGCTGTGGATGATGACCTTGCCCGGCGGTATGGGCTGGCCGTAGCTGGTGCGGGTCATGCTGGAGCCGATGGCGAAGAGCACGTCCGAGTCCTGAATCCAGCGGTAGGCGGGCAGGCTGGTGGAGCTGCTGCCCGCGCCCAGGGACAGGGGATGCTGCTCGTTCATGGCGGACTTGCCAGGCATGGTGGTGTAAACGGGTATCTCCGAAACCTCCGCCAGTTCTTGGAGCTCCTTGGTGGCCCCGGAGAAGAGCACGCCCATGCCCGCCCAGATGAGAGGCTTCTTGGCGTTTAGCAGCAGCTTCACCGCGTCCCGGACATCGCCCCGGTCGGGGGCCTGGCGCATGCGCTTGGGCGGGTGGTAGTTCAGCACCGAATCGGGCACCTGCATGGTGCTCACGTCCTGAGGAATCTCCACAATCACCGGGCCGGGCCGCCCGTTGCGCAGGGCGTGGAAAGCCCGGCGCATCACGTCGCCCACCTGGGCGGGCTGGAAAATGACTTCGCCGCACTTGGACACCGAGGCATAGGTGCGCACCGGCGAAAAGTTGGGCCGCACGGCGTACTGGCTTACCGCCGGGCCGCCGGGCAGGTACAGGATGGGCACGTTGTCGCTGAAGGCCTGGGCCAGGCCGCCCATGCTGTTCTCCGATCCCGGCCCGCCCTGGGTTATGGTCACGCCGAACTTGGTGCGGTCGTTCATGCGGCTGAAACCGTCGGCGGCCATCAGCGCGCCCCGTTCCTGCCGGAACATAATGGTGCGGATGCCTTCCTTGGCTACGGCTTCAATAAGGTTGTTGGATGGGAAGCACGAGACCCACTCAACCCCTTCCAGTTTAAGGATCCGTGCTACGGCTTCCATGACGTTCATAGTTTGGGCTGCTCCTTAAGAGACTATCATGTTGGGATATTAATGGCGCCTCAGAGTTGTCATTCTGAGGCGTCCCGATGCAATCGGGACGACGAAGAATCTGGGGTGGGGCAAGATCCCCTGCAGCCCCAGACCCTTCGCTTCGCTCAGGGCGACAGTTGGTCATTTGACTGGTGATTCCAGGTCCTTGGCATCTCCTCGGCAGATGTGGGGGTACAAAGCCATACTACCCTGCTGTTCACTCCTCTACACCAGCACCGCAGCGCGGGTGAGTTGCTTGGCGATAAACCCCTTAATCAGGGCAATGGCCCGGTCCGATTCCGCGCCTGGGGTATTGGCGAATCCGTGAACCATGCCGGGGAAAATCTCGATGTCCACCTGCCCGCCGTTGGCGCGGTACTCCCGCACAAAGTTGGTGGGGATGGACATGGGCACGTTGTCGTCGTTGGTGCCCTGGATAATCAGGGTGGGCGGCAGGCCCACCTTTTCCCGCCGCTCCAGGATTAGCTGTGGGTTGCCCTCCTGCATGGCAGCCGCGTCCTTGAAATAGGCCTCGCCAGAGGCGGCCAGCCGGTCATGCCCCGCCTTTTTGGCGTACAGATAGCGGGCGTAAGGGTCCAGCACTGGCCAGCAGCACACCAGGTAGCGCAGCGATGCGTCCACGTTCCGGGCCTCCGGCAGGGGCACGGAAGCGTAGCGGGGGTCATGGGGCCGCATGGCGCTGAGCATAACCGTGTGGCCGCCGCTGGAAGCTCCCAGACCGCCTAGGGTGCTGGGGTCGGCATTGAACTCCCTGGCGTGGACCTTGAACCAGCGGGTGGCGTAGTTAACGTCCGCCACCTGGGCCGGGTACGGGTGCTGGGGGGCCAGACGGTAGTCCAGCGCCGCCACCACCACGCCGCTGGCGGCCAGGGCCTGATTCATAACCGTGTCGTTAGTGCGGTCGCCGCGGTTCCAGGCGCCGCCGTGCACGTCCAGCAAGATGGGGAACGGGCCGTGGCCCTGGGGCTGGTAAATGCGGGCCAGCCAGCCGGTGTTCCCATGCTTGAGGTACTCCACGTCCTGCACCTTCACCGGGAACTGCTGGGCTGGGCTGTAGCTTATCCGGGACTTCTCCACCATAATAACTGCTCCTGTTCCCTGACTGAAAGCAGGCTTATGTTACTCCTTTTTGCGGCGGCGCTCCAGAGTGGGGGTTACGTTGCCTTGACACCAAGACTATAATTGGGCTGCCAGTCCTTCGGCAGCAGGACTGATTACTGCGGCAAGGCAGGGCGATGGGTCTTGGGGGTAGTGGTTCAGTTTGTGGAGGTGGTAGGAAAGCGGTCTATCCGTCACACCGGCGAAAGCCGGTGTCCAGATATGCGCCAGGTTGTCGCGGCCTGCTGGGTTCCGGCTTGCGCCGGAATGATGAGACCCAAAATGAACCAGTGCCGTCTTGGGGCATAGTTTGCCCGTTGCCTTGACCAAAACCAGGAGGAGCAGTTATGGACCCGATAATCCGCAACGCCTATAAAATGTATAAGCCCGGCGAGACCGTCCGCCTCGTCTCCCTGGAAGACAAGCCTCCCACAACCACCATGACCTACTCGGTGATTGAGCCGGGCAAGACCAGCGCCCACCACATCCATCCCTGGGAGCACGAAGTTTATATCCTGGAAGGCTCCGGCGTGCTGATGTGTGACGGCAAGGAATACCCGGTGCGGGAAGGCGACGGCATGTTCATTCCCCCCAACGTAGACCACTACACCCTGAACAACCGCAGCCACGGCAACATCCGCCGCATTGAGATTAACCCTCTGGTAGCTTCTCAGAACCGCAGCGCCTCCAAGCCCGGCGGCAGCATCAAGGGCAGCGGCAAGCCCCCCTTCATCCGCAACTTCCGCTACCTGGACATGGCCAAGGGCCACATGCTGCTCAGCGGCAAAGACGGCGTGCCCAACTACGTCATGCTCTATAACGGCCCCATGCAGCCCGGCGCGGTGAGCCACCGGGCCGAGGGCGGCCACACCCACCCGTGGGAGCACCTGATTTACGTGCTAGAAGGCACGGGCACCCTGGTAGTTGGCGGCAAGAGCTACAAGGTGACGGAAGGGGATGCCATCCTCACGCCACCCAACGTCAAGCACCAGTGGAAGAACGAGGGCAACAAGCCCATGCTGCGCGTCACCTTCAACCCCATCGCTTCCGAGAGCGCAGAGCACTAAAAGCCGTTCGGTTGACCAGAGCCGCGTCTGGACTGCCTGGCGCGGCAGCTTGCAGGGGACATCCTGATATCATGGGGATGTCCCCTGTTTCTGTAACGTGACAGGGTGAAGGTGGAGGTGTTTGCATGCGCCCCGTTGCTGTGGTCGCTCTGGGAGGCCACTCGCTGCTGCCCAAAGGGGAGCAGGCCACCGTGGCCAGGCAGTTCCGGCGCACAGCCCAATCGGTGGACTGCATCCTGGCGTCTCTGGGCAGTGATTACAACCTGGTGCTGACTCACGGCAATGGCCCCCAGGTGGGCAACATCCTCATCCGGTCAGAGCGTGCTGCCCGGGAAGCCTACCCCATTCCCCTGTCCGTGGCGGTGGCCCAGTCCGCTGGGGAGATTGGCTACATCTTGCAGCAGGCATTACATAACCGGCTGCGGCGGAGGCGACTGGCGCCTCCGGTAGTTACGGTGCTGACCTAGGTGGTGGTGGACCCCCAGGACCCGGACTTTAGGCATCCTACCAAGCCAGTGGGCCCTTTCTACGCCGAGGCCCAAGCCAACCGCCTGCGCGCAAGGAACGTTCCCCTGGTCTGGGTGGAAGGCTACGGCTGGCGGCGGGTGGTGGCTTCGCCCCGTCCCTTGGAGGTGGTGGAACTGGAAGCGGTGCGGACACTGGCGCAGTCCGGAGCCGCGGTCATCGCCGCCGGGGGCGGCGGCATTCCGGTGGTCCGCAAAGGGGGCCGCCTTCAGGGAGTGGACGCTGTAATTGACAAAGACCTGACCTCGGCTCTGCTAGCCATCGCCCTGGATGCCGCCAGGTTAATCATTCTCACCGACGTGCGCCGGGCGGCGTTGCACTTCGGCAAGCCGGACCAGCAAGACCTTCCCAGGTTGACGGCGGCGGAGGCGCGCCAACGCCTGGCGGAAGGGCATTTCCCGCCGGGCAGCATGGGCCCCAAGATAGAGGCGGCCATCCAGTTTGCGGCCCACACCGGACGGCCTGCCATCATCACCACTCCCGAGGCGCTGGGCGAGGCTCTGGCGGAGCGGGACGGCACCTGGGTAGTGGTATAATTTAGCCCCTTAATTCTCAGCCCACATGCGGGGGGCATCCCGCCCTGTCGGACTACGCCCTGGTACGGCTACGGGGCGCGTCAAGGGGCCCCTACGAACCCGTGGAGAATGTGGAACGGCCCTGGCTCATAATTGCCGCACCTTGAGCCAGCCCCTGCCTCAAGCTATAATCCCTGCTAACCCCACCAGTGTGGGCGTGAATTGCTCTCTCAAGGAGAACCTTGAAATTGCCATGATTGCTACTGACCTGACCGCACAACTCCAGCACATTATTGAGGCCCGGAGTTTGCTGAAGCACCCCTTTTACCAGGCCTGGAATGCCGGCACTCTGCCGGTGGAAGCTCTGCGCCAGTACTCCTGCCAGTACTACCACTTTGAGGCGGCCTATCCCAAGTTCCTCAGCGGCGTTCACTACCGCTGCGACAACCGCCAGGTGCGCCAGCTTCTGCTGGAAAACCTGTGGGACGAGGAGCACGGCCCGGACAACCACGTGGAGCTGTGGCTGCGCTTCTGCGATGGCTTGGGCGTGGACCGGGCAACGGTGCAGGGCAGCGAGCTGCTGCCTGCCACCCAGCGCCTGCTGGACACTTACCAGCGCCTGACCACCCAGGCCATTCCCGCCGCCGGCGCGGGCGCCCTGTACGCTTTTGAATCTCAGGTGCCCAAAGTGGCGGAGGCCAAAATTTGCGGCTTGGGCCAGCACTACGGAATATCCGACGCCCGGACCATCTCATTTTTCACTACCCACCAGAGCCTGGACTTGGAGCACTCGGCGGCGGAGCTGGAGATGGTGCTGGACCTGGCCTGGACTCCGGAGGAGCAGCAGCAGACCCTGGATGCGGTGCGGGAAGCGGCAGACGCCCTGTGGCAGTTCCTGGACGGCGTGTATGCCTGAGGGCGCGTTGGCCCGGAGCAGGTATTAAGGCTGTGGGCCGCAAAGCTGCCAACACCAGCATCACTCTGGAAGCAGTCCTGGGCATCCTGAAAGACCGGTTGCCTGAGTTGCAGCAGACCTACGGTGTCAGGAGCCTGGGCGTCTTTAGCTCTTACGTCAGGGGAGAAAGCCGCGCCACGAGCGACCTTGATGTGTTGGTGGAGTTTGACCGTGCGCCCACCTTCTTCCAGTTTGTGCGCTTGGAGCGAATGCTCGCGGAACTACTGGGGATCAAGGTGGACCTGGTGATGAAGTCTGCGCTGAATCCAGAAATTGGCAAGCATATCCTGGATGAGGTCGTGCCTGTTTGAGACCCCGGCGGTTTTATCGGGACTATCTTGTGGACATTTTGCAGACCGCAGACGAGTTCCTTTTGTCGAGGGTATGGACTTTCAAACATTTTCCTCTGACCGCAGAACTGTGCTTGCGGTCATCCGTTCTTTCGAGATCATGGGTGAAGCGGCAAGGAACGTTCCTGCGGGAGTCAGGCAGCGATACTCTCAGGTGCCGTGGCAAGATTTGGTAGCCATGCGAAACAAGCTGATTCACGAATGTTTTGGTGTGGATGTGGAGGTCTTGTGGCGTACAATCCAGGATGACCTGACGCCACTCTCCAGAGATATTCGGCAAATGCTGGGAAAACCAGAATAGGCTGGTTTCCACTACAATTCATACTATGCAAGTTAAAGACCTGGGCGAGTTCGGCCTCATTGAGCGGCTGATTGACATGGCGGTGCGCCAACGGGCCGGGCCGGACAACGGCGGCCCCTTGGGCTTCCGCCTGACCGTGGACGCCGGGGATGACACTGCGGCCTGGCGCACCGGCGTCGCCACCGAGCTGTTCACCACCGACACCATGGTGGAGGGCGTCCACTTCACCCGGGAGACCACTCCCTGGCGGGATGTGGGTTGGAAGTCTATGGCATCCAACATCAGCGACATCGCTGCCATGGGCGGTCTGCCCACTTATGCCCTGGTCACCCTGGGCCTGCCCCCCGACACCGCCGTGGCCGACATGGAAGAGATGTACCGGGGGATGTTGGAAATCAACAACCAGTACGGCGTGGCTATTGTGGGCGGCGACATTGTTCGTTCGCCGGTATTTTTTATCACCGTGGCCCTCACCGGCGTGCAGGACGGCCAGCCTTTGCTGCGTTCCACGGCGCGCCCTGGCGACCAGGTGGGCGTCACTGGCTATGTGGGCAGTTCCGGCGGCGGGCTGCGGCTGATGCTGGACAAGACTGCGGCGCCGCCTGGCGCCGCGGAATACTTGCGCCAGGCCCATCGCCGTCCCCAGCCCGCTGTGGCCCAGGGGCGTGTGCTGGCCCAGGCCGGGGTGCTCACGGCCATGGACATCAGCGACGGCCTGGCCGACGACCTGTCCAAGCTGTGCAAGGCCAGCGGCGTGTCGGCGCGCATTTCGGCGTCCCAGGTGCCGGTGCATCCCATGCTGCGGGCCGCCTTCCCCAGCCAGTGCCTGGAGCTGGCTCTGGGCGGTGGTGAGGACTACCTGCTGCTGTTCACCGCGCCGCCGCATGTAATGGCCCAAGTAATGCCCCAGCTTCCCGAAGGGGCCGCGGTCATTGGCGAAATTTTGGCTGGGCCGCCGGGCCAGGTCCTGCTGGCGGACCAGGCCGGCAGGGTGTGGCCCGTGGGCCCGGCGGGCTGGGACCACTTCCGCGGCGACCCTGCGCCGGGCCAAACAATTCCGTGAGCAAGGCTATGACCATACAGACATCCAGCCCGGAGCAGACCCAGGAACTAGGCCGTATTATCGGCCAGCAGGCCCAAGCTGGGGACATCTACCTGCTCACCGGCCCCCTGGGGGCGGGCAAGACTTGCCTAACCCAGGGCATTGCCTGGGGGTTGGGCGTGCCTGGCTATACCCGCAGTCCTACTTTTGTGCTGATGACCCGCCACCGGGGGCGGCTGACGCTGTACCACATTGACTTGTACCGCATCTGCGACCCGCTGGAGGCCTGGGACATGGGGTTGGAAGAGGCGTTGTTTGGTGATGGCGTGTGCGTTATTGAATGGGCAGACCGGGCCGCTGAGGTTTTTCCGGCCCAGGCCCTATGGATTAGCCTGGACTACGGCCCTGATCCGGACTGCCGCCGGATAAGCTTTGCCCTGCCAGCCTCTGAGCGTTTCCAGCCCTTGCTGTCGCAGTTGGCCGGTCGTTTTGCCGCGTCGGACGGGGTGCATAACTAGTGCTGCTGGCCATTGATACCTCCACCCGTTATGCTGGAGTGGCCTTGGCGGACCAGTCCAGGGTGCTTTCCTGCCATTGCTGGCACTCCACGGTCAACCACACTGTGGAATTGATGCCGGCAGTATCCCAAACCCTGAAGTCCCGAAGACTCCGGGTGCATGACCTGGAAGGCATCGCCGTGGCCCTGGGGCCGGGAGGCTTCAGTTCCCTGCGGGTGGGCGTCAGCGCGGCCAAGGGACTGGCCAGGGCCGCAGGCAAACCCCTGGTGGGCATTGGCACCCTGGAACTGGAGGCATTTCCGTACCTGGAGACGGGCTTGCCGGTGTGCGCCTGGCTGGACGCGGGCCGGGGTGAGGTCTATGCGGGGTGGTTCGGTGAGGGCCTCCAGAGCCCCAAGGCCGACAGCGTTGCGCCGCCGGAACAGCACCTGGAAAATATAACTCAGCCCACCCTCTTCTGCGGCGAAGGCGTGACGCCGTGGATCAACATGATAAAAGAGCGGCTGGGTAAGAACGGCCTGGCTGTGGCTTGGGCGACTCCAGCGGTGCGCCTGGCGGCCCTGGTAACGCTGGGGCGGCGCAAGCTGGAAGACGGGGAAGCCTCGGACCTGGCGGCCTTGCAGCCCTATTATCTGCGGATGCCCAGCATCGGCGCGGCCAAACGCCGCGACCAAGTTATCCAGCAGTGATGTCAACCCGGTATATTGTTGCTTGAATAAAGGCTAATTACCCTCACCCCTACTCTCTGCCATTAAGGGAGAGGGCGGGCAAGACATCCTCTCCCCATGTGGGAGAGGACAGAGGTGAGGGGTTACAGAGGAGAGCGCAAAAACTTATGGCAGTGGAACGAACCCTGGTACTGGTGAAGCCCGATGGCGTACAGCGCGGCCTAGCGGGAGAAGTCATCTCCCGGCTCGAGCGGCGCGGGTTAAAATTGGTGGGCCTGAAGCTCATGCAAGTGGACGAGGCCCTGGCCCGGCGGCACTATGCTGAGCACGTCAACCGTCCTTTCTTTCCCGGACTGGTGCAGTTCATCACTGCTGGGCCGGTGGTGGCCATGGCCTGGGAAGGCGGCAATGCCATTGAACTGGTCCGGCAGACCATGGGGGCCACTGATCCCGCCAAGTCAGCGCCCGGCACCATACGGGGCGACCTGGGAGTCAACATTGGCAGGAACCTGGTGCACGGGTCAGACAAGCCCGAATCAGCCCAGCGGGAATTGAACTTGTTCTTCAAGCCTGCTGAGTTGCTGGATTACCAGCGCAGCACTGACCCCTGGATTACTGAATCCTGACTACTTGCGGCGCACGGGCCCAGAGCCGCTCCAGGCCGTAAAATTCCCGCTGCTCTGGGCCAAAAACATGCACCAGAACGTTGCTAAAATCCAGCAACACCCATCCAGACTGGGCGGTTCCCTCCCGGTGGAAGAGCTTTACCTGTTCCTTTTCCATCGCCTCGGTCAGGTCCTCTTCCAGGGCCTGGATTTGCCGCGATGACCCCGCCGACATAATGACAAAATAGTCCGCAAAGGGCGCAATTTGCCTCAAGTCCAGCAGGACTATATCCTCCGCCAGCTTGTCCGAGGCCACATCTACCACCAACCGGGCTACTTCTGTCGAATCCAGTCTGCCCTCCCCGCTTGCTCTAGAAGAAAGTATCGTCATAACCCAAGTATATTTGGCCTTTGTTGGGCGGTCAACCAAGGGCGTGACATCCCAGGATCTTTCAATCCTCCAAAAGGGTCGGGTAACAGTCATTGGGCGTTGCCTCAAAAGTCCCTGGATGCACTTTCGTCCTTCCGGTGGAAGTCGGAACCCATATCTGGATTGAGCCATTTTGGGGCCTAGGCACCCCGACTCGTCGGGGTGAGACGATTGGGTTTTGAGGCAAGACCCAGGCATTGCAAGCGTAGCGAAGCAATCCAGTCCTGGCGAAGATTGCTTCAGGGCTGCGCCCCGCGCAATGACTTTGGCAGAGAAACTCCCCCCTGGCCCCCCTTCATAAAGGGGGATTGGAGGGATTTCCGCAAGAAAGACTCCGTAAGACTCTGGAAATCCATCCACCATCAAAATGCAGCGCAAGAGCAGGAGCGCGCCAGCGCCGGCCCAGGGTGTTTACACTCTCAAAGTTAATGAGTGGAGATAGTAATTTGGATTGAAACCTTTTCTTGCAAGACATGTTTCCTATCATCTCTAGGGCATGCTGAAAAGGGAAGGCATGTTGCCATGAAGCTCGTGGTTCCACTCCTCGCCGTACTCGTTATTGCCCTGGCCCTGGGCGGATGCCGCGGCACGGCTGCCACTCCCCAGGCCTTGGTGCCGGCTGGCGCTTCTCTGCTGGGGGAGGCGCGGGTGGCTGACATTCTTAAGGATGCTGACCTGGCCCGGCTCTATAACCGGGCGTCCAAAGGGGAAAGCCTCCCCGAGACGCTGGATGACCTGCTGGCCTTGAGCGCCAAGAAAACGGGGATGGACTTGCGCCAGGTCCAGACCATACTGTTCTTTGCTGATATAGATGAGAAAAGCGAGTACGCCGGAGCCATTGCCAAGGGCGCGTTTGACGAGTCCCAGCTGATGGCGGTGCTGGGCAATCACTCCAACCGGGAATTTGCCCCCCAGCAATATAAGAAGCATCGGCTGCTGGTTGATGCCAGCGAGGACCCGCCCACCGCCTTTACCTTGCTGAGCAAAGACACCCTGGTATTGGGTACGCTGCCTGCCGTGCAGGCGGTGGTGGATGTGGCAGAAGGCGACCAGGCTGCCCTGGCTGGCGGGTTGAAAGAGTCATTTGATGCCCTGGGCCAGCCCCTGTTCCGCATGGCGCTGGAAGTCCCGCCCGAAGCTTTGTCGAGCAAGGATTCTCCATTGAACGATTTGTCCCAGGTCCCCGGAGGCCTGGGCGGGACCATGCCAGGACTGGAAGCCATGCGGGCCCTGCAAGTGGTAGCCATGTCCCTGGACAAAAACGGCCAGGGCATCAAAGCAAGCGCCAACCTGGACTTTGCCGGTGCAGACTCTGCCGATGAAGTGGGCAGCCTGGCCGATGGTGCCCTGGCGCTGATGCGCAGTTTCAGCCCCAATGAGCAGATGCGCGCCGTGCTGAAGAAAATCAAGATTGACGTGGCCGGTCCCAGAGTTACCGTGGCCGCCCAGGCCACCGTTGCTGAACTGGAGGCCCTGGCCAAAAACGGCTTACCCTCCGGTTTTTAACTTTTCCTTGAGCCGCACAAAATAAACGGGGCAGGTTTTGTGCCTGCCCCATTCCTGCGCTGTATTTCTTTACGGCAGTTCTGCGGCGGCCACCACTGGCACTGTGCCTGAATGGCCAGGCCGTTTGGCGCTGGCTTTTTGCCGCATCCGCGTGCGATATACTGCTCCCACTGGCTTGGCGGCGGTGTGGCCGTTCTGCTGGCTTTTGGCCAGGCTCTTGCTCAACCACACGTGGCCCTTGGGGTTGTTGAACCCGTTCCGGTTGAAGAACCGGATGGCCCGGTGGTTATCCGCCTCCGTGTCCACCAGCAGTATGCGGGCGCCGTCTTCCTTCATCTGCTTTTCAAACTCCCGCAGCAGGCGGTCGGCCACGCCGTTGCCCTGATGTTCTGGGGCTACGCCCAGCCAGGCCAGGTAGCCGTACTTCCAGGGGGATCCGTCCTTCTCCACAATGCTGCCCAGGGCAAAGGCCACCACCTGATTGACAGAGTCCACCGCCACTAAACAGTATTCGGGATCAGAGTTGAAGTAGTCAGTTACTTCAAAGGGGTCCCAGGTGCGGTACAGCACTGGGAAATTATCCCTGGTGAACAGGCGTTCCCCCAGGTGGTACACGGGCGCCAGGTCTCCGATTTCCATCTCGCGGATGGTAATGTGGCCGTTCTTGCGTAAGCTTCCTAAGTCGTCCGAACTCATAAAATGCCCGTTGGCATTTCCTCCAGTGTCCCGGATTTTATTTTGGGACAATTATATTTTATCAGACCGTGCGCCAACATTGGCAATCTGTCTGGACGAATTGCTAACAATTGGAGACGAAATAACCAAGCGAGACATAATGTTTGGGTTTTAGTGTGCCATATCTGATTACGAAATCTTGCTATTGACGCCCTGCCGCCTGAGGCGTACACTTTTTCACTTAAACTCTCCAGTGACTGCTTAAGGACGAGTGAATATGCCGCTCTACGAATATCATTGCTCAAGCTGCAATCACAAGTTTCAGAAACTCCAGGCTATGAGCGCCAACGGTGCGGATTGCCCCAATTGCGAACAGCCCGCCCGCCGGATGTTGTCAGTGTTTGCCTCCCACTCCAAGGGCGAAGCTGCCAGCCCCCAGTCCAGCCCGCTGCCGCCTATGGGTGGTGGCGGATGCTGCGGCGGCGGGTGCTGCGGTTCCGGCCACTAGAGGCGTGTGTGACAATTCGGTAGTGGGTAGTGTATCAGTTTGCCACGAGCTTTAACTCGTCGCACCCCGACAAGTCGGGATGCCCAGATATTCACATGGTTTAGTATTTTCCTGGATCCCGGCGTAAGCCGGAATGACGAACGGCTAATTGATACACTGTTGATAATTTCCCCCTTACCAAGGGGAGGGCAGGGTGGGGTGTCCCACCCCCCTCTAGCTACCCCTTACCAAGGGGTAGACTGAAAGGAATTCTCACGCGGGCTGGCAGGGAACCTAGCGACCGAAGAATTTGGGGAAGGTTATCTCCGCTGGCCCCCAGATTCCATTAGTGTATCAGTTGTCCATTCATCATTCCGGCGGAAGCCGTAATCCAGGGGAGAACTGTATATATCCTGTATCTGGACACTGGCTTTTGCCGGTGTGATGAGTCGAGTCTTTAAGCGACTTGATACACTACCAGGTTCCTGATCCTTCGGCTGATGGTACAGGAATTGTCATTCCTGGACTAGGTTAGTTGCGTATCGCTTGAAGAATTGGCTGGTGGCTCAGGGTGGTCCTGTTGCTCCCCCTGCTGGCGGTGCAAATAAAGCCATGCGCCTGACGCCGCCGATAACGCCAGCGCACCGGTGACGGTCAGTGCCGCCACCAGCATGGTGACGTCGAACCAGAAACCCAGGGGAAACAGCGCCAGCAGGTAGTCCGTGGCGGGGTCCAGCTGCCACAGGTCGTTGCCAAAGCTTATCTGGTGGAACAGCAGGAACAGGCTGCTGAAGCCGGTAAGGGAGAAAGCCCCCACCACCATTGCCAGGCCCAGGGTCAGTATGCCTCCCATTAAAGTCAGTCCGGCCAGCCGCGGCAGGAAGCCGCGACCCTGGCGGCGCAGCCCCAGGATTGTAACGGCCCCCAGGTAGATGCCGCACAAGCTTCCCATAACGTAAACTCCCCAGAACAGGCGCTTTACGTCCCGCATGTGCAACACCTCCCGCTCCTTGAACAACTCTTGTTCCTGCCCAAAGATGCGGGTGCGCACCGTCAGGGGTTCCTGGGCGGAATTGAAGTAACGCCGTATGTCTGCCCCCACTCGTTTCAGGTCGTCATCGGCAATCCCCGTATAGAGTGAGACCTGGTGCTTCTGGAAGCCGCGCCAATATACGCCTGGGTCGTTCACCGCCCAGGCCACGCTGGCGCAAATCAGGAACAGGGGCACGGCCATCACAAACAGCGCCCCTGGCACACGGCGCAGCAGTTGCACGTTACCTCCCAAACAGCCGTCCGGTTACGGTAACACCTCGTGACTTGTCCGGCAACAACCCCTCTTCTATAATCTTGCCATGCCTGACAACCCTTTTTCAGAATCTGAACTGGGACAGTTCCACACCCTGGTGGATATTGTGGCGCGGCTCCGTGCCCCCGGCGGCTGCCCCTGGGACCGGGAGCAGACCCATTCCTCCCTCAAGCGCAATTTGCTGGAGGAGTGTTACGAGGTGCTGGAGGCCATTGACCGGGGGGAGCCTGGGCTGCTAGCTGAGGAGTTGGGCGATCTGCTGGTGCAGGTGGCCTTCCACGCCCAGATTGCCGCCGAAGCTGGCGCGTTTACCCTGGCCGACGCCTTGAGCAGCATCAACCGAAAGCTGGTGCGCCGTCATCCCCACGTCTTTGGCGATGCCACCGTGGCCGATGCGCGGGAGGTGGAACGCAACTGGGAAAAGCTAAAAGAACAGGAAAAGCGCCAGAAAGGGACTGTCCAATCGCCGGTGACGGGCATTCCCAGGGACTTGCCGGCCCTCACCTACGCCCAGCTAATGCAAGACCGGGCTTCCAAGGCCGGGTTTGACTGGGATGACATTGCCGGTGTGCTGGACAAGGTGGAAGAGGAGATTGCCGAACTGCGCCGCGCCGCCAGTCCCAAGGAAAAGGCCCATGAGCTGGGCGACCTCCTCTTTGCCCTGGTGAACTTGTCCCGGTGGATGGGACTTCACGCCGAGGATGCCCTGCGCCAGTCCAGCCGCCGCTTCCAGGGGCGTTACCTGAAAATGGAGGAACTGGCCGCCCAGCGGGGCCTGGACTTTGCTGCCCTGACCCTGGCCGAAAAAGAGGCCCTGTGGCAGGAGGCCAAGCGGCTGGAGGGTGCGAGCGCCTAGGGTAAGGCTTGCCTGAAAACTGGCATTGTGAGGAACGCAGCGAAGAGAAATCCAAGAGTGCCTAACAACAAAATGACGGATGTCATTTTGAGGAGGCCCGATGACATCGGGACGACGAAGGGTCTGGGGTGGCGGGCGTTTGCCCCACCCCAGACCCTTCGTCCTTCAGCCCAAGGACTCAGGGTGACAGCTTCGGCATTTTGTTAGGGGTTGCCTTTGTTGAAATCAACGAGGGTGCAGGGGGCACAGCCCCTGCCGTCCTTCCCAGGAAGGATGGGGTGTCCCCCAAAATGCCCATTTCTTCCCCCATTCCCGGAAAGCGGGAGCGGGGGAACGGAGGGGGTGAGGGTCAAAGGAGTACGTGCCGAAGGGCGCTCTGCCTGTTCAGAAGGTGGCAGAGTAGTCATTCCTGCCCAATACCGGCGCGCCCTAGACCTGAAACCAGGCGACCAAATAGTTCTTCTCTTGAGTGATGGCGAGGTCCGCTTGCTCGTATTGCGTGAGGCGGTCAGGCAAGCCCGAAGGCTGGTACGCCATTACATTCCTGAGGGCAGAAGTCTCAGCGAGGAGTTGATTCGGGATCGCCGAGTGGAAGCTTATGATGCCTGAGGGGCCTTGCCTCAAAAGTACCCTACAGCGCCCTCGTCATTCCGGCGGAAGCCGGAATCCATATCTGGCAAAAGTCCCGTGGGGCCTGGATACCGGCTTTCGCCGGTGTGACGGTTGAGTTTTGAAACAAGGCCTGCCTGAGGCAGTCTTGGACGCTTCATTCCGTTCCAGCATCCAGCAGGTGGGACGGTTCCAGGTAATAAATCCCGCCCGCCAGCAGCCGCTGTAATGGAGCGGCCAGCGCTTCCATGCCCGGCGCCGGGCTGCTGGCCCGGCCCATAAACCGGTCAGCCAGGGAGCGCCGGGGCCGCAGCCACAGGGGGTTGGGTCTGGTCTCCCCCAGCTCTGCCGCCAGTTCCAGCGCCCGGTCAAAGTCGCCCAGTTCGTCCACCAGCCCCAGCGCCTGGCCCCGGCGGGCCGTAAATACCTCGCCGGTAGCCACTTCCCGGACTTTGCCTTCCTCCATGTGGCGTCCCTGGGCCACCACCGCAACAAAATTGTCGTAAATTTCGGTGATTAGCTCCTGGTACTTCATGGACTCTTCATCGGTGGGGCTGCGCCAGAACCCGC
This sequence comes from SAR202 cluster bacterium, assembly GCA_016872385.1. Taxonomy (GTDB): domain Bacteria; phylum Chloroflexota; class Dehalococcoidia; order Lucifugimonadales; family UBA3495; genus SHYG01. The sequence continues at coordinate 33,803 of VGZV01000016.1, read as the reverse complement.
CCATATCCTTCAGCCGCCCGCCCTTGAACACCGCCACTTGCATCCCGAGCTTGCCCAGCAACTGCTCCAGCACCGGCCGCACTGAAATCACTCCAATGGATCCCACCAGGGCCGTGGGCAGCGCCACCACCTTGCTGGCGGCGCAGCACAGGTAGTACCCGCCGGAGGCGCCAGTGCCCCGCACGTAGGCTACCACTGGCTTGGTCTTGCCCACCTTCCGCAGGCTGTGGTACAGCACTTCGGAGGCCGATGCGGAACCGCCGGGGGAGTCTATGTCCAGCAGCAGCGCCCGCAACCGGCTGCTGCGGGCCACCGCATCGAACAGGCGAGTGTACACCGGCGCGCGCACCCGTGCGCCAATAATGCCGTAAACCTCCACCACTGCTACTCCGGTGCGGGAGCCGAATACTGCCATGTTCCTTCTCTCCAGTGTTGCTTGTCGCTGTCTTGGGACTGGCGTGACTCCATTGTAGCGCAAACATGGCCTTGACATGGTGTTGGGGCTGCCGTACCATCACGCCAATTTGGCCACCCAGCGCCCAGCTGGTTCAGCAGGCCTGATTGGGGAGGGAGAGTATGCAGTTTGGACTGTTCATGATGCCCCTGCACCCGCCGTACCGCACCTTTGCCGACTCCTACGACCGGGACCTGGCATTAATCGCCCTGGCCGACCAGTTGGGCTACCATGAGGCTTGGATTGGCCAGCATTTCAGCGAGCGCTGGGAGAACGCCCCGGCCCCGGACTTGCTCATAGCCAAGGCCCTGGCCATGACCGAGCGCATCATCCTGGGCACCGGCGTCACCTTGCTGGCAGTGCAGAACCCCATCGAGCTGGCCCACCGCATCGCCATGCTGGACCACTTGGCCCGGGGCCGTTTCTACTGGGGCATTGGCGCCCGCGCCATCCCCACGGACCTGGAAATGTTTGGCCTGGACCCCAAACAAGGCAGGGAAGTCCGGCAGCGCTCCGCGGAAGTCCTGGACATTGTGCTGAAAATGTGGGAGGCTGACGGGAAATTCAGCTACCACGGCCAGTTCTTCAATATTGAAGCCCCAGCCCTGGACGCTACCAAGGAGCGGGGCCTTTATATGAAGCCCTACCAGAAGCCGCACCCGCCCATCGGCGTGGCGGGCACCTCCCTGGGTTCTGACTCCATCAAAATTGCCGGGGAACGGGGTTGGATTCCCATGAGTAGCTCCAACCTGGCTCCCCAGCACTTGAAAGGCCACTGGGAAGTGGTGTCAGAGGCCGCCGCCAGCCACGGCCGGGAGATGGACCGCCGGGACTGGCGGGTAGCACGGGACATTTTTGTGGCGGAGACTTCCCAATTGGCGCGGGAGCGGGCCAGGGAGGTGCTGGGCCGCAACTACGTGCAGCACCAGTTCCCCAACCGCAGGGGCTACGGGCAGCTGGCGGCCACCAAGCTGGACCCCAACATGCCTGACGACGCCATGACTGTGGACTACATGATGGAAAACGTTTGGATTGTGGGCGATCCCAAGGAATGCGCCCAGCGCATCCGCCATCTCTATCAGCAGGTGGGCGGCTTTGGTCAGTTGCTGGCCATCACCCAGGACCCGGACGACCCGGAGTGGGAGCACGAGTGCCTCCGGCTGCTGATGAATGAGGTTGGTTCAAGAGTCGCTGACTTGAAGGGTGACTAGGCATCTCTCCAGATATATTGGGAAGAGTGACAGGAGGTTGCATATACAAACATGGCAAGCCAGCAGGTTCAGGGGGCTTTACAGCAGGCGGCGCCCCAGTTGACGGACGGAAATTTAATTGCGGCGCTGAAGGTGTGGCACCGGGCCAGGGAAACGGCCAATCGGTACAATCGGGACATGCTCCAGTACGGGGCTATGGTGGCCGGCGCGATTGGTATGGTAGCTGGGGCAGGGGGGGCCTGACGGCTCTGGCCAACTCCTCTGGCGGGGGTGTGCCCTGGTGGGCGGCGGCCCAATTGGCCGTGCTGGTTATTGCAGCGCTGGTAGCCGTTGGCGTTGGAGTCATGCTCTTGCTGCGCACCTACCGGCTGCGGGAAAAGGCAGAGAACGATGCGCTCCAGTCCCTGGACCGGCTTATTGAACTGCAACCCAGCCAGTTTATGGCTGCCCCGGCCTCACGCCGCGGTTAGTAAGCTGAATTAGGGCGGTAATGACCAATGCCGGAGCGCGGCCGCTGGGGCATCCCGGACGAAGTCAAGTGGCTTGCTATTCTGATGGCTCTGGCCATTGGGCCGGTATTTGTTGCCGGAGTGGTGGCAGTGGCGGACAATACGGTGCTGTCTAGTTCCAGTCCGTACTACCGCTATGAGATACGATCCGGAGGCAGCAGTTCCGGCCAGCCCATCATCGCCCCCAGTCCTGCGCCTTCTGGCTCTCTTCAATCCGATGGCCGGTTGCGTTACTCATTTGTTATATATTGCACTAACCAGGGGCAGCCCTGCTTGCCAGGCTATTCGGTTTCCGTTGCCACCAAAGGCCACATAAAGGTCGAGTATTCGGTGCCGCGCACCCATTGTTCCTCCTTGCGCGTCCGCGTCCAGCTGGACGGCCGGGAGGCGCTCACCTCTGGCTACCTGGGATGGACAAGCGCTCCGGCCCCCTATAACGCCTTGCCGCTGAGCACCGGTGTGCTGGACTTGGGCCAGGCGACTAAGGATGTGCACACCGTCACGTTCCTGGGCGAAGGCCAGCCCAGCGGCTGCTGGGGCGGCGGCGCAGGCGGCTACAGTTGGGGCGGTGTTGTGGACGTTGTCCCGTAGCTTGGGTCAGAGCTAACGCAGTGCTTACCCAGGACAAACGCTTGCAGGCCGTCGCCTGAACCAGGACTGCATCTTTCGTCCGGTGAGAATGTAATGGCCCTGGTTTCGTCAACAGGGTCTTTTCATTTTCGGCCTTTCTGCAGGGGCGTCCCGGCAGGTCGGGACTAACTGCGCTCCGGTATGGAGACAGGGCCCAGCAAGCAGCGCCCCTACAGTCCCCTGAGAGGGTGGCAGCAGCAGAGTCTTTTCATTCCAGCAGGATTGCTTCGAGGCTGCGTCCCGCCCAACAACTTTGTAAACACGCTTTCAGCGTCCGCAGGGGCGCACACGCAGGTGCGCCCCTGGTCAGACTGCCGTCCACAGGTCAGACACATAGGTCTGCCCCACCTCCTGTGAGAATGAAACGGCTCTGGGGTTTCCCCAAGTTTGCCACTACCCAGTGAGTGCGGCCAGCAGTATAATAAGTGTTCAACCCCCGTTGATTGTGATATATTTAACGAACTTTCGAAGGGTCATTGTCAGTCATCCGGATAGGGAGTTGTGGGGGCAGCTTAAAGGTTGCCGCCGTGCTGGAAAGGGCGGCGCAGCCAAACCAAATCAAGTTTCCCTTGCAGGGATAGTGGCTATGGATCCGCTAAAAGAGTTGGCCAAACATGGACTGTATTCCCCGGAGCAGGAGCATGACGCCTGCGGTGTTGGGGTGGTGGCCAACATCAAGGGCCGCCAGTCCCATGAAATAGTCCAGGAAGGCCTCCAGGTGCTGGTTAACCTGGGGCACCGAGGCGCCTGCGGCTGTGACCCCGACACCGGCGACGGCGCTGGCATCCTTATCCAGATGCCCCACCGCTTTTTCCAGCAGGAATGCCCACGGCTGGGTATCACTTTGCCTGCCCTGGGAGAGTACGGCGTTGCTATGGCTTTTTTGCCGCCCCAGCACCAGGCCCGCGGCCGCTGCCAGGAATTGATGGAGCGGGTCATCCGCCAGGAAGGACTGGAGTTCCTGGGCTGGCGGGAAGTGCCCATTGACCCAGCCCGCCAGGGCCGGGACGCACGCAAGGTGCAGCCCTACATCTGTCAGATGTTCATTGGCAAGGGCGGCCAGAACCTGGACTCGGATCAGCTGGACCGGCGGCTCTACCTGGCGCGCAAGGTAATTGAGCATTCCGCCAAGGACTGCGGCCTCAGCGAAGCGGAAGCCGACTACTTCTACATCTGCAGCATGTCCAGCAAGACCATTGTTTACAAGGGCTTGCTCAAGTCAGAGCAGATATCGGGGTTCTACCTGGATCTGGCGGACCCAGCCCTGGTCAGCGCCTTTGCCCTGGTGCATTCCCGTTTCAGCACCAACACCTTGGGCCACTGGAAGCTGGCCCACCCCTACCGCTTCCTGGCCCACAACGGTGAAATCAACACCCTGCGGGGCAACCTTAACTGGATGCACGCCCGGGAGTCCCAACTCCAGTCGCCCTTGTTTGGCAACGAAATCAAGAAGATTCCGCCGGTGATGACCCCCGGCGCCAGTGATACTGCTTCCTTTGACAACGCCCTGGAGTTGCTGGTCATGGGGGGCCGCGACCTGGAACATGCCATGCTGATGATGATCCCCGAGGCGTGGGAGCAGCATGAGTCCATGCCCCAGGAGTTCAAGGACTTCTATGAGTACCATTCTTGCCTGATGGAGCCGTGGGACGGCCCGGCCATGATGGTGTCCAGCGATGGCCGCAGCGTATGCGCTGTCCTGGATCGCAACGGCCTGCGCCCCTTCCGTTACACCATCACCACCGATGACAAGCTCATCATGGCCTCAGAAGCTGGTGTGCTGGAAGTTCCGCCGGAGCAGGCCAGGGAAAAGGGCAGGCTTCAGCCTGGCCGCATGTTCCTGGTAGACATGGAAGAAGGCCGGATTATTGGCGACACGGAACTGAAGCAGAAGCTGGCCGGACGGCAGCCCTATGGGCAGTGGCTCAAATACAATAAGCTGTCCCTGGACGACCTGCCTGCAGGCCAGCCTGCGCCGGAGTTTTCCGACGCTACGCTCCGCCAGCAGCAGCGGGCCTTTGGCTTTACCACCGAAGAGCTGCGGATGATTACCACGCCCATGGCCCACGCCGGTGCGGAAGCCGTGGGTTCCATGGGTTGTGACACGCCGCTGGCGGTGCTTTCCGACCAGCCTCAGTTATTGTTCAACTACTTCAAGCAGCTTTTTGCCCAGGTCACCAACCCGCCCCTGGATGCCATCCGTGAAGAGTTGGTCACTTCCCTGGAAGCCTTTATCGGCTGTGGGCAGAACCTGCTGGCGGAAACCCCCCAGCACTGCCGCCAGCTCAAGGTCAAGCACCCCATCATTAGCAATGAAGACCTGCAAAAGCTCTGCCAGTTGACCACTGGAGACATCCGCGCCGCAGTCCTGCCTACCCTGTTCGATGCTCATGCCGGTCCTGGCGCGCTCAAGGGCGCCCTGGACAATTTGTGCGCGCAGGCGTCCCAGGCCATTCTGGATGGCCACTCCATCATCATCCTGTCCGATCGGGGAGTGGACCACCGCTGGGCGGCCATCCCCAGCCTGCTGGCCACTGCTGCGGTGCACCACCATCTGATTAGGGAAGGCACTCGCACCAGGGCAGGACTGGTGGTTGAGTCCGGCGAACCCAGGGAAGTACACCACTTCTCCCTGCTGGTGGGTTACGGCGCGGGAGCGGTGAACCCATATGTAGCCCTGGATACGGTACGGGAGTTGGCCCAGCACGGAGAATTGAACGGCACCAAACCCGACTACGCCGTCAAAAATTTCATCAAGGCAAATGAAAAGGGCCTGCTCAAGGTCATGTCCAAGATGGGCATCTCCACGGTGCAGAGCTACCGCGGCGCCCAGATTTTTGAAGCTGTGGGCCTGAACCGTGATCTGGTGGACAACTACTTCACCTGGACCGCTTCTAGGGTGGAGGGTGTGGGGCTGGATGTTGTGGAGGACGAAACCCTGCGGCGGCACCGGGCGGCTTTTGATGCGCCCCGCGTGGCGGCTAATATAGACCTGGAAACCGGTGGCTTCTACCAGTGGCGGCGTCACGGGGAGTTCCACCAATGGAATCCAGACGCCATCGCCAAGGTCCAGTACGCCGCCAAAGCCAACAGCTTTGAGTCCTTCCAGGATTTCAGCCGCACGGTCAACGACCAGAGCCGCAAGATGGCGACGCTGCGGGGCCTGCTGGAGTTCAAGACTGGCGCCGCACCGGTGCCCCTGGAAGAGGTGGAGTCGGCCAAGGAAATTGTCCGGCGTTTTGCCAGCGGGGCTATCTCCCTGGGTTCCATTAGCCGGGAAGCCCATGAGACCATTGCCATTGCCATGAACCGCATGGGCGCCCGCAGCAACACCGGCGAGGGCGGTGAGGATTTCCACCGCTACACGCCGGACCCCAACGGCGACTTCCGCCGCAGCGCCATCAAGCAGGTGGCCTCGGGCCGGTTTGGCGTCACGCCCAACTACCTGGTCAACGCCACCGACCTGCAAATCAAGATGGCCCAGGGCTCCAAGCCGGGCGAAGGCGGCCAGCTCCCCGGCCACAAAGTGGATGAGTACATTGGCTGGGTGCGGCGCACCACCCCTGGCGTGGAGCTTATCTCGCCGCCGCCCCACCACGATATTTACTCCATTGAGGACCTGGCCCAACTAATCCACGACCTGAAAAACATTAACCCCCAGGCCCGCATCCACGTCAAGCTGGTGTCGGAAGTGGGCGTGGGCACCATCGCCGCCGGAGTCTCCAAGGGCCACGCCGACGTGGTGCTGATTAGCGGCCACGACGGCGGCACCGGCGCTTCCCCAGAATCGTCCATCAAGTACGCCGGACTGCCCTGGGAGCTGGGCCTGGCGGAGACCCAGCAGGTGCTGGTGGCCAACGACCTGCGGAGCCGCATTGTGGTGCAGACCGACGGCCAGCTAAAGACGGGCCGGGATGCGGCCATTGCCTTTCTGCTGGGCGCTGACGAAATTGGCTTTGCCACTGCACCCCTCATCGTTAGCGGCTGCATTATGCTGCGCAAGTGCCACCTCAACACCTGCTCCGTGGGCATTGCCACCCAAGACCCGGTATTGCGCCGCCGGTTTGCAGGTAAGCCGGAGTACGTCATCAACTACTTCTTCTTTGTGGCGGAAGAAGTGCGGCAGATTATGGCCCAGTTGGGCTTCCGCACCGTCAACGAAATGATTGGCCGGGTGGACCTGCTGGACACCCACGCCGCCGTGGAGCATTGGAAGGCCAGGGGGCTGGACTTTTCCCGCATCCTGTACCGCCATCCCCGCTCCGATGAGGTTGCCACCCACTGCTGTCAGAAACAGGATCACGGGCTGGAGCAGGCCCTGGACCACGCGCTCATTGCCCAGGCCCGGCCGGCCTTGGAACAGCGTCAGCCAGTGGAAATTGACTTGCCCATCCGCAACTCCAACCGCACCGTGGGCGCTATGCTCAGCGGGGAAATTGCCAAGCGTTACGGTGAGGACGGCCTGCCTCCGGGCACTATCAAGATCCGGCTCACCGGCTCGGCGGGGCAAAGTTTCGGCGCATTCCTGGCTCCCGGAGTGGACGTCCGATTGGAGGGGGACACCAACGACTACATGGGCAAAGGCATGGGTGGCGGGCGAATTGTGGTGGTGCCTCCTGCTGCGGCGGCCTTTGTGCCGGAAGACAACATTATTGTGGGCAACGTGGTGCTGTACGGTGCCACTGGAGGCCGCGTCTTTATCCGTGGCAAGGCGGGCGAACGTTTCTGCGTTCGCAACAGCGGTGTGCACGCGGTGGTGGAAGGCGTGGGCGACCACGGCTGTGAGTATATGACCGGCGGGATCGTTGTGGCGCTGGGCAAGACGGGCCGCAACTTTGCGGCGGGCATGAGCGGCGGCATCGCCTTTGTGTACGACGCCGACGGCGATTTTGCCCACCGCTTCAACTCTGGCATGGCCGATTTGGAAACCGTGACTGACCCCGAGGATATTGCCCTCCTGCGGCTGCTTGTTGAGGAGCACCTGCAATTAACCGGCAGCGCCCCTGCCCAGCGCATCCTGCAGGCCTGGGACCAGGCCCTCCCGCGGTTCAAGAAGGTCATGCCCCGGGACTACCGCCGGGTCTTGTTGCAGCGCAAGGAGCAGCGGGAGAGGGAACTGGCGGCGGCCCAGGATGACTGAACGCCCTGTGGTAGCCAGCGCACTGCCATGACTAGCGCCAAAGCCTTCACCGCAAAAGAATTGCTGCAACTGCCCGGCGACGGCTGGCGGTATGAACTGGTCAAAGGGAAGCTGAAGAAGTGCTCCTTGGCCTTCGCGGATCATGGCATCCTGGCTATGAAACTGTGTTGCAGCTTATATGAGTACGTTGGGGGCCACAGGCTTGGCGAGGTTTTTATGACGGGCACTGGCTTGCCGGCAGCTGACGTGACCATCCTAACCGCCAGCGATACCCTGGACGGCCAGGACGTGGCGCCCGCCTGGAAGCTCCCCCTGGCGGAATGGTTCGCCAGCAACATTGCCGAAACCAACGAAAGTTGAACATATAGCCATATGGGTAACCCCACAGGATTTGTAGAATTTGGCCGGGAACCGCCGGAGCGGCAGTCGGCCCAGGAACGCAGGCACCACTACCGGGAGTTTTACCAGCGCTGGACTGAGCAGCAGGCCAGAAAGCAGGGGGGACGGTGCATGGATTGCGCCGTGCCTTTTTGCCACATGGGCTGCCCCCTGGGGAACGTTATCCCGGAGTTCAATCACCAGGCGTACCTGGGCAACTGGCGCAAAGCCCTGGAAATCCTGCTTAGCACCAACAACTTCCCAGAAGTCACGGGCCGTATCTGTCCGGCCCCCTGCGAAGCCTCCTGCGTCCTCAACATTAACTCCGACCCTGTGACCATTGAGTACATGGAAAAGGAGATTGCCGATCGCGGCTTTGCCGAAGGCTGGATTAAGGCTGAACCGCCTGCCTTGCGCACCGGCAAGAAGGTGGCGGTGGTAGGTTCAGGCCCTTCTGGTCTGGCCGCGGCCCAGCAGTTGAACCGGGCGGGCCACTGGGTGACGGTCTTTGAGCGGGCCGACCGCATTGGAGGTTTGCTGGCCCTGGGTATTCCGGACTTCAAATTGGGAAAGGATGTCCTGAAACGCCGCCTGGACCTGATGGCGGAAGAGGGTATTACCTTCCGCCCCGGCGTGAACGTGGGCGTCAACTTTTTGGTGGATGAGTTGAAGTCCAGTTTTGACGCGGTATGCCTGGCGGGAGGCTGCACCCGCCCCCGGGACTTGCCCGTTCCCGGCAGGGAGTTGAAGGGCGTGCATCTAGCCCTGGAGTATTTGGGCCAGCAGAACCGGTTGTTGTCCGGCGAAAAGATACCCCAGTCCCAGCGCATCAGCGCCGAAGGCAAGCGGGTAGTGATTCTGGGGGGTGGCGATACTGGCTCCGACTGCCTGGGCACGGCCTTGCGCCAGGGGGCGGAGATTGTTTATCAGTATGAACTGCTGCCGGAACCACCGGCCCAGCGCCGCCCCAACAATCCGTGGCCTCAATGGCCCCTTATCCTGCGCACCTCCACTTCCCAGGAAGAAGGGGGCGTCCGGGACTACAACATTCTCACCAAGTCCTTTTCGGGCAGCCACGGCAGGGTGCAGCGGCTGCATGGAGTGAAGGTGGAGTGGAGCGCACCATCCCCCAATGCCCGGCCTGCCATGAAAGAAGTTGCCGGCAGCGAGTTTGTCATTGAGACCGAATTGGTGCTGCTGGCTATGGGGTTTGTCCAGCCAGAGCCGGAAGGCATGCTGGCCCAGTTGGGCGTGGAGCTGGATAACCGGGGCAATGTAAAAGTGGACCGGAACCGTATGACCAACGTTGCAGGGGTGTTTGCCGCAGGGGATATGGTGCGCGGCCAATCCCTAGTGGTTTGGGCCATTGCTGAGGGACGGGAGACCGCCCGCGGCGTTGACCGTTACCTCACCGGCCAGACCAGTTTGCCGTCCTCTTTGGCTTAAACCTTATCCTTGAGCCGGGCCTAAAAGAAACAGGGGCGGATCCAAAAAAACCCGCCCCACTTTCTTTGCCCGTTACCCCTGCCCTGTCTATTTACTAGGCAAACAGCTTGTGCAGTTTCTCTGCGATTTGAACCTGTGTGTCCTGGGATAGTTCTCCCAGTTCGCGCAGCAAAAGGGATTGGGGAACCGTTGAAAGACGGTGAAGGCGGATGGTGGAAGGCACCCTAAGCCCAGTGGCAGCGAAACCGTCCTGGCTGGGTTCGAGCACAATATCCCATTCTTCAAGATCATCGGCGACGACTTTGCTGGTGATGAATGCCACAACCACGTGGTGATGCATTCCTATAGCCTCAGTCAGGCAGACAGCCGGACGCACCTTCGTCCCCCACAGATCGTCAAAGGGGAATGGCACCAGGAACACCTTATGGCGAGGCATTAATGGGCTTTCCGTCTGCCAGTGTGTAGATGTCTTCCGATGGGTCCTTCAAGAAATCGAAAGCGGTATTTCGCGGGGCTGGAACCGGTGTCTCCTCTGCAGTCGCTAGCTGTTCAGACTGGGTCAAGTATTCATGCACGTTCAGCACCTGGATGGTGTTGGTGGTGCCGGTCACTCCAGTGAGGAACCCGTGGACAATGGTGACGGTGTCATGCTCCTCCACCAACTTGGTATCCAGAGCCTTGTGAATAATCAGCTTGACTAGCTTGGGCACATCCTTTTCAGGGTCCAACACCCCCATGGGTGCCAGGCCCCAGCCCAGGGCTACCCGCCGCAGCACTGCAGGCTCATGGGAGAAAACTATGATATCTGCCCCCGGGCGGAACCGGGCCACTTCAAAGGCGGCGCGTCCGCTGCTGGTCAGCACAATGGGTTTGGCGTTCAGGGACTTCACCAGCCCGGCGGCTGCGCCCGCAATGGCTTCCGTGCGGTCCCGGGATGCATAGTCCCGGTAATACGGGTAAATCTTCTCCACCTGCCGGATGGTGGCGTCGGCCACCCTTACCGCCTCCACTGGGTAGTGGCCCATAGCGGTTTCATCGGACAGCAGGATGGAGTCGCAGCCGTCCAGCACGGCGTTGGCAATGTCCGATACTTCTGCCCTGGTGGGTGTGGGCGAGTCCACCATGGAGCGCAGCATTTGGGTGGCGATGCAAGAGGTGCGGGCCGCTTCATTAGCCTGCTTGACGATGGTCTTCTGGAATAGGGGGACTTCTTCCATGGGGATTTCCACCCCCAGGTCCCCCCGGGCTACCATGACACCGTCAACTTCCTTCATTATTCCTTCCAGGTTATGCGGCTGGATGCCCTCCCGCTTTTCCAGCTTGGCCATCACCAGGGCCTTGCTGCCAATGCTGGACAGGTAAGCCTTGGCCTCCAGTATGTCTTCCACGGTGCGAACAAAAGAAACCCCCACCCAGTCCACGTCCTGGGCCACACCGAATTTCAGGTCAACCTTGTCTTTCTCCGTTAGCACTGGCAGGTCAATACGCACGCCAGGCAGATTGACGCCCTTGTTGGAGGAGACCACTCCGCCGTTGCGCACCCGGCACTGAATCTCCAGGCCGCGGGTTGCCAGCACTTCCAGGCAGATGGTGCCGTCGGCAATGTAAATCAGATCGTCTACCCGCAGGTTCTTCAGCACGCCAGGCTCTGGAAAGGGCAAAAAGTTGGTGCGGCTGGAACTGGGGTCGGGAATAATCCAGACTTCGTCGCCCCGGTTCAGCCGGTACGGCTCGGCAATTTTGCCCAAGCGCAGCTTAATGCCGCCCAGGTCCTGCAAAATAGCCACCGGGCGGTGCAACTCTACTGAAAGCTCGCGCAGGTGCTGGATGACCTCCCGGTGCTCGGCGTGGGTCCCGTGGGAAAAGTTCAGCCGGGCGCAGTCCATGCCGGCCTCAATTAGTTCTCGAAGCACGTGACGTTCCCGGGAACTGGGGCCAATGGTCACCATTATCTTGGTCTTGCGCATGGCTATTTAACCCCCTGCTTCCGTGCCGGTCCTGCGCTGCGGCGGCCGTAGTAGGCGTCGGTGGCGGCCTGCAGGCCGGCGCGTCGGTTAACTTGAAGCTCCGGCTTTTTACTCTTGACCCACTGGTTGGAGACCTGAATACCCGCCAGAGTCCCCTGGAACTGCGGCATCACGTACCGGGCCAGCAGTTCATAGCTGTAAAGGACTTTTTCCCGGGGCGCCCAGTCCTCCACCCGGATCATGAACTTGCCGAACCCGCCGCTCATCTCCTGCAGCCGCTGGATGCCAGCAATGCAGTCCTCCGGCGTTCCCACAATCCACTGGTTGTGTTCGGACATAAAGTCCACAATCTTGTCAAAGGGGGCGTTGGGCACTTCATGGCCCAGGGTCTCGCCAAAATACTCGGTCACCACCCGCGCCCCGCCTACGCGAATGTCCTCAAAGGCCTGTTTGCGGCTGTCCGCCAGGTGGCAGCCCACAACCAGCGCCCAGTCCTCCCGCCGCATGGTCTTGCCGTGCTCGGCGGCAGTCTCCTCGGCGATGGACCACAAGTCTTTCAGGTTAGTCTCCCGGATCATGCCCCGGGGTACGCTCAGAGAGAGCACCCCAGCGCCGTGCTTGCCCGCCAGCTGCACTCCGGCGGGCGACTGGACAGAGGCCACCGCCACTGGAAGGTGGGGCTGTTGATAGGGCCGGAGTTGCAGGGACGCCTCCCTGAGCTGGAACCAGTCGCTCTTGTAGGTCAGCGGCTCAGTTTCCGTGAACAGGCGCATAATTATGCCCAGGGACTCGTCCATCATTTCCCGCTGGCGGGCCGGGTCAATTCCAAACATGTAGGCGTCGGAGGACAGGGCGCCGGGGCCTACTCCCAGGATGACCCGCCCGCGGGTAAGGTGGTCCAGCAGCGCCATGCGGTTGGCCACCATGTAAGGGTGATGGTAGGGCAGGCTGATTACGCCGGTGCCCAACCGGATGTGGCGGGTGCGCTCCGCGGCGGTGGCGATGAACACCTCCGGTGAGCAGATGGTCTCCCATCCTGCGCTGTGGTGCTCGCCGATATACGCTTCGTCAAAGCCCAGCACGTCCAGCCACTGGAGCAGCTCCAAATCCCGCTCCAGCGCCAGAGTGGGGTTCTCACCCACCCGGTGGAAGGGAGCCATGAATACGCCGAACTTCATTCGCATGGGCTGCGTCATAATGCCAAACCCCCTGATGATAGTCACGAAGGGTATGCGGTGGGATGGCCCGGGGCGGAATCTCTGCCGGATTATTGCCCCTGGCGGCGGAGTAATCGCAATGATTGCGCGCAGACTCTTGTCCGATGACACTATTGTAGCATGGCTGTTAGGCTCATCCAAATCCACCGGGGCTGCGTTCCAGGGCCTTTTATTGTTGTTGAAGGTTGGGGGGCAGGCCGTAGCTTGCCCTGAGTCAACCGAAGGGTGTCTGCTCCCGTGTCAAGGATTCTACCGAGGGCGCCAGGGTCATTCGATTGTCTCCGAATGTAGGGGCAGACCTATGTGTCTGCCCTGCGGCTGATGGGCCTGTCCAGGGCGCCCCTACGGCTATGGCGGAAATGAATCATCCCTGCATGTGCTCCTTCACGCCGTTGACAGCACCTTCAGCCCCCCATAGAATACGGCCATCACAACATTCAGAGCCGCTAACCATACAGCTTTCGTTATTTCATTGGGAGGAAATAGGCATGAAATTCGGTCTATTTTACGAAATCCAGGTGCCACGTCCAGTTTCTCCGGTGCCGGAGCACCAGCGCATTCAAGAAGTTATCAAGCAGGTTGCCCTGGCCGAGGAGATGGGGTTTGAGCATGTTTGGTTTGTGGAGCACCATTTCCTCACCGAGTGGGCGCATTGCAGCGCCTCAGAGGTCATGCTGTCGGCCATCAGCCAGCACACCAGCAAGATGCGTCTGGGGTTTGGCGTGGTCCTGCTGCCGGTGCACCACCCCCTGCACGTGGCAGTCAAGACCGCTACCCTGGACGTGCTGAGCAACGGGCGAGTGGACGTGGGCGTGGGCCGCTCCGGCAACCCTTACCAGCTAACGCCCTTTGGCGTAAAGCTGGAAGACACCCGCGGCATTTGGGAGGAGTCCCTGTCCATGCTGCCCCGAATCTGGACCGAGGAAGTGTTCTCCCACCAGGGCAAATACTTCAACGTGCCGGAGCGGGAGGTTATTCCCAAGCCCCTGCAAAAGCCCCACCCGCCGCTGTGGTCGGCATGCAGCCAGGATGATACTTTTGTGCGGGCCGGGGAACTGGGCATCGGCTGCCTGTGCAACGTGCTGGGCCAGTACGATACAGTGGAGCGCCGCATCAAGATGTACAAGGATGCCTTGAAGCACGCCCAGCCGGTGGCCAAGGCCATCAACGACAAAGTGGTGGTCTCCAGCATCGGCTTCTGCGATGAGAACAAGCAGCGGACCCGGGAGCGGGGCGCAGAGATTGCCGCCTGGAACGTGAACATCCGCCTCAAGAACTACGCCCGCGGCTGGGACGGCGTGGATGTGAGCAAAGTGCCTGCGGACTACAAGCACCACGTCCGGCGCAGCGAGTGGGACCCCCAGATGCGCAAGGGAGTCAGTTCTGAAGAGGTGCTGTCCACGGGCCGTTTCTGCGTGGGCACTCCTGACGAGTGCATTGAGGTGGTGGAGAATTACGAGCGCATCGGCGCGGATGAAATCATGCCTATCTTCCAGGCCGGCCCTGCCACCGATGCCGAAGTGAAGAACTCCTTGCGCCTGTTCGGCAAGTACGTCATTCCCCACTTCAAGGAAAAGGAGCGCCGGGCCAAAGCGGCGGCTGCTACGGGACGGTAGGCAACAAACCCCAACACATGGTGCTGGTTCAGTTTGCTTTGGCATTATCCGTCGCACCTGCGGAAGCCGGTGCCCAGATGAGGATATGGTTGAGACGCACTACTGGGTTTCGGCCTGCGCCGGAACGACGAAGACCAAATTGAACCATTGCTGAATACCTCCCGTCAGGTGTCTGCATTGCTAAGGGGCGGGTTTCAACCCCGCCCCTGTGGTTGCCGTATTGCCCCGCTGGACTGTCCTCTCCAGTCTTTGAGCTTGTGCAGCTCTGTTGAAATCAACCACCTGAACAGGTAAAGCGCCCCTCGGCACGCACTCTCTTGGCCCTCACCCCCTCTGTTACCCCTCTCCCGCTTTGCGGGCCTTGTTCCAAATGTCATTCTGAGTCCCGATTGCATCGGGACGAAGAATCTAAAATCCTGGCATGAAGCCTGGGCGCAGACCTCCTGATGGCTTGCCATTCAAGGGTGTTGACATACAAGACAGTTGCTTCGTCCTTCAGCCGAAGGACTCAGGGTGACAAGAATTGGATGAAAACCGTATTCTCCCAGCTAAATCATTACTTTTGAAACAAGGCCCGCTTTGTGGGAAAGGGGGAAGAAAAGGTCATTTCTGGGGACACCCCATCCTTCCTGGGAAGGACGGCGGGGGCTGCGTCCCCTGCACACTCGCTGTTTTCAACAGAGCCAGCTTGTGTGCATGGTGACCGCTCATGGCGAGCTTGTCGAACCATGAGCGGGGAAAAGCCGCTCACCCCTTCGGCTGGCTCAGGGCAGGATCTGAGCTTGTCGAAGGGTGAATGTGGAAGTATTAGCGACCTTTTAACCCAGGCTCATACCCTGTGTGCAAGGGCACGGCATGCTGTGCCCCTGCGGCTACTGTATTACCACTGTAATCGTTGTCAGAGTTCCCGTGATATTTACCCCGTTCCAGATGGCCTTGGTCTGCCGGGGCGCGGTGAGGGGCGCAAAAGCAATGGTTGTGCCGCCAGCCGCTACTCCCTGGAACTCCACTGTCATCAGGGTAAAGGCGGCGTCTTTGGCGGTCCCCAGGGTTCCGGCAGCGTAATCAATCCTGCCTGCGGAGTTGTCAGCGCTGGCCTGCAACATTTCCTCCAACGCCGTGCCTCCAGTGATGGCCAGTGCCTGTAGCCTGGCTGCATCAAAGTCCAAATACACCTGCGCCATGTCCACTGGCGCCGCTGCCGAGGCCCGCACCGCCACCGTAAGACTAAATTTCTCACCAACAGCCATCGCAGGAGTGTTCATCGTCAGTACCATGTCAGCTGCCGTAGGTGCAGGCGTGGGCGTAGCCGTAGGCGCTGGCGTTACCGTTGGTGTTGCCACAGGTGCAGGCGTGTGTGTGGATGGACGGGTGGCCGTGGGAGCCGGCGTGGGTGTGCGGGTTGCTGTGGGAGGCGGCGGAGGAGGCGGAGCTGCGCCACCGCCTCCAGGTCCTGCCAGGGGCTGGGGCACGGGCGTGGCGGTGGCAGCCCTGGGCGTTGGCAAGGGACTGCGGGCTGGGAGTGTAGGTGTAGCTGCAGGGGCTGGCGGCGGAGGTTCCTGGGTAGGAACTGATACAGTATTGGGCGTGGGCGGCGGCAATACCGTAAGGGTGGGAGTTGCTGGAACAGCGGTGGCCAGGGGGAAGGCCGCTGGGCGTGTGGCGGGCAATGTGTTGGGGATAACAACCAGAGTGGGCGCGCCGGCAGGCGTGGCGGCCGGGGGTACAGGAGTCTCCCTTGAGGTGCAGGCGGCCAGCAAGACCAGCAAAATGAGCGCCGCGGCCGGGACGATTACGCGTACACGCTCATGGTGAGTCTGTCGAACCATGAGCATGGCTCCCCAGTTGAGATACGGTGTCTGAGACCTTCATCACTTTCAGGCTTTCAGCCCGGCCAGGAATTCCGCCATTGACACGGTCTTTTGTGTGGATGCCGCCATGTCCCGGATGGCTACCGTGCCCTGCTGCACCTCATCGTCCCCCAGAATTGCCACGTAGGGAATGTTAAGGGCGTTGGCCTGGCGCATCTGACCCCGCAAGGTACGCGCCCCGCTGCTGAGAATGGCCCCAACTCCGGCCCGGCGCATTTGCGAGGCCAGGGCCAAGGCCGCCGGGCGCGCTCCCTCACCCACGCTGGCCACCAGGTAGCTGGGGTGCGGTTCTTCGGGGATGGTCACGCCGCTGCGTTCCAGGTTCAAAGTCAGCCGTTCCATGCCGGTGGCAAAGCCAATTCCTGGGGTAGGCCGCCCATCCAGCTGCCCAATGAGGCCGTCGTACCGGCCCCCGCCGCAGATGGTGGACTGGCCGCCCGCATCCAGGGGTTGCACCTCAAACACCGTGCGGGTGTAATAGTCCAGGCCCCGCACCAGATGGTGGTCAACTTCGTAGGGGATGTCCATCCCCTTCAGGTATTCTTGCAGCTTGTCCCAGTGGGCCTGGCAGTCCGGGCACAAGTGCTCCACCGAGCGGGGCGCGGCCTGGCCCAGGGCCTGGCAGGTCTCTACCTTGCAGTCCAGCAGCCGCAGGGGGTTGCGGTTCAGGCGCTGGCGGCAGTCGGCGCACAGGGCGTCGAAGTGGCCGGTGTAATAGGCTTTCAGCCTTTCAATGTAGGCAGGGCGGCATTGGGAATCGCCGATGCTGTTCAGCAGCAGGCGAATTTCCTTCAGGCCCAGGGAGAGCATCAGCCGCCAGGCCAGCTCAATGACCTCGGCGTCCACGGAGGGGTCAGGGTCGCCAATGACCTCCGCGCCAAACTGGTGGTGCTGGCGGAACCGCCCGGCCTGGGGCCGCTCGTAGCGGAACACCGGGCAGAAGTAGTACAGGCGCACCGGCTGGGGCAAGTTGTGCATCCCGTGTTCCAGGTAGGCGCGGCACACCGGCGCGGTGCCTTCGGGCCGCAGGGTTACGCTGTCTCCGCCCCGGTCCTCAAAAGTGTACATCTCCTTTTCCACGATGTCGGTGCCTTCGCCCACGGAGCGGACGAACAAGCCTGAGTCCTCAAAGGCCGGGGTGTCAATGCGGCCAAAGCCGTACTGCTGGGCCAGCGCCATAGCTTTGGATTCTATGTAGCGCCAGTATTTCTGGCGGTCGGGCAGCAGGTCGGCGGTGCCGCGAGGCGCTCGGTACACGGGCGTGCATCTCCTGGAACAGGTTGATAGTGCACACCATTATATCGGTGCGGGCAAGCTGGGGATATGGGGCAAGAGGAGTTGCGGCCCAAACTGTGAGATGTGGGGGTGAGGGAAGCCCCCTAACCCCTTTACGAAAGGGCGATCTGCTTAGAATGTGTCTAAAAAGTGCTGTGCACTACCAGCGCTCATCCTTCGACAAGCTCAGGATGAGCGGGTTTTCCCGCTCGTGGTGAGCCTGTCGAACCACGAGCACCTAGCCTTTTTAGACACCCTCTTAGAACCCCTAACAAAATGCCGAAGCTGTCGCCCTGAGTCCTTCGGCTGAAGGACGAAGGGTCTGGGGTGGTGGGCGTTTGCCCCACCCCAGATTCTTCGTCGTCCCGATGCCATCGGGACTCCTCAGAATGACATCCTTCATTTTGTTAGGCGCTCTTAGTTCCCTTTTCCATAGGGGGTGGGAGATGCACAGGGTCGTTTCATCCTCAACGAGCGTAGGGGCACCCCGACGAGTCGGGGCGCGCCCTGGGCAGGACTTTCATCAACGGGGCAGACACATAGGTCTGCCCCTACGCTCGTTGAGAACGAAAGAACCCACCGGGGATTTACGGCACTTCTGACTGCAAGCCCTGGGCCAGCACGATGTCTTCGGCGTGGTTAATGGTCCAGGAGTAGCGGTGGGTCACGGCGTCCGCTTGGGCCGCCGCCGAGGGCATGCCGCTGCCGCTCTTTTTCAGCCCCCCAAAGGGCAGGTGCACTTCCGCGCCAATGGTGGGCAGGTTCACGTAACCCACGCCGAAGCGGCACTCCTCACGCACCTGGCGGATCTTGCGGTAGTCCCGGCTGCATACCGACAGGGCAAAGCCGTAGTCGGCGTCGTTGTAGATATGCACCGCCTCCTCCAGGGTCTTGAAGGGAATGAGGGCCACATGGGGGCCAAAGACCTCTTCCCGCAGCACTCGCTGGGGGCCGTGTTGCATCACGTACACAAAGGGCGAGGCGTAGTAACCGTACCGCAAGTCGCCCTGCGCCAGCCGCCCGCCTTCCAGCGCTACCTGCGCCCCCTCGTCCTTGGCCAGCTGGTTGTAAGCCAATTACCTTGTCCAGTCCCGCCTGGCTCACCATCGGCCCCATGAAGGTGGTGTTGGACAGGGGATCGCCCACCTTCAGCCGCCGGGCCTTGTCCACAAAGGCCTGGAGGAACTTGTCAAAGACTCCCTCCTGCACGATGAGCCGGGAGGCCGACACGCACCGCTGGCCGGTGGTCTTGAAGGCCGACAGCACCGCGGCGTTCACCGCCAGGTCAAAGTCGGTGTCGTCAAAAACGATGATGGCGTTCTTGCCCCCCATCTCGGCCACCACAAACTTGTTATAGTCCCGCGCCGCTTCCTGGCGAATCTTGGAACCTACCTCGTAGGAGCCGGTGAACAGCACCACGTCCACGTCCGGGTGAGTTGCCAGGGGCCAGCCCGTCTCCTCGCCGTAGCCGTGCACCAGGTTCAGCACCCCCGGCGGCAGGCCAGCCATCTCAAACAGCTCCAGAATCCGCTGGGCCATCAGCGGCGTCTCCTCGGCGGGCTTGAGTATGACGGTGTTGCCCTCTGCCAGGGACGGTCAGATGAGCCACAGGGGGATGGCGAAGGGGAAGTTCCAGGGGCTGATGCAGGTCACCACGCCCTTGGGGTGGCGCATCACGTAGCTCTCTTTTTCGGCAATCTCCGAGGCCAGCACCTCGCCCAGGTTCATGCGGGCGCGCCCGAACCAGTACTGGGCAGTGTGCAGGCCCTCCACCACGTCGGCGCGGGCCTCGTTGATGGCCTTGCCGCACTCCAGCGCCATGAGGCGGGCGAGCTCTTCCGTGTGGGGCTTGACCAGTTGGGCGAAGGTGTCCAGGTACTCGGCCCGCTTGATTTTGGACAGCCGCGACCACGCAGGGAAGGCGTCTTTAGCGGCCTGCACCGCGGCGGCGGCCTCCCGGCTGCTGGAGCGGGGGAACATGCCCAGGCGGTTGCGAGTGTCCGCAGGGGAGCGGTCCTCGAAGGTCTCCTCAGTGGCGGCGGGTAGCCACTGCCCGCCGATGTAGTTCATGCCCCGGTACGGCTTCTGCATACAACACCTCCCACGGGCTTGGGCCCATGCACTTAGCGTAACACCGGGAGGTGGTTGGGGGAAGAGTGATGGGGGGTGGTGAGCTACACCACCCCCTCCTTCTGCATCTGCGCCAGCTCCTCCGAGGTCAGGCCGCCCAGGCTGCATAGGATTTCCTGGTTGTGCTGGCCCAGGGTGGGCGGCGCTACGGCTGGATTCTCCGGGCACTCGGTCAGGCGGATGGGCGTGTTCACCGTGCGGAACTTGCCGCCCACCGTGTCCTCAATGGTCACAAACATCTGGCGCACCGCCAGGTGGGGGCAGTGGTCAATGTCCTCCGTGTTCTGCACCACTCCCATGGAGAAGCCCAGCTTGATAAGCTGCTGGGCAATGTCCAGCTTGGCCTGGTGCTGGGACCACTCTTCAATGGCGGGCACCACAAAGGTGAAGTAAAATTCGCCGGTGACGCCCTTGCCCAGGTAGCGCGGGTCGCTGAGCAGGTCCTCCCGGCCAATATGGTGCCACAGGGCCTCCCACTTGTCCGGGGCAGAACCCGCCAGCACTGCGTAGCCGTCCTTGGCCTTCAGGGCCAGCTGGGCGGTGAACATGTTCTCCCGCGCCCGGCTAGTAACCTCGCCGGTGGCCTGGTAGTGGGGCATGGAACTGGTCAGGTGGGCGGCCATGCAGTCGTACATGGACATGTCCACGTGCTGGCCCAGGCCCGACTTGCGGCGGCCCTCCAGGGCCATCATCACGCCCAGGGCGGTCCACAGGCCGGGCACCGAGTCGCCGATGTTGTCGCCCACCATCTGGGGCGGGCTGTCGGGCGCGCCGGTAATCTCCATCCAGCCGCCCATGCCTTGCACGCAGGGGTTGTTGGCGGGCCACTGGGAGTAGGGGCCGCGGAACCTTTCGCTATCGCCAAAGCCGGTGATGGTGGCGTACACCAGGCCGGGGTTAATTTCCCGTAGTTTGTCATAGCCGTAGCCCAGGCGGGACATGGCCCCAGGCCCCCAGTTGTCCAGCAGCACGTCGGAGACGTTCACCAGGTTTTCAAAGGCGCGGCGGCCCCTGGGGTCTCGCAGGTCCAGGGTAACGCTTTTCTTGTTGCGGTTAACGCCCAAATAGCGGGCGCTCACTTGCTGGCCGTTGGCCCCGTGGACAAAGGGGTGGTTAGCCCTGGCCCGGTCGCCGGTCTTGGGCCGCTCCAGCTTGATGACCTCGGCGCCCATGTCCGCCAGGATCATGGCGCAGAACGGTCCAGCGACGATGTGGGTGGCGTCCAGGACACGCAGACCGGTCAAGGGCAGGGGCTGCCGGATTGGTTGGTTGGTGGTCATGGTGCACCTCTGAGGTTGTGTTTGGAATTGGGGTTCCTAGCCCTTCTTGAAGAAAGCGACGGCCGTTCTGGGCATATTTGGCAGGAGCCATCAGCAACTGGGCTTCTTGTTCTTTAGAGAGAGGCAGCACTTTTCCAGGCAATGCCACCACCAGGGAATGGTCTGGAATATGGAACCCCGAACGTACAATTACCCCTGCCCCGATCAGGCAGAAGCTGCCGATGCGGGCGTTGTCCAGCACCACGGCATTGACGCCCAGCAGCACGTGCTGGCCCAGCTGGCCGCCATGCACCACCGCTCCGTGAGCCATTACCACATTGTCGCCCAGTTCCATGTATCCTTCAGCGTGCAACACACAGTTGTCTTGTATGGAGCAGTTTGCCCCAATGACGATGCGTCCATAGTCGCCGCGAATTACTGCTCCGGGCCAGATGTTGGAATTTTCCCCAATCTCCACATCACCAACAATGTAAGCGCCTTCACTGACAAAGACCGAGGGGTGAATTCTGGGGGTCTTGCCGTCGAGGCTGCGGATCATATTCCTCCTGTCAGACCTTTCCTGGCATTGCCCAGTTTGGCACACAGGATACTACCAAATGCAGCCACCGGCTAGAGGCAGACAAAGACCAGGGCGTCCCTGGATGATGGGACGCCCTGACAAAGCAGTGTATAGTTACGGGACTCTAGTGCATGGTCAGCAAGTTGTTTGCCAGCTTAATGCTGTCCGGAGGTTTCCTCAAATTTCAGAACGTACAGGTTGTTTTCCAGGCTGAACCCGTAAACCCCCACGTACAACCGATTGCCCGCCCCAGCCTGCACGATGGACATGTAGCCCTGGCGCACCAGAATAATCTGTCCTGGTTCCACGTTGCTCAAGGTGGGCACGTACAAACCCTGCTCGTCCTCTTCTATAGGCAGGTATACCAGGTGCGGCCCGCCAATTAGCAAACCTGGTGCGATGCCCACTTTCCCGGCCCACTCAATGCCTGTCGAACCAGAAGCGGCATCTGGCATTACCCACAAGGGAGGCGCATTGCGAACCTTATGGGGCTGGTCAAAGGTGCCTTCCAGGGGATAGGCAAAGTTGTCTCCCTGGCGTATGTCCAGGACCTCCTCGCTCTTGAAGCCCCGCAGGCTGGGACCGTCGTTGTCGGCTGCCAGCAGCCGGCCCTTGGGGTCGAAAACAAAGTCGTAGATGTTGCGAATGCCACGGGCGTACACTTCCAGGCCGCTGCCGTCGGGGTTGAACCGGATTACCGTGCCCAGCAGGGGATTGTCGGCGTAGAAAGCCGAGTTCCGCATGCCGCCAATGGCAACGTACAGCTTTCCATCAGGGCCTGCAGCAATGGCATTTACCGCATGCCAGGGGTTGACCGCTGGTAAATCCGGCACGATGGTCCTGCGGTTCTGCAATTTGCCGTCCGGCAATATGTCAAAGGCAATGACGCTGCCGCCACGGGGCGCGACAGAAGCCTCTCCGACAAAGGCTGATGGGCCTTCTCCCACGTCGGAACCTTCAAACTTTTCCAAGTGAGTGATGAATAGAGTATCGTCAATAATAGCTAACCCGCGCGGGTCGTACAGGTCGCCCGCCACCGGCTCCAGCATCAATTGACCATCGGGTTGGCCAGGCAGGACGAAGTGGGAAATGCCCTGGCCTGCGAAGGTTATATAACCGTCTTTTTCACCGCGAAAGACCATTCCCTGGGGGAGGCCGGGCATCGGGAAGTTGGACTCCACGGTGAATTCAAAGCCGTGGCCTTGGGCAAAGACTTGCAGCCGGGCTTCAGGGTGCACTATCTTGGCTACCAAAATGCCGCCCCTACGGTGACAGTCAGCGCCAGCGCCAGCGCCACGTCCCTGGGCCACTGCCGGGGGAAACTGCTGCGAGTAATGGCGCTGACAATGTAGTTGATGATTGCGCCAGCGATACGGGTGACATGGTTTAGCGCCAGGTCTGCCACCGCTACTGCGCCCAGGACGGCGGCGATGATGGCGGCCAGGGAAAGGGGGAAAGCCATTCCATGCACAGAAAGACGGAATATTCCTAGGGAGTCTTTCCAGAAGGCAGCCAGCAGCATGACAATGAGAAACAGGCCGGCCAGTGCCGGTATGATTGCTAAGCCCAGGACTTTGCTGCCGCCGCCGCCCTTGCCGACGGCCCGAAGGAGCAGAACAATTCCCAGGGCGTATCCAAAGGCAAGCACCAGGTCGGCGGCGCCTGCTGTAGTCAGGTTGAACATTAGGGAAGCCTCCTAAGATAAAAGGAATATTTACCGCATATTTACAAATCGAATTCCAGCGGATGATTAAAGCTGGTTCGGTTAGCGCTTAGTTCATTCCTGGAATGAACGGGGAATACTATTGCCGCGCAATAACGGCTAATGCCGGCGCCTGCGCAGTTCTTGCCACACTTCTTGGGGAGTCATGCCGGAGGCAGCCAAAAGCACCAGCGTGTGGTAAAGCAGGTCTGCCACTTCCTTGGGCAGGCTTTCCTTGTCCGCCTGCACTGCAGCAATGGCCGTCTCACCCGCCTCCTCAATCACCTTCTGGGCAATGCGCGCCGTGCCTTCGTTAAACAGGCGGGTGGTGTAACTGCCTTCGGGCCTGGCCTGCTGCCGGTCCTTAATGAGGGCGAACAGCTCATCCAAGATGCGGGGGCCGCCCTCTGCAGTAGTAAAGTCCTGGGGGGCTTCTTCCAGCCGATGGAAAAAGCAGGAGACTTCGCCGGTGTGGCAAGTGGGGCCATCGGGCTGGACCTTCAGCAGAATAGTGTCGCCGTCACAGTCCGCCCAGACTTCTTTCAGGTTCAAGTAATTGCCGGACATTTCCCCCTTGTGCCACAGGTCTTCCCGGCTGCGGCTGTAGAACCATACCTGGCCGCCTTCCAGGGTGCGCTTGAGCGACCCCGGGTTCACATAACCCAGCATCAATACTTGGCCGGTATTGATATCCTGGGCAATGGCGGGCGCCAGGCCCTGCTCGTTTAGCTTGATTTCCATCGGTCTTTACCCTTCGTCGCTGTCCCGCAGCCCGGGCAGCTCCAGCAGATTGCGTACTTCAAAGTCCGGCACAGGCAGCTTGGGGTCCAGGGGAGCGCCGGTACGGTTAATCCACGCGGTGTGCATCCCCACCTGGCCCGCGCCCTGAACGTCCTCCAGTTGGCGGTCGCCAACGTACAGGCACTCTCCGGGCGCAGCGCCCAGACGCCGCAGCATCTCCCGGAACAGTTCCGGCCGGGGCTTATAGCACTGCGCTTCTTCCGACGACAGAACCAACTCAAAAGCGAGGCCCAGATGAGCCAGGTTTGGTTTTAAGTAGTTGTCGTCGGCGTTGGAAAGCAGCGCGGTGCGCCACTTCCCCTGGGCCTTTCCCACGGCTTCCAGGGTCTCCGGGTAGGCAGGTCGCTGTCCCATGTCCTGGAAAGCCCGCCGGGTGGCCGCCTCGGCGTCCCCAGGCAGTTCCAGGGCGGCGAAGGCGGCCCGGAAGCTCTCTGACCAGGACTGGAAATAACTACGGAACGGCGCCCCCGGTTGGATGCGTAGCCGCCGCAGTTGGGAGTCGGTTTTGCGCCATTCCTGCCACAAGTGGTCAGGCGCTACGTTCAGCCCTTGTTCCTGCACAATGGCAGCCAGGGTGGTTAGCCAGAACCGGGAATGGTTCTGGGCCAGGGTGTCATACATGTCAAAGATCACGGTGGTAATCTGGCTCATGGGCTGGAGCAAACCTCTCCCTTTAATCTGGCAGTGTAATTGAAGTCGTGCTGGCAGGGGCTTAACCAACCGCCGCAGCCTGGCGGCGCATGGGAATGCCGCGCTGGCTCAGGTAGTCCTTGGCTTGGGCGATGGTGTACGTGCCGAAGTGGAAAATGCTGGCGGCCAGCACCGCATCGGCCTTGCCCTGGGTGAAAGCCTGGTGGAGGTGCTCCAGGTTGCCTGCGCCGCCGCTGGCGATGACCGGCACCGGCACCGCTTCTGAAATGGCGCGGGTCAATTCCAGGTCGTATCCGGCCAGCTGGCCGTCGGCATCCATGCTGGTCAGCAAGATTTCCCCTGCGCCCAACTCCACACCCCGAATAGCCCACTGCACGGCGTCCAGTCCGGTAGACGTTCGGCCGCCGCGGGTGTAGACTTCCCAGCGGGACTCCGGGCGCAGCCGCCGCGGGTCGTGGCCCTGTTCAACCCTGGCGCTGGGAATGACTCTGCGGGCGTCTATGGCCAGCACAATGCACTGGCTGCCAAATTGGTCTGCCCCCTGGCTGATGAGGGACGGCTGGTTGACTGCGGCAGTGTTTACTGAAACTTTGTCCGCCCCGGCCTGGAGCATCCGCCGCACGTCCTGGACGGAGCGGATGCCGCCTCCTACAGTAAGGGGGATGAACACCTGCTCCGACACCCGTTTGACCACTTCCACCAGGGTGTCCCTTGACTGGGCGCTGGCAGTAATGTCAAGAAATACCAGTTCGTCGCCGCCTTCCTGGTCGTAGCGGGCTGCCAATTCAGCGGGGTCGCCCGCATCCCGCAAGTTCACAAAACTGGCGCCTTTTACTACCCGTCCGGCGTCCACGTCCAGGCAGGGGATGATACGCTTGGTCAGCACCGGCGGGACTCCGCGGGCCAAGGTTGGCTTTTGGTGAAAGATTTCATCCAAACAAGTATATCACCCAGTGCTCTAACTTCTAAACCGTGACCAGCGAAGATAAAATCCTTTTTGCACTGTCAAGTGCTATCAGAGACTAGTAGTGTATCAATTAGCCATTCGCCGTTCCGGCGAAAGCCGGAACCTAGGAAGATCCTAAATCATGCAAATATCTGGGCACCCCGACTTGTCGGGGTGCGACGAGTTTGGGTTTGGGGCAAACTGATACACTACCCAGAAACTCGGTACTGATTCGTTTTGGATCTCGACGTTACGGCGGAAGCCGGAATCCAGTAAAATACCTCAACCTAGTGTATTTCTGGACACCGGCTTTCGCCGGTGTGCACGGATAGATTTGGTATCTCCTGCAACTGCAAACTGAACCACTGTTAACAAGTCTGGCAAGTCTGGAGGTGACGCATGTCTCTAACTCTGGCGGAAGCCAAGCGTATTGTTGAAGGCGCCATTGCCAAAGCCCAGGAGTTGAACATCAACGTGAGTGTGGCCGTCTGCGACGCCGGTGGACGGCTGGTGGCCTTGAACCGGATGGACGGGGCCATCTGGGCCAGCACACTGGGGAGCCAGGGCAAGGCAATGGCATCCGCCGCCTTTGGCCGTCCCAGCGGTGAACTGACTGAACGGGCCAATCAGCCTACTCCTGCAGGCATTCGGGAACTGGAGGGCGGGCACATGATATTTGGTCAGGGTGCGGTGCCGGTAATCCGCAGTGGCCTGGTGGAAGGGGCCTGCGGCGTGGGCGGCGGCACCAGCCAGCAGGATGAGGAGTGCGCCAGGGCTGGCATTGCCCGGTTGCTGCCGCGGCATTAACCAGCTGCCACTCTGAAACGTTTGGCATGCCCCAATGGCATTGCCAGGGCAGGCACTGGTTCTTTTTGGGTCTCGTCATTCCGGCGCAAACCGGAATCCAGCAGGCCGCGACAACCTGGTGCGTATCTGGACACCGGCTTTCGCCGGCGTGACGGATAGACCTCTTTCCTGCCGTCACCGCAAACTGAACCACTACCCAGGGGCAGACCTTTGTCCCCGGCCGGTTGTGCGCCAGGGGCGGGGTTTTTGTTGACCGGGATAACCGTGCCCTGCCAGTGAAAAGTGGGAGGCGGATCCACTCAGCTAGGGACCAGCGCCATTACAGCCACCGGCGACCCGCTGCCCCCGAGAAGTTTCAGCCGGCCTGCCACCACCACCGCACCCGTGGGCGGCAGTTGGTCCAGGTTAGTAAGGTTTTCCAGGGCTAGCCTGGGCTGTTCCAGCGCCAGCCGGTTAACGGCAAAGCTCGTATCGCCACCCGGCTCCAGCCCGGAGGTGTCCGTGCCCAGACCTGCCCCATGCCGCGCCTCCAGCAAAAAGCGCGCCGCCTCCAGGCCAAAGCCAGGGAAGTGGGGAATCCCTTGCTGGTCCAGCCCCAGGTACTGGTCAGGCTGAAGCCATTTGGCCTGCCAGCCCGTGTAAAGCAGCGTAATACAGCCGGGCGGTATGGTGCCGTGCCTTGATTCCCACTCTTGAATGTCCGCAATCCCCAAGGCATAGTCCGGGTTGGCGCCGGCCGCGGCCCGCATGTCCACCACCACCGCTGGTGCGATCAGGGAGCCTGCTGGATATTCTTCAATGGTCAGCCCGCCGGGGTAAAAGGCTGCCGGCGCATTCATGTGGGTGCCGCTGTGTTCCCCCAGCCGGAAGCGGCGCAGGAAATAGCCTTCCCGTTCAATCTGAGCCACCGTTTCCAATTCCACTGGCGGGTCTCCGGGCCATTGAGGTATGCCGGGGTGTATGGAGTGGCTCAAATCCACAATATGCAGGCCATGCAGCCTTTGCCACAAGGATGAGTTAGGGTCTTGCCCAGACAACGCTGTTGACATTGCACTATCCAATAGTATATATACATCGTTACCATGTGCTAAGTAACGTGCACTGTATTGCGCTTTCTGTAAATATTCAAGGTTTTACAGTAGTAAAGACGATAAAAATTACTTATTACGTAATTAACGGGACGTTATACGTTATCGTTTAATCCGGACATCTTTATTAAGGAGGACCCTGTAATGCCCGCCAACGGTAACTCTGGATACCAATTTCCCCGTTTTTTCCCGGTGGTGGCCATATTGGCCTCATTATTCTTGATCGCCTGCGGCGGGGCGGCCACCGCCACGCCAGCGCCCACCGCCGTCCCGGCGCCGGTGGTCAACCCTACCGCCACCCCCGTTCCCGTGGTGAAGCCCACGGCGGCCCCCACCCAGGTGATGGCCAAACGGTCGGACATCAACGTGGTCATCAACGTGGAACCGGCCAACCCGGACATCTTCCTCGCCACCACTGCCTATCCTTACCACCTTGGCTTGAACGTGGTGCCCGGCCCGGCGCTGCTGGGGCCGGACTTTGTGGACACCCTCACCGCCGGGTTTGAGAGCTTCAAGATGGAGACTCCCAACCGCTGGGTGTTCAAGCTCACCCCGGGGGTCAAGTTCCACAACGGCGAGCCGTGGAACGCCGCCGCCGCCAAGTTTAGCATTGACTTCCACGGCGACGTTAAGAAAGGCTCTCAGGCATTTGCCAACGTAGACACCTCCCATGGCGAGGTCATTGACGACCTGACCGTGGCCTGGGTGTGTGACAAGGTCGCTTGTCCTGTGCTGCTCCGCTACGCTTCTTACCACACCTTCCAGGCCCCGGCCTGGTATCAGAACACCCCGCCAGACCAGCGCAACGCCGAGGGCCGCATCATCGGTTGGGGGCCTTACCAGTGGAAGGAGTGGAAGAAGGGCGAGTCTTACACCATTGAGCAGTTCCCCGGCTACGTGGAACCCAAGGGCCGGTTCATCGCCCAGAAGGGTTCCATCAAGACCGCCAAGTTTGTGTGGCGCAACGAAGAGTTGGTGCGCTCGGCCATGGTGGAGACAGGGGAAGCTGACCTGGCCTTCAATCTGGACGGCACCTCCTTCACGGACCGGTTGAGCAAGAGCGCCAACGGCAAGGCGGTGCGGGCCAACACCGGCGAGACCTATACCCTCAATGTGGACACTATCTGGGACCCCTTCCTGAAAGACCTGCGGGTTCGCCAGGCCCTGGCCCACGCCGTGGACTGCGAGGCGGTGGCGCTGGCCCTCTTTGGGCCGCTGTCCAAATGCCACAGCGGCCCCAACGTGCCGGGCGTGCTGGGCATCAACGAGAACAACACCAAGCCCATTTACACATACAACCCTGCCAAGGCCAAGCAGTTGCTCCAGGATTCCGGCTACCTGGCGACCGGCGCCACGGTGGAGGCCCGCCACCAGATTCACGCCTGGAACCGCCAGGGGCGCTATCCCAAGGACGTGGAAGTGGGCGAAGCCCTGGCCGCCTACTGGAAGGAGGCGGGGATTAATGTGAAGGTTAACGTGGTGGACGACGCCGTCTGGCAGACCAAGCACCTCACCGGGTCGGGCCGCGTGCTGGCTGCGGGCGGCACCATCGAAAGCGTTGCCACTTCCAAACCCCCAGCTCCCAACAACGCTTCCCCAGGAATGGTCATGTTCGCCCCCGGCGGCGAGCTTTTTGACTTTGGCCGCCAGTTGAGCTTTTACATGAGCTGCGGCAGCAACCGGGCCAAGAACTGTGACCCGGAGCGCCAGAAGCTCACCGACGCCGCCTTATCCGCCAGCGGCGCCGACCGGGAGAAGCTGATGACCCAGGCCTATGATGAGTTCGCCAAGAACCTGCTGCACTTGCCCTTCATGGACGTCGTGGCGGTGTGGGGCGTGAACAAGAACCTGGACTACATTGATATGCCCGGCGGGCGGCGCATCCAGATTAACACCACCCACTGGATGAAGTAGCCTGGCGTCGTTGCGTCACAGATTGCGGGGGCACGGATTGCGTGTCCCCGCTTCTTTTTCTCGCGAGGGAATCTAAAAACCCCTAACAAAATGCCGAAGTTGTCACCCTGAGTCCTTCGGCTGAAGGGCGAAGGGTCTGGGGTAGTGGGCGCTTGCCCCACCCCAGCTTCTTTGCCGTCCCGATAGCATCGGGACTCCTCAGAATGACATCCTTCATTTTGTTAGGCGCTCTAAAAAGGGCTTGCTCAACAAGGCTGGCCCTCCGACACGCTCAGGGTGAGCGCACTCTCCGCTCGTGGTGAGCCTGTCGAACCACGAATAGCTAACCCTTTCAGACCCCTTGTTTTTCTAAACTCCGGCAGGCAGTTGCTCACCGGCCTTGTGGCTGGTCCACTGCCCATTGCGGTAAACAACCACCCGGCCTACGCCCAGTACCCGCCAGCGGCCTGGGCTGCCCAAGCAGGCGGTGCGGGCGTCAATGCCCAGAACAGTCAGGCTGGCAGGCACTTGGGATTCAAGTTGTTGGGCAATCTCCGCCGGGTCTTTGTCCTCGTGGTGGGGCAGCACCGCCACCTGGGGCACCACGCCCAGGGCCTTGACCCAGCCGCCTCTTTCCGGGCGGCGCATCATGGCCCCCAGCACCATAGCTCCGGCGCTGGAACCAGCCAGCACCGCGCCGCGCTCCACCGCCTGGAGCATGGCCTGCAGCAGCAGCGAGTCCTGAAGCACCTCCAGCAGGTGGTCGGGGCTGCCCCCGGCAAAGTAGATGACATGGGCGTCGCCCAGGGCCTGGGCAAAGCCGGGGTCATTGGCGTGGGAGCGCTCCAGCACCATCAAAGGACGGGCATCGCCGCCCAGACTGTTGAAGTGGCCCACCCCGTGGGCGGCGGAATGTTCTGGCGTGTACCAGGCGGCGGCGGTGGGCAGCACCACCACCCGTGCAGAGTCCTGGCCGGAGGCGGCCAGAATGGCCCGGTCCATACGTGTGGTCCCGGCGCGGAACTCGTTGCCGCCCACCAGAGCAATTTCTCCCGGCATTTCACCGCCTCCTCAAGCGCAGTTTCCAGTTGTTCTTGTGACGCCAGCCCATTCTAGCAGGGCCGTTGGCGGACTGAAACCGCGCCATTGGATGCCAGATTGCGTCCAGAGACAGAGCGGCACTTATGCATTGCCTGCCACCGCAAGCATTGACCCCACCTAGCTGCGGAGCTAGAATGCAACTATCCCCCGTCGCCATTGGACGATGGGATGAAATCAGGGGGAAGAATGTTTACGTCAGTGCACCATGTCCACTACGTGGTCCGCAACCGGGATGCTATGGTGTCGTATATTGAGCGCAACTTCGGCCTCAAGCCGGTAAACCTGGAAGAACATCCAGGGCGTGGCAAGGACGCCATGTACAAAGTGGGCACCACTCTCATTGAGCTTACCGAACCCCTGGACCCCAACTCCGCCATGGGCAAGTCCCTGGCCCGCAACGGGCCTGGCGTGTGGCACGTGGCCTGGCGGGTGCCCAGCGTGCGCAAGGCCGCCAAAGAGCTGGCCGCCAAGGGCAACAAAATCCGCGGCGAGGGCGGACTGACTCGCAGCCCCCGCGGTTATACCACGGTGAACATTGAGCCGGAGAGTTCCCAGGGCATCTGGTTCCAGTTGGCCCAGGGCTCTGCCAAAATGTAACTCCGCAAA
The DNA here is from genome assembly GCA_016872385.1 of SAR202 cluster bacterium. GTDB lineage: Bacteria > Chloroflexota > Dehalococcoidia > Lucifugimonadales > UBA3495 > SHYG01. Next base: position 2,525 of record VGZV01000016.1, on the reverse strand, counting down.
ACTCACGGCGGCGGGCTGACCGTTGCGGTACTGCCCGCCGCCGTAGCTTTTTATAAAAGGTCCAGGTTCATGTCAGCACCACTGCTCCGCCACACAATTATTGAAATGGTCTCCCAGGCGCTGGTCAAAGCCCAGCAAAGCGGCAGCATCCAGTTGGAGATCGCTCCCGTTATTGAAGTGGAACATCCCGCCAACGCCGGGCATGGCGATTTCGCCACCAACTTGCCATTGCGTTTGGCCCGCGCCACCCGGCTTAACCCCCTCAAGCTGGCGGGGATTCTGGTGGAAAATATGCCCGCCAGGGACGAAGTGGCCAAAGTGGTGGCTGCGCCGCCCGGATTCGTCAACTTCTACCTGCGGGACCAATGGCTCCAGGAGCAGGTAGATGCGGTGCGCCAGGAGGGCGGGCAGTATGGCCGCGTCACCCTGGGCCAGGGCCGTCCCGTGATGGTGGAGTTTGTCAGCGTGAACCCCACCGGGCCGGTGCATGTAGGTCATACCCGCGGGGCTGTGCTGGGCAGCGTCTTGGCCAACGTCATGGACGCCGCCGGTTACAACGTTACCCGGGAGTACTACGTCAATGATGCCGGCAGCCAGATGGAGGCCTTCTACCGCTCGGTTTATGCCCGCTACCAGCAGGCGCTGGGCGTAGCGGCGGAGCTGCCCGCCAACGGATACGTGGGCCAGTACGTGGCCGACCTGGCCCAGGAAATTGTCCAGTCCCAGGGACGCCGCTTTCTGGATATGGATGAAACTGCGGCCGTCAAGGAGATTGGGGACCTGGCCCGGGAGAAGATGGTGGCTCTCATCCGGGGCGACCTGGAATGCATCGGTGTGACCTTTGATAACTGGTTCAGCGAGCGTTCCCTTTACCAGAGCGGCGAATACCAGCAGGCCATGGACCTGTTGCGCCAGCAAGGTTACTTGTCCGAGCGGGAGAGCGCCCTGTGGTTCAATTCCACCCTACTGGGCGATGACAAAGACAATGTGGTGGTGCGCTCCACGGGCGAGCCTACCTATTTCGCCTCCGACATCGCTTACCACTACAACAAGTTCAAAGTGCGGCAATTCCAGCAGGTCATTGACATCTGGGGCGCCGACCACCAGGGCCACGTGCCGCGCATGAAGGCGGCGGTGGCCGCTTTGGGGGCCAACCCTGATGACCTGACCATCCTGATTGCCCAGATGGTCACCCTGAAACGCGGCACTGAGGTAGTGCGCGCTTCCAAGCGTACTGGCGAGTTTGTCACCCTGCGGGACGTGGCCCAAGAAGTGGGGTCGGACGCGTGCCGGTATTTCTTCCTGGCCCGCAGCCCGGATGCCCAGATGGAATTTGACCTGGAGCTGGCCAAGAAAGAGTCCACGGAAAACCCGGCTTACTATATTCAGTACGCCCACGCCCGCAACGCCAGTATTCTTAACCTGGCCCGCAGCCGGGACATCAACTGGAGCCAGGGCGACGTCACACTGCTCAATGATCCCAACGAACTGAACCTGATTCGCACCATGCTGCGCCTGCCGGAGCTGGTGGAGCAGATGGCCCAGTCCCTGGAGCCGCACCACCTTCCCCACTACGCCATGGAACTGGCCACGGCCTTCCACTGGTTCTACGAGAACTGCCGGGTCCTCTCCGCCAAGCCGGAGGACAACGAGATTACCCTGGCCCGCCTCAAGTTGGTGGAATCGGCGCAGATTGTGCTGCGGCGCACCCTGGAGCTGATGGGGATGCACGCCCCGGACAAGATGTAGGCCGCCAAGCCCCCCAGAGCGCCTAACAAAATGAAGGATGTCATTCTGAGGAGTCCCGATGACATCGGGACGACGAAGAATCTGGGGTGGGGTGATCTCCCACCTCCCCAGACCCTTCGTCCTTCAGCCGAAGGACTCAGGGTGACAGCTTCGGTATTTTGTTAGGGGTTCTTAGAGCGTGTTTAAAAAGTGCTGTGCACTACCAGCGCTCACCCTTCGACAAGCTCAGGGTGAGCGGTTTTTCCCGCTCGTGGTGAGCCTGTCGAACCACGAGCGCCTAGCCTTTTTAGACACCCCCTTAGAGCGTGTGTGAGAAATGCCGTCTACCCAGCCCGCTCATGGTTGGACAAGCCCCGACCTGGTCGGGATCCCGATACGTCGGGACTCACCACGAGCGGGAATTGTCACCCACTCTCTTAGGCACCCAGCTTTTCCAGGAATGGCTGGTACTCGTCCGGGGCTATGTCAAAGGAGATGGTCTGGCCGTTGTCCATCTGGAGGGTCACGTAAACATACTCTTGGGTCACCCGCGCATCCACCCGGAACACCCGGTCCAGCCGCACCAGGGTCTCCACCTCGTTGCCGGTCTCCTTAATCAAATACCACTTCATACTTTATCTTCTCCGCGAAAATCTCTGCCCCATCTTAAACCCTGGGGTGGACTAAGGAAATGCTGTCAGGGCATGGACCAGGGACTTTTCGTTCCCAGCCTGCCCTTGAACCAGGGCCGTGGCGGGGTTAAGATACCCTTTGTAGAGTATCAATGCGTATTTTGC
>VGZV01000015.1 GCA_016872385.1 SAR202 cluster bacterium | reverse complement strand
ACGTACTCTTCCACGCTGCCTCGGGTCATCATGTCTACCTCCCCTTCGGTAACACGCATTTTGAGGCAACGTATCCTCCTTCGGTAACTTTTATTGTGAGTCAATTCGCGTTATTGACGCTGGCGGCATCCTTGCTTAGACTAGCGGTAGCTGGTGGGGTGTTGTGCGCCCCAGGCTGTCCGACCACACTCCCTGACTGGAGAGAGATTTTAGAATGGTGCGTTACACCAAGCAGGAAGCCAAAGAATGGGCCCGCGAGACTCTTAAAGGGCAGTGGACCACCCTGACCACTCCCTTTACCCCGGACAACCAGGTGGATGAGGCAGGACTCCGCAAGAATATCCGCCATGTCCGCCGCCTGGGCACCCGCGGCGCGGGCTGCTGCTGGGGCATGGGCGAGTTCTGGAGCCTGTCCCGGGAAGAGCGTTTCAAAGTGATGGACACTGTGGCCGACGAGGCCCGCGGGCAGTGGCCCGTTGGCGCCCACGTCACCCACACTGCAGCCCCGGAGATGCTGGCCCTGGCCCGCCACGCTGAGGCCGCCGGCTTTGACCTGCTCATCGTTGCGCCGCCCTACATTGCCGCCAAGACCGACGAGCAAGTTATTGAGTGGGTGCGCCTGCTGGCCGACAATACCAGCCTGGCCATCATGTTCTACAACTCTCCCCAGTTCAACATTGTGGTCAGCCCCCAGAACCTTCAGAAGATTTGCCGCATTCCCAATGTGGTGGGCGTCAAAGAGGCCAGCTTCAATCAGCAGCTCTCCATCGAGACCCACTTGCTGGCGGGGAAGGAAGCCATCATCAGCACTCCCGACGAGTGGATTTTCTGGCGGGCCAAGGAGTTGGGCTTCCAGCAGCAGGTGATGTTCGCCAACACCTCGGACTGGCGCTTTGACACGCCCGAGTGCAACCATTACGTCCAGTTTATCGAGAAGGCCACCCAGGGGCGCCTGGACGAAGCCTTTTACGAGCGGCACCTGCGGCGCCTCAACGAGCTTTCCGATGCCTGGTGGACCCGCACCGTGGACAAGTTCAATGGCACCCTGCCGGTGGCAATGGTCAAATACTGGGGCGAGTTGATGGGCCTGGCGGGAGGCCCAGTGCGCGCGCCCCTGCCCAACCTGACTGAGGAAGAAAAAGCCCGGCTCCAGCGGGAGCTGGAACCCCTCAAGCCCCGGCCCCCGGCAGTGGCCGCCGCCCCGGCCAGCGGCCGCACCGCCTGGCTTACCGCCAACAACAACTTCGCCTCTGGTATGTTGCTCATGGTCAGCGTCCAGGACCTGGACGAGGCGCTGGAAGCCGAGCGCGGCGGCGCCGACGTGGTGGACGTGAAGAACTTACAGGAGGCCCTGGTGGGTTCCGGCCACCCTTCCATTGTGCGCCAGGTGCGGGCGCAAATTCCCGCGGACAAGCACGTCAGCGTCACCCTGGGCGTGGTGCCCAACCAGCCCGGCACCGTGGCTATGGCGGTACATGCCGCCGCTATGCTCAACGCCACCTCGGTGAAGGTGGGCTTCTGCGAGACCACCTACGAGCGGGCCGTGGAGATTCTGCGGGAGTCCCGCCGGGCGCTGGAAGGCACCAACACCAAGCTGGTGGGGTCGCTTTTCGCCGACAACCCTCTTTACAAGGGCCTGGATCCCTACTTGATGGTCCGGCTGGCTAAGGAAGGCCAGTGTGACGGATTTTTAATTGACACCCTGACCAAGGACGGCCGCAATCTGTTCGACTTCATCCCGGAGCCGGACTTGAAGGAGATAGTGTTCCAGGGCAAGCAGCTGGGCCTGAGCACCGCCCTTTCCGGCCACTTGAAAATTGATGACCTGGATGAGCTAGCCCGCATCAACCCGGACATCGTAGGTGTGCGAGGCGCGGTGTGCGCCGACGGCGACCGGGGCCGGGCGGTGGCCTGGCAGTCGGTGGCCCGCTTCAAGCATGAGGTAGACCGGCGCAAGAGCGGCGAGGTGCCGGTGCACAACGTGGCCGCGCCGGTGGCCGCCCGCGACAACGGCCACGGTCATAGTAATGGCAATGGCAACGGGCATCACGGCGGCTGGGCCGTGGTGGATGGCCGGGGCAAGAGCTGCGCCGGAGTCATCGCCGCCCTGACCCAACAGGTGGCGGGCGACCCCCACTCCTTTGTGGAGACCATCCTGGGCGATGCCCTGAACATCTACGACGTGATGCTATGGGCCGAGCGGGCCGGGCACAAGCTGCTTACCCAGCGCAAAGAATCCGACGGCAGCCTGCGGGTGTTGATCCAGCCGTAGGACTTGTAGCCAGCCTCCCGCTCGTGGTGAGCCAGTCGAACCATGAGCGGGAAAGCACCGCTCACCCTGAGCTTGTCGAAGGGTGCGCAACGGCACGGTCGCTGCCTTTTGGAATACAGTGCTTAGGACAGTAATCGGGCATGGACAACTGCTGCCAGGACAAGGAGTGTGAGCTGGCGGTGCTGCGGGAGCGCCAGTCTCGAACTCTGTGGCTGGCGATAGGCATCAATGCGGCCATGTTCGGTCTGGAGATAGTTGTCGGGCTGCTGGCCGGTTCCACCGCAGTGCTGGCCGACTCCCTGGATATGCTGGGCGACGCTCTGGTGTATGGGTTCAGCCTATATGTGGTGGGACGCAGCCTGCGCTGGCGGGCCAGCGCCGCGCTGCTCAAGGGCCTCATCATGGGAGGCTTTGGCCTGGTGGTGCTAGCACAGGCGCTTTATCGCCTGTGGTCCGGTGATATTCCCAGCTATCAGCTTATGGGGGTGATGGGCATCCTGGCCCTGGCGGCCAACATGACGTGCCTACTGCTGCTGACCCGCCACCGTCACGATGACCTTAACATGCGCTCGGTGTGGCTGTGCTCCCGCAACGACATCATCGCCAACGTGGGAGTGCTGGTGGCGGCGGCAGGTGTCCTCGCTACCCGTTCCCAGTGGCCCGACCTGGTAGTTGGGCTGTTGATAACCCTGCTCTTCATGCGGTCGGCTGTCCTGGTGGTGCGCCAGGCCCTGGTGGAGCTGGGCAATGCCCCGGCATCCATCGCCGTGCAGCGCCGGACAATTTCATTGCTCCAGTTCTGCCGCGCTGGGACTTGCCCCGCGGGGGCGTGCCGGTGCAGAGGTGTCTGAACTTCAGGCGATGGGAAGTTACCGGGAGAAGAATTATGCCGCGCTTTGAGTACCTGGAACCCCATACCCTGCGCCAGGCTGTGTCCATGCTCCAGCAGCACGGCAGCCATGCCCGCATCGTGGCGGGCAGCACCGACTTCCTGGTGCGCTGGCGCACCGGCGTCTGGAAGCCCCAGTACGTGGTCAACTTGCAGCACGTGCCTGGCCTGGACCGCCTGAGCTACAGCCCCCGCAACGGCCTGCGCCTGGGGGCGCTGGTGCGGGTGCGCGCCCTGGAGACCAGCCCTGTGGTTCGCCAGCGCTATCCGGCCCTGGCCGCGGCGGCCGCGTCCTTCGCCGGGGTGCAGGTGCGCAACCTGGCTACGGTAGGCGGCAACGTCTGCAACGCCTCTCCCGCCGGGGACACTTTGCCATCCCTGCTGGCCTTTGACGCCCAGTGCCGCATCGTGGGGCCGCAGGGTGAACGCTGGCTGCCCCTGGAGCAATTCTTTTTGGGGCCGGGCCGCACCGCCCTCCAGCCTGCGGAAATCCTCGCCGAGCTGCGCCTGCCGCCGCCTTTGCCCAACACTGGCTCCCTTTACATAAAGCACAGCCCCCGGGGGGCTATGGACATCTCCTACGTAGGCGTAGCCTCGGTGGTGTCCCTGCAAGACCGGGGCCGGGTGTGCCGCGATGCAAAGATTGCCCTGGGGGCAGTGGCACCCACGCCCATCCGCGCTGCCAGCGCCGAGGCCATGTTGCGAGGCCAGACTATCACGCCAGAATTGCTGAAGCGGGTGGCTGCGGAGGCCCAGCGCCTGGCCCGGCCCATTGACGACGTGCGGGCCACCGGCGCATACCGCAAGGACATTGTGGCGGTGTTAACCCAGCGCACCCTGGAGCGGGCGATTGAAATGGCCCGCGGGGCCGAGATGCCCTTTGAAGTCCAGCGCCGCCTGGCGGTGCAGGCAGCGTTCTAGCGTCAGAGACATTTTCACCGCGGAGCGCGCTGAGAGCGCAGAGTAAAAGAACTTGATATCTTAGCCTTCTCTGCGGTCTCGACGGTAAATTGATTCACGCAGGGAGTTGAACCCATGAAGAAGCCCCTCCAGATAACCGTCAACGGCGAGATCAGGCAGTTCTTTGCCGAGCCGTACTGCTCCCTGCTGGACGCCCTGCGGGATGAGCTGCTGCTCACCGGCACCAAAAAGGGCTGTGACGAGGGCGACTGCGGCGCCTGCACGGTGCTGCTCAACGGCCAGGCTGTCACCTCCTGCCTGGTGCTGGCCCACAGCGCCCACGATTCCCAGGTGACCACCGTGGAGGGCCTGGCCGACCACCAGAAGCTGCACCCCGTGCAGCAGGCCTTTGTGGACCACGGCGGCCTCCAGTGCGGCTTCTGCACCCCCGGCCTCATCATGTCCGCGGTGGGGCTGCTGCAAGAGAACCCCAATCCCACGGAAGAGGAAGTGCGCTTCGCCATTGGCGGCAACCTGTGCCGCTGCACTGGCTACAACAAGGTGGTGGAGGCTATCCTGGCCGCCGCGCAGGCAATGCAGAATAAGTTGAAGGCGTAACCGGCTAATGACCCAGGACTCCGCATCAGTTGGGACTGGCGCATACTCCGCCGCAAAGAGACGCCGGTTTTCGGCGGTGCTCATGCTGGCAGGCGGCATCGGGTTGGCTGTGGTGGCTGCGGGGATATTCGTTTGGGCCAACGGCTACGTCAGTGCCTGCCGAAGCGCCGCGGGCCAGGCGGTGCAGTTGAGCAGTCAGGGGCTTCGTGGAGCCTGCGCCTCCATGAACCTGGTCTGGTACGGAGCATTGCTGGGTCTGGCCGCCAGCGCGGTGGTAGTCTTGGCTGGTCTTTTGGCCTGGAGACGCGGCAGACAACAGCTCGTTCATCGGCATTCCTGAATCTGATTGATCCTGCGGGGAGAGGTAACTATGCCTGAATATACCGTCTTGGAACATAGCCACCCCCGGGTGGATGCCTGGGAAAAGGTCACCGGCCAGGCGACGTATGCCGCTGACTTGCATTTGCCTGGCATGTTGGCGTGCAAGCTGCTGACCAGTCCCCGCAGCCACGCCCGCATCGTTAGCATTGATACGTCCAGGGCGGAGAAACTGCCGGGAGTGCGCGCCGTCATCACGGGCAAAGACTTCCCCAACACCCACTTCGGCTCCGGCGGCCTTAAAGACCGGTACATCATGGCCCGCGATGAGGTTTACTACATTGGCGAGCCGGTGGCCGCGGTGGCTGCTGATGATGAAATGACCGCCCAGGAAGCCCTGGAGCTAATCCGGGTGGAGTACCAGGACTTGCCCGCAGTGGTCAGCCCCCTGGATGCCCTCAAATCCGGGGCCACGGTGGTGCACTCAGACCTGCCCAAGTTCGAGGGGTACGGTTTCGCCGCGGGCGGCCCCAACGTCTGCACCCTGCTGGATGCTGACCGGGGCGACGTGGAGCAGGCCTTCCACGAGGCCGACCACATCTTTGAGGACACTTTCCGCTCCCAGGGCATCAACCAGGGCTTTCTGGAACCCATGGCCTGCGCCGCCCGCGTGGAACCCAACGGGCGGCTGACGGTGTGGGCCTCCACCCAGGGGCCGTACCAGGTGCGGGCGCAACTGGCGGGTGTGCTGGGAATGACCATCTCCAATGTGAAAGTAATCCCAATGGAATTGGGCGGCGGGTTCGGCGCAAAGCTGCGCCTGGCCTTTGAGGCCTTTCCGGCGCTGCTGGCCATCAAGTCCGGCCACCCGGTGAAGCTGGTCAACACCCGCGAGGAAGCCTTCACCATGAACGGCCCGCGCCTGCCCACCCACATTCACCTCAAGACCGCCGTTAAGGACGGGCGCATCACAGCCAGGGAGGCCCACAGCGTGTTTGACGTGGGCGCTTACCTGGGGGCCGGCCCCAACTCTGGGGTGGGCCACGCCCTGGGGGCCTACCACATTCCCAACTTCAAGCTGCGCTCCTACGGCGTTTACACCAACAAGCTGTATGTGGGTTCCTATCGGGCTTCAGGGGTGGCCGACATGACCTTTGCCGTGGAGTCCCACATGGACATCATCGCCCACAAGCTGGGCGTGGACCCCCTGGACTTCCGCACCATCAACGCCGTGAAAGAAGGCGACCAGGCGGTGGGCGGCGCCAGGACGCCCCGCAACGGTCTGCAAGAGACCATTCAGGCGGTGAAAGAGCGGCTGGGCCTGCCCAAGAAACTCACCTCCGACAACCCTAACGAGGCCCGAGGCGTGGGCGTCGCCCTGTGCGAATGGCGCAGCGGCAGCGGGCCATCCACTGCATCCATCAGCGTCAACGAGGACGGCACTGTGAGCCTGCTCACCGGCTCGGTGGATATCTCAGGGTCGGACACCTCCCTGGCCCAGATTGCCGCCGAAGCCCTGGGGGTGAAGATGGAGCAGGTAATTGTGGCCGAACGGGACACCGACCTGGCCCCCTTCACCGGCCCCAGCGGCGGCAGCCGTATTATTTACAGCCAGGGCAAGGCGGTGCAGATGGCGGCGGAGGACACCCGCAAGAAACTTATTGCCTTGGCCGCGGAGCGCCTTAAGCTATCCCCGGAGGCACTGTCCTGCGCGGGCGGCCGGGTGTACGTGCAGGATAACCCGCCCCAGGGGTTCACCCTGGGCCAGTTAGCCCGCCAGAGCCTCACCTCCAAGGGCGGCCCCATTATCGGCACCGCCGCCCTGTCCAGTATGCCCTACACGCCAGTGTTCTGCACCCACGCCGCCGAGGTGGTGGTGGACAAGGGCACTGGCCAGGTGCGGGTGACCCGCTACTTGCAGGCCCAGGACGTGGGCGTGGCTATCAACCCCATGTCGGTGGAGGGGCAGTTGGAAGGCGGCGTAGTCCAGGGCATTGGCCGCGCCCTGACCGAGGAGATTCAGTGGGACCCCAACACCGGCAAGGTGCGCAACCCCTCCCTGGCAACCTACTTGATGCCCCTGGCGGTGGATATGCCCCAGGTGGAGAATATCCTCATCCGGGTGCCCTCGCCCGATGGCCCCTTTGGCGCGCGGGCGGTGGCCGAGCCGCCGGGGTTTGGCCCGCCCGCCGCCATTGCCAACGCCATTTACGACGCAGTGGGCGTGCGCATCAAGGACCTGCCTCTGTCCCCGGAGCGGGTGCTGGCTGCCCTGCAGGGCAAGGACACAGAGATTAAGATGGACGTAGAGGCGCTGCGGCGGGCAGAGGCGGGGAGAGGATAACTAATCTGGTTATGCTAGACCGTATCAAAATTGATCCCGCCGTATGCAACGGCAAGCCCACGGTCCGGGGCCTGCGGATCACGGTGGAGTTTGTGCTGAAGCTGCTGGGCGATGGCTATACTGCCGACGATATTGTCCGCGAGTATCCTGAGTTGGAGAAAGAGGACGTGTATCAGGCGGCCAGGTACGGCGCCTGGCTGGCCAGCGAGAAGACCTTCAGTGTGGCATGAGGTTGCTGGCCGACATCCACATCTCGCCGCGAACCGTCCGGTTTCTTCGCTCCGTGGGTCACGACGTGGTCCGTGTGGATGAGGTCCCTTCCGCCTGCTCTTAGGCTAGGACTCAATTACATTGAATTTGAGGTCCACTTGAAAGCTGGCCAATTTGCAGTTGCGCATTCCCCTGACTGCAGCCAGCAGTTCAGGACTTGGACTGCCTGAAATGATGAGTCCACTGACTCCCTTGCCTTCCGCTAAATTGTCTCGGACCCAGCCCATATAGCTAGCGATTTGACCGACGACGGCTCTATCAGTGTTCTGCGTCTTCTTCAGTTCAACTACCAGAAAATCTCCATTTCCAATGTCTCGATATAGTAAGTCAATTCTCCCTACCCCACGTGTGTCGTATTCTTTCTGAACGAGTTCGTAAACTGCATAATCTGGGCCGAGCACCTTCAAATCGCAGCGGGCTGCAAGGTAGTCCCTCAATTCCTTCTCTGCCAACACAGGTGTGTCGATAACTTCTTGGCTTTTATTCCATTCTAGAATTGCATTGTAGTCTTCCCACGAAGTTTGGCAAATGTTGAATCCCAAATTTCCGCACCGTCCCATTTTCTTGGACAATTTCCCGTCCAATACCATCTTCTTTACCTCAGCCAAGCCGAGCCGCCGTCTCAAAGTCATATGTGGCCTCAGCAGTAAGATGTGGGGATGCCTTCTGAGGTTTTGGGTGACCACGTTCAAGTCCGCGTTTCTAAGCTTTCCGGTCAAACTATCGCTCAACGCGCCTGACTTTAGGGCTGATGAAATTTTGCGTGGTTCTATCTTTCGTAGCTCCGTGACCTCGTAGAGATGTTTGATGGCGTTTCGATTCCATACGACATTCCCAGTCCAATAATGTACGACATAGTCACCAGGCCTGACTTTCCCGAAATCGTTATCTCTAGGCTTGATGTCCCAAGCCTCATTTCTATAGTAGTGATGCTCTGCAACTTCGTCAGCATAGGTTCTGTCAGTGAAGGTTTCAGTAAAGTGCTTCGCAGGCCTCTTGCCGCTACTTTGCACTAAGAATATCCTGAGGAGTCCTCCCTTATTAGAATACCGTGCCATTGCAACCTCCCTTGCTTATGACGCCAGTTGGGATAATTTCAAGGATAATGTGGATTTGTGCTCCCTAATTTCCCCATTCTCTAGCTCAACCTGAACGTGGACCCGCTGGCCTCTTTCCACACCTCGATGCGGTCCGGAAACTCGTCCTTCAGGTCCTCCAGGTGGGTGATGACCACAATCTTGTCAAAGTCGTCCTTGATGGCGTTTATCATGTCCACGATGCGTTCCCGGCCCGCGGCATCCTGGGTGCCAAACCCCTCGTCAATGAACAGGGTGGCCAGGGGCGCGCCCATGCGCCGGGCCAGCACCTGGGACAGGGCGATGCGCAGTGCCAAATTTACCCGAAAAGCCTCGCCGCCGCTGAACATCTCATAGGCTCTGGGGCCCAGCTCGTCGCTGACCTTGATTTCCAGAGTCTCAATGGGGTCTTCCCGGCCCGCCCGGCCAGAGGAGCGGCGCTCCCGCTGGGTCTCTAGCTGCAAGCTCATGCGGTTGTCGGTCATGCGGCCCAGCAGCAGGTTGGTCTCTTCTTCCAGCTGGGGCACCACGGTCTCGATGAGCATGGCTTGCACGCCCTGGCGGCCAAAGGCGGTGGCCAGTTCCTGGTAGACCGCCTGGTCGTCCTCCAGGGCTTGCTTCCGGGCTTTGGCCTCCGCCATTTCCTGGCGGAGCTGGTCCAGACGTTCCAGGTCCCGCTTAAGCACCCCCTGGCGGGTCAGAGCAGCCTGCTGGCTTTCTTGGGTTGCCTTGAGGGCTGTTTCGGCCTGGCGCAGCCTTGCTTCCCACTGGGGCAGTTCCTTCAGGGCCGACTCCCCCTGGCTGAACCGGGTTTCCTGGGCCGACAACTCCTCCTGGCGGCGGGCCAGCATATCCTGGGTGCGGGCCAGGGTCTCCTGCTCCTGGGGCAGCGCGGCCTGGGCCTGCTCCAGCCGCCGAAGCTGGTCTTCAAAGGGCTGCAACTTTTGCATCTGAAGGTAGCTTAGCTGCCGGGACTCTTCGGAGTATCCCAGGGCGTTTATTTGGCGGTCCAGGCCGGCTCGCTGTTGGATTTCCGGGGCGGCAAACTCTCCGGACTCCAGCATGGCCTGGGCCTGCGCCAGCTTTTCTTGGACTGGAGCCAGTTCTTCCTGGGCAAGGCGGGCTTCCTCCAGTTGCCGCTCCAGGGTAGAGACGCGACGCTGGGAATCACGGCGGTTTTGCGCCGTGACTTGCTCCTGCTGGGTTAGCGCCGCGTACAACCGCTTCTTTTCCTCGTCCAGGTTTTTAAGGCTGCTTTGATTTTCCCGGTACATCCGCCGCTTATCTTCAATGTCCCGTTGGTAGGCTTCCGCCAATCGGTGGCAGCCGTCGGCTCCCAAGGTTGTCTGGCACAGGGGGCACACCGCTCCCTGATGGGCTGTCCCTTCCAGCAGCTTTAGCTTGGCCGCCAGTTCTTGTCCTTCCATTTTGTAGCGTTCGGCGTCAGACGAGGCTTTCTCGATGCTGGAGGCCAGTTTTTGCTGCAACTCCCGCCGGGCAGCAAGGTCCTGCTCCTGAGAGTCCAGGTCTGCTGCCTGACGGCGGGCAGTCTCCAACTGCTCCGTCAAGCCCGCTGCGCCTTGGGCCTGGGAACTCAAATCCCTGGCCCGTTTTCCAAGCTGGCGTTCGCTCTCTTCCAGCCGGATGCGCCGTTCCCCAATGACCCGCTCCAGCCCGTCCCGCTGGCCGCGCAGGGCCTCAAATTGGGAACGGGACTGCTCCAGCGCCTGAAATTGCCGCCGGACGTCGTGCAACTGTGCCGCACCCTGCTGAATAGCATCAGCCTGGAGGATGATTTTCTGATACCCATCAATGCGCTGGCTGGTGATGGCGCGACTGGCACGCAAGTCCTCCAGGTCATGGCGGGTTGCTTGCAGGCGCTTCTGAATGGCGGTCTGTTCATCCCGCCGGCGGCGCAGCTCCTCCACCCTGGCGCGGGCCAGTTCAGCTTCATCAGCTTGGGACTGGCCTTGCTTCTCCAGGGCTTCCAGGCGCAGTCCCACGCCCAGGAGTTCTTGGGAAGGGTCGCCCAGTTCAGCCAGCCGTTGCTCCATGTTCTCCACCGAGCCACGTACCGTCGCTGCGCTCTCCCGGCACTCTCCCAGGCGCGACCGGGCCTGCTCTTGGAGCTGGTCGTAAGCCGACAGTCCCAGCACCTTGCCCAGTACTTCCTTGCGTCCAGTTGCGGTCTTGTTGGTGAACTCGTCGGCCCGGCCCTGGACCAGAAAGGCTGAGTTGATGAAGGTGTCGTAGTCCAGGCCCAGCAGCTGCTCAATCTTGGCTCGGGTCTCCTGCACCGTGTTGGCGGTGATGGATTGCCATTCCGGCCCGCCAGGGCCAGATGTTCCTATTTGCAATTGCAGGTCGGTAACACCCTGGCGACGCCGCCCGCCGCCGCGCAAGTGGCTGCGAATGGCCCGGTAAAGGGTATCCCTTGCCAGAAACTCCAGCTCCACCCGCATCTCGTCGGCACCATAAGAGACCAGTTCGTCGTGGGTCTTGCCTCTGGCCTTGCCCCAAAGGCACCAGGTGATGGAGTCCAGCAAGGCCGACTTGCCGTGGCCGTTGGCCCCCGAAAGGCACACCACATGCAGCCCGGTGAAGTCCAGGGCGGGCACATTCTCCCGGTAGCACAGGAAGTTGCGGAGGGTGAGTCGGACGGGGTTCATCTTGAGGCTGCACCGCCGGATGAAGTCTTGAAGCGTGTTAAGAAGGTCATTGCGAGGGGCAAAGCCCCGAGGCAATTCTAGCACACCAGAGGCAGGCATCGAGACCTGGCCTCTCCAAAGCAGTGGATCAGTTTGCTTAAGGACTCAACTCGTCACACCGCGAAAGCCGGTGTCCAGATACAGAATAGATACAGTTCTCTACTGGATTCCGGCTTCCGCCGGAATGACGAAAGGTTAATTGATACACTACCCTCTCCAAAGGGGGTGTGGACAGGCAAAGGGATGGGGGCATCCATGCGACTGGATAGTCTGCTGCCGCCGCTGGGCCTCAAGACACCGCTGACTAAAGGAGCTTGACTGTCGGTTATTTACGGGGAACTATGCGGGCCCTTGCCTATCTGCCGATGGTTGGTTAAAGTCTTGGAACTGCTTCTGTAAAAGAATGGAGATGCTGGAACTTTACTTGGAGCGGCAGGTACTGGCGGTGTCATCCCTGGTCCTTCTGGCATGCCTGGCCTGCGGGCCAGCAAATATGCCGACATCTGTAGGTGCGCCCGGTGCAGCAACACTAACTGCCATGCCAACTCTGGAGATAATATTGCCTGCCCCGATCACGCCTGCGGCCATACCCAGTAAGAGACCGCCTCCCGTGCCAACAGTGACGCCGCCAGTGGCCGCCCGCGGCGGAAATGTTTCTTTGTCCACGGCTTTCCCAACAACTGGCCCGGAATCAACGCCGGCTGCACTGGCAGTTACGCTGGAGCCTACCCCGGTGGCAGAGGAATTGGCGGCAGAGATGCCAACTCCGACTACAGTGCCTGATCCCGAATCTCAGTTGACTCAAGACCCCATGCGCCCGCAGGAAGCCGCAGTGGAAGCTACATTGCCTGTTCCCTCGACTCCCACCCTTGCCCCAAGCCCTACGCCAGCGCCGGAACCCACGGCAACACCACTACCCCAGCCCACGTCCACGCCAACGCCGCCACCCACATCCACGGCGACCCCCGCACCTTCTCCTGTACCCACTCCAAATCCAGCCCCAACTGCACCCGTTCTAACCCAGGTGCCAATGGCGACTCCAGCTGGCAACTCAGGGGCGCCGGTACAGATTCAGTGTATTTTTTCGACGGAGCGGTGATGGGCAGTGAGGCCGATGAATACGTGCAAATTGCCAACTCCGGCGCGCAGGAAGTGGACCTGGCGGGGTGGCGGCTCACCGATGTGGCGGATGGCTCCCCATCCTTCCTTTTCCCACCGTATGTGCTGAAACCTGGTGCGGTGGTCAGGGTGTATACCGATGAGAAACATGTTGAATGGGGCGGTTTCTCCTTTGGGCGGCGCAGTTCCATTTGGAATAACACCCAGCCTGATACCGCGGCGCTGTTCAATTCCCAGGGCCAGGAGGTCTCCCGCAAGAGTTACCCGCCGGGGTGCTGAGGGCGCTTCTGTCCTCTGGCATTGCGCTGACGCCAGGTTTGCCCTTGACTGGCTTTGACAGCCCCCGTACAATCGCTTCAAATCGCCATTGGCTGGCCGGTCAACGGTTGCAGCCCCAGGGAACCTTACAGATAACTATGATGAGACGACCCGTTGCCCAAAAAATGCTGGATCTCAGGGTAGCCAAGGTGCCCTTTTTGCACTGCGAGCCCTTTTATTTTGATATGGAACGCCGGGGAATTGCCGTGGTGGAGATGACTCCGGCAGAGCTGGGACCGGCCATCCAGTCCGGCGAAATTCATGCCGGCCCCTTGCCTCTGGTAGACTGCTTCCGCATGACTGATTCTTGCCAGCCCGTGGCGGGCTTCTGCGCCGCCAGTGTGGACCAGGGCGGCGTGGCCCTGCTCTACGCCAGCAAGCCCATTAGTGAATTGGGCGGCGCCCGTATTGCCGTCTCTCCAGGCACGGTCACGTCTCAGAAGTTGCTGGAGATCTTGCTGGTCCAAAAATATGGAGTAAAGCCTGGCCCGTTGGTGGGCCTGCGGGAGCAATTTGACGCGTGCCTGCTGGTGGGCAACGACGCCTTGCGCCGCCGCCGCAGTGTGCGGGGCTACCCCCACCGCTACGATTTGGGCGGCGAGTGGCGGGCCTGGACCGGCCTGCCCTTCGTGTATGCCCGGTGGATGGCTCGCAAGGACGTGGATTCCCAGTCGCTGGCCATCTTGCAGGACACGCTGTATGTTGGTCTGGAGGACGGCGTGGACGCCCTCTACCACATGGCTGAGCCCAGGGACGACCTGCTCATGCTGCCCAAAGACGTGGTGGAGCACATTATCGGCATCCGGTACTTCATTGGCGTGTCCGAGCAGCGGGCCATTGACCGGTTCAAGGAATGCCTGGACAAGCTGGGCAACTCCTGACCCCTGGTGTCTCCTTCGGCGCAGGCGGGTAGTTTCATGGCCACGGTAACTGGACGTTGTTTTGAAGCCACCGGCCGTCCGTGCATTATCTGCGATTTTTCCCCGCCAACCTCTGGCGACAGTGCCGTGCTGTCGCAGGCCAGCCTGGGCGCCGATTTCATCTCCGTAGCGTACAACCCTGGGCGCTCGGTGCGGGCCAACTCCGCCATGCTGGCGGCTGCCATCAAGTCCCAGACCGGACAGGATGCAGTATTTACCCTGGCCACCCGGGACATGAACAAACTGGCGCTGCAATCGCTGTTGCTAGGCGCACAGCTTATGGGCCTGGAAAACGTGGCGGTGGTGGGGGGAGACCCCTTCCCTGAGGCTGACCTGGCAAGGGTCAAGCCCGTTAACGACTACTCTCCCGCCGCGCTGCTGGCGGGTATAGCCGCCATGAACCGGGGCGTGGACTTTCGGGGCCGTCAGTTGGCGTCGCCCACCAGCTTTTGCCTTGGCGCAACCCTGGACCTGGGCCGGGACATGGCCAAGGAGGCCAGGCTAGCCCACCGCAAAGTCCGGGCGGGGACACAGTTCTTTCTTACCCAGCCTATCTTTGACCCGGCAGAGGCCAAGGCCTTTCAACAGCTATATGTGTCGGCGGCTGGGGAAAGGCTGAATGTGCCCGTGTTCTATGGACTGCAGGTGCTGGAAGTCGGAGGAGTGGTGTTCAGCAATGTACCTGAACCAGTGCAACAGGAACTGGCGGCGGGCCGCTCCGGAGTAGAACTGGCACTGGAGCTTTCGGCGCGCTTCCGGCAAGCAGGGTTACATAATATTTACTTAATTCCGCCCATCCGGCGCGGTGGCGCCAGGGACTACGGGGCGGCCCGGCAGGTATTGGCGGGGATTCGGTCCAAATGAAAAGGGCGAGGTTGCAACCCCGCCCTTGGGATAATTTTCTGCCAGATAGGGAGACCTTGCTCCTAAGAATGTGTCTAAAAAGTGCTGTGCACTACCAGCGCTCATCCTTCGACAAGCTCAGGATGAGCGTCCTTCGGCTGAAGGACCGCTCGTGGTGAGCCTGTCGAACCACGAGCACCTAGCCTTTTTAGACACCCTCTAAGGACTCCAGGGAGCGGGAGCCACCACATTCAGGTCAGTGGCTACGTCCACTACCGCCGGCCTGCCGCTGGCCAGGGCTTGCTCCAGAGCGCTCTGAATATCGCTGGGGCGATCTACGCGGATTCCGAAGCAGCCCATGGACTCCGCCACCTTGGCCAGGTTCACGTCGCTGAACTGGTATAGTTCTTCAGGGTGGCCGCCGGTAATGCCCTGGTAGGCCCGGTCATCGCCCCGCTTGTCCTGGCTCAGGGCGTGGTTATCGTTGACCACAATCACCGCATTGATGCCGTGGCGCGCCGCCGTCTCCAGCTCGCCGATGTGGTACCAGAAACCGCCGTCCCCGGCAAACCCAATCACCGGGCGGTCGGGCGCGGCGCATTTGGCCCCCAGGGTGGCGGGCAATGCCCAGCCCAGAGAACCGGCGGCCCGCATGTAGCTCTGGTTGGGAGACTTCAGGTCCACCATGGTGCCGGTCCAGATGCTGGCATGGCCGGTATCCGCCACCAGCACTGCGTCGGAAGGCAGGAACTTGGTCAGCTCGGTGCACAGCCGCTCCGGGCGGATTGGCACGGCGTTGGACGTGGTGTGGGGAGCCACCTCAGCCCGCCACTCCCGCACCAGTTGCTGGGTTCGATTGAGCCATTCCCGGTTTCCGCCCATGGGCTCCAGGACTTCAATGAGCCGCCGCAGGGTGGCCCGGGCGTCCCCCTGGACGGCTACCGTGGCGGGGTAGCTGCGGCCCAGTTCCGAAGGATCTATGTCTATCTGCACCACGGGGGTGCCCATCTTGGGCAGTTTCCAGTCCAGGGTTATCTGGCTGCCCGTGTGGCTGCCGATGAAGATTACCAGGTCTGCCTCCGACAACACCCGGTTGGAGCACCAGCGGGAGTAGGACCCAGGGATGCCCACGGCCAGCGGGTGATCATCTGGGATAGCCCCTTTGGCGTTCAACGACGTGGCCACGGGGATGTTCAGCATCTCCGCCAGTTGCACCAATTCCTGTTGTGCGCCAGAGGCGGTGACGCCGCCGCCAGCCACAATTACCGGCTTGCGGGCCGCGGTAATCACCTGGGCCGCCTGCCGCACCCTTTCCGGCTCCGGCTCAGGGCGGAAGGCGGGCCGCTGGGTGAAAGTAGGTTCCACCAGCACTTGCAGGTCGGCCTCGGCCTCCACTATCTCGTCGCCGGATATGCCGGCAAAGTCCAGGTGCACCGGCGCGGTGGCCCCGGAGGTGGCCTCACGAAAGGCCTGGCGCACCAGGTTGGGCAGCTGGTTCACGTTGTGCACCACCACGCTGTACTTGGTAACGGCGCTGAACAGGCCGGGGTGTTCCACTTCCTGGTAGGAGTTGCGGTGCTGGTGGGACGGCGGCCGGTGGCCGGTGATGGCCACCACTGGGGAAAGACCCAAGAAGGCGTCCTGCAGGCCGGCCGCCAGGTTGGCCGCGCCCACGGATTGAGCGGCGCAGACCCCAGGCCGGTTGGATACTCGGGCATAGCCGTCAGCCATGTAAGCGGCGGCTTTCTCCCCGTGGGTAATAACGCGGTGGATGCCGACCCGCTCAAACTCCATCAAGCCCTTGCGGATAATGGCAGGCACCACGAAGGAATGGGTCACGCCGTAGCCTTTCATAGTCTCGGCAAGGAAACGGGCCCCGGTCATTTTGGGCATAGCTGTCCCCCCTCTGCAAGTGAATGTGGGAAATCGGGCTATTTTACAGGCCGCGCTCGTCAAAAACTTGCTTGGCCACCTGTACGGCGTTGGCGGCGGTGGGCCAGCCCCCATAAAAGGCCATGTGGGTGATGATTTCGCCGATTTCTTCTTTGGTCACGCCGTTGTCCAGGGCCCTGCCAATGTGCCCGCGGAGCTGGTCGGTGCGGTACAGCGCCACCAAAGTAGCTACTGTAATCATGCTCCGGTCGCGCTTGGACAGTCCGGGACGTTCCCAAACGTCACCAAACAGAACGTTGGCGCTAAGCTCGGCCAGCTTGGGGGCTACCTCTTGCTGTGCAGTTCGGCGAGTAGTCATTTCCCAGTCCCTCCAGCTTTATTGTGGCAGTAAGCCTTGTCTAGGGAAGTATATTCCACGGCGCTGGAAAACGATAGCGCCCCGAAACAATTCTCGGGGCGCTAAAGGAAACCAGTGATGCGGGACCTACGCCGGGACAGTAGAAGTGCAGTGGCCGCACCGGGTAGCCTTGATGGGAATTTGCATGGCGCACTGGGGGCACTCTTTGGTAGTAGGCGCGGCTGGAGGCGGCGGCGCCTTCTGCGTTGCCCGGTTGGCCGCTTTAATGACCACGAAGAGGGCCAGGGCAATTATGATGAAGTTGATTACAGTGTTGATGAACACCCCATACCGCAGGGTGACCGCTGCGGCGTCTTTGGCAGCCGTCAGAGAAGCATATGGCCCTGGAGTGGTTCCCTCCTTTAGCACAATGAACAGGTCGGCGAAATCTACGTTGCCCAGCAGCATTCCAATGGGCGGCATAATGATATCGTCTACCAGGGACTTGATGATTGCGCCAAAGGCCACGCCAATTATGACCGCAATGGCCAGGTCCAGTACGTTGCCCCGCATGATGAAGGCGCGGAGCTCTTTTATCACAACAACTCTCCTGTGTGCATTTACTTGCAGATAACCGGCCGGACCGGCAGCTAGCGTGCGGGCCGGAACTTGGGTAGGGTTATCTTGTCGTCCAGGGGGTCAAATACCACTTCCACCGCCATTCCGCATTGAACTGCCTTGGGGTCCGGCTCCACTTCCACCAGGTTGGTGGGCATCCTTGCCCCGCCGTCCAATTCTACTACTGCGGTAATGTAGGGCACCTTGTTGTTGAAAGCAGGAGTGGGCGCCCGGTGCACAATGGCGAAGGTATGCAATACCCCGCGTCCACTGCTCTTGACCCAATCGGTGTCCCTGGAAAAGCAGTGGGGACAGATATCCCGGGGGTAGAAATAGGTCCGGTCGCAAGGTTTGCAATGGCGCAGCCACAGCTCGCGGCTCTTGCATTTTTCCCAGAAAAAGTCCGATTCCGGTTGTGGCACCGGGGGAGTGATGCGAGGAGCCTGCTGGGCCGGTTGAGTCATATCTGCCTCCTAATAGGCGGCTCAGTCCTGCGCTGGGCGCTTTGATTGTGCCGACAGCAGGATACGGTCAAACTGCGCTGCCGTCAAGGCGCCAGCTTGCCTTTGGGCATCCAGCGCAGTATCTTGACTGAAACTGTTGGAGGAATATAAGGGGGCAGGATGCTCATTGCAGTAATGGGTGCTGGCAGCATCGGCGCGTACTTTGGCGGCAAGCTGGCGCTGGCGGGGAATACGGTCACGCTGGTGGCCCGCGGGGCGCATTTGGACGCCATCCGGCGGCGGGGACTGCGCCTGCTTTCTGATGGCCAGGAGACCCTGGTTGCCTGTCCCGCCCAGGTGCGGGCAACTGATGACCCCAAATCAGTTGGCCCGGCTGATTTGGTACTACTGACGGTCAAGACCTACCACAATCCGGGGGCAGTCCCTGCCATGCGACCAATGGTGGGCGAGTCGACCGCAGTGTTGTGTCTGCAGAACGGCGTGGACAGCTATGAAGCAGCGTCGCGAGCCTTTGGCGCCGCGCGAGTCTTGCCTGGGGCGGCCTATGTGGAAGCCAGCCTGCCTGCGCCGGGAGTAGTGCAGCAGACGGGCGACGTAGTGCGTATAGTCTTCGGTGAGGCCGATAACCAGGATTCGGCGCGCGGCCGGAAAATCCAGGAGGTCCTGGAAGCGGCAGGCATTCCAGCCCAATTCACCACCAGTATCCACCGGACTTTATGGACCAAGTTCCTCTTTATTGCCACCCTGGTGGGAGTCACTTGCCTGGCCCGGCAGTCCCTGGCGGAGTTGTGGCCGCGCCCGGAGTGGCGGCAGGTGATAGAAGGCTGCTTGCGCGAGTTAGAAGCGGTTGGTCGGGCCTGCGGAGTTGACCTGGACGCCGATGTGGTGGCGCAGACCCTGGCCTACATGGAGAGCTCCGTGGCGGACCTGAGCGCGTCCATGTACGCCGACTTGCTGGCGGGGCGGCCCCTGGAACTGGAGGCGTTGAACGGCGCTGCAGTGCGGGCAGGGAAGCGGGCGGGGGTGGCCACTCCCATGAACGATGTGATCTACGCCATGCTGAAACCTTACGCGGAGGGTGTGGGGCGGTAGACACAAATCTCTGGCACAGAAGCATTGGCCGTAGTAAAATTGGTGGCACGGCAGGGTATATCCCCGCGGTCTAGCCCAGGGCCGGCGTAGCTCAGCGGCAGAGCAGCGGTTTCGTAAACCGCAGGTCAGAGGTTCAAATCCTCCCGCCGGCTCCACAAACATGACAAGAAACAAGGCGGCTCCCAGTTTGTAGCCGGGGGCCGCCTTTTGGTGCTGTACTGGCGGGAGGGACGTTTTACCCCTTTTGCACCGTGTCTATGTTCACCTTGCGGGTGGCGCCCACGGTGAAGGTGAGGGAGGCCGTGCCGCCGCCCTCGGTGCTGTTGAACACCTCAATCTTGCCGGGGCCGTGCAGGTAGGAGATGTCTTTCCCCGCTTCTACCTTGAAGGGCCGGTCGTGGCCGGGGTAAAAGACCTTGGAGGTGTCCAGCATCTTGGCCACGCTGTCCCTGGCGTCCTTCACGTCCCAGAATATGTTGTAAGGCAGCCCCCGCACTACCGTGCCGCCGTCGGGCATGGCGTCTCCGGCCAGCAATATCTGCTCACCGTTCAGGTCCACCAGCACGCTGATGTGGCCTTTAGTGTGGCCTGGAGTCTCAATAATCTTGACCCCTTCGACCACCGTGTCGCCTTCCGAGACCAGTTCCATCTTCATTTTGCTGATGTGGTCGGCCATGTAGCGGGCTACAGTATAGTCATGGCGGTGGGGGTGCTTGGAGTAGTCCATCTCCGTAGGGTGCAGCAGGATGCGGGCGTTGCGGAACAGGTCGGTGTTCTGGCAGTGATCCCAATGCATGTGGGTCAGAATAACAATGTCAATGTCGTCGGGGGTGAGGCCCTTGCTCTGAAGGGCCTTGTAAAGTACGGTGCGGCGGGATGCGGGACCCGTGTCCACTAGAATGTGGTGGTTGCCCACAGTGAGCAGCGAGTTGGTAGAGTAGCCGAAGGCCCCTTGGTCGGTGGTCAGGGCAAATCCATAGGTAAGCACTTCCAGGTTAGCCATTCTTGCCTGCCTTTGATCGCTCCCGAATATGCCGGAGCTGGAATGGACACCAGTATATCCGGCCCGTGCCCGCTGTCAATTTACCGGGGTGCCAGCTTTACCGTGCGGCCCCCAATGAGCCACTCGGGCACGTAAATGTTGCCGTCCCTGTCCACGGCCAGCCCGTGAGGGCTGTTGAACTTGCCCGGCGCAATTTGGCTGGCGGGGACGTTGGGCCAGCCTTGCTCCTTGGCAATTTCGCTATGGTCGCCCAGGTAGCCTACCAGGTTGTCCTGGAGGTCCAGCACCGCCAGCCTGGCCCGCAGTTCCGCCACCACAACCTTGTCGCCCCACAGAGCGAAGGCGCTGGGGCTGGTCAGGAATTCCGCGCCGAAGGCCCGCCGGAAACGGCCCTCCAAATCGTACACCTGAATTTGGTGGTTGCTGCGGTCCGCAATGTACAACTCCGGCTGGATCTTGCGCCGGTCAATCCAGATGCCGTGGGGCGTGCTGAACCGGCCTCCGATCCCTTCTTCTCCGGACAAGCTGCTCAGGTATTTGCCGGACTTGTCATAACGGTGCAGGTAGCTCTGGCCGTAGCCGTCGGCCACCCAGATGTCCCCATTGCCGCCCAGCCGTTCCTCATTAACTGCCACCGAGGTGGGGCAGTAATTGGCGGTCTGGTACAGGGCCAAAGCAGGCGGCGGCAGTTCCAGGAGCTTGCGGCCCGCCAGGTCGGTCTTGATGACCCGGCCGGAGATGGGCGAAGTGGCGGCCGGGTACTGGTAGTTGTTAGCCTTGCTGCGCTTGCGCCCTGGGTCTGCCAGCCACAGGCGCTCCACGCCGCCTTCCTGCACCAGCGTCAGGCCGTGGCCCTCGGTCAGGTCGCAGGGCCAAGAGCGGCGCAGGTTGCCTTCCAGGTCAAACACCAGTACCCGGGATTCGCCCTGGTGAAACCCCAGGACCTCGCCCCCCTCAGTGATAGCCAGGCCGTGGTGCGCCCAGCCGGAGCGGGCCGTTTCACTGGTGGGAATTTTGGCCCAGCCTTCTACTCAGTGAAAGTTGTGGCCGCCCGCCTGTACCTGGGTCATAGATGTACTCGGAAGTGTGTCCACTACTTATCCTTAACTGGGAACTTGCCGGGCCATGAGCGGACAAGAATTCTTTTTCCCCTTGGGAGAGCAACGACTTCCTTGCCCCTTGTGAGAGAGGATTAGAGGTGAGGGATACTCAGCCCTCAGTCCCGCTCGGCGAACTCCATCTCTCGCCCCTTGCTGCGGCCCGCCCGGTAGCGGTCGTCGGAACCAAGAATCTTTTTGCGCACCCGCAGGGACAGAGGCGTTACCTCCAGAAGCTCGTCCTCGGCGATGAAGTCCAGGAACTGCTCCAGGCTGTACCGCAGGGGCGGCGTCAGCTTAATGGCGATGTCCGAGGTGGAGGAGCGGATGTTGGTCATCTTCTTCTCTTTACAGATGTTGACCACCATGTCCTTCTCCCGCTGCTGAAGGCCCACCACCATGCCCTCGTAAATCTTCTCGCCAGGCTCCACAAAGGTCATGCCCCGCTTCTGGGCGTTGTTCAGGCCATAGGTCACGGCGGGTCCCGACTCGGCAGCCACCAGCACTCCCATGCGGGTGGGCCGCACTGCCGGCCCCATGGGTTCATAACCCAGCAACTGGCTGCTCATGACGCCGTTGCCGCGAGTGGCGGTCATGAAATAGCTGCCGAAGCCAATCAAGCCACGGGTGGAAATCTTGTATTCCAGCCGCAAATTGCCGGACTCGTCGTTTTTCATGTTCAGCATTTGGGCGTGGCGGGCTGCCAGTTCCTGGGTCAATGCGCCCAGGTACTCGCTGCGGGTGTCCACGGTCAACTGCTCGTAGGACTCATACACCTTGCCGTCCACCGACTTGGTGATGGCTTCGGGCTTGGAGACCTGGAACTCGTAGCCTTCCCGCCGCATAGTCTCGATGAGAATCGCCAGGTGCAGCTCACCACGGCCTGACACCAGGAACTCCTCCGGATTGTCGGTGTCCTGCACTTTCAGGCTGACGTTGGTGCGGGGCTCCCGGAACAGGCGCGCCCGGAGCTGGGGCGAGGTGCAGAACTTGCCTTCGGTGCCTGCCAGGGGGCTGGTGTTGATGCCGAAGGTCATTTTCACCGTGGGAGGCTGGATGAAGATGTTGGGCAGCGCCTCCGGCCGGTCCGGGTGGGCCACGGTGTCGCCGATACTCACCTCGGTCATGCCGGTGAGGGCCACGATGTCGCCTGCCGAGGCCACCTCTGCTTCCAGGCGTTGCAGCCCCTGGAACAGGTACACCCTGGTCACAATGAATGGCGTTGGCTCTCCATCCTCGCTGATGCGGTACAGGCGGTCCCCCGGCGAGACCCGGCCCCGGTAGATGCGGCCAATGGCGATGGGGCCCAAGTGATTATCGTGGTCCAGGGCCGCGGCCTGGAACTGGAAGGGCTGGTCAACGTCGCCTTTGGGCGGCGGCACGTGCTGGACAATGGCTTCAAACAGGGGTTCAATGCTCTTGGGCGGGTCGCCCATCTTGACAAGGGCGTAGCCTTCCTTGGCGGCGGCGTAGAGCACGGGAAATTCCAGCTGCTCCGCGTCCACCACCAGCTCCAGGAACAGGTCCTGGATCATAGCCTCCACCTGGGGCACGCGGGCGGTGGTGCGGTCAATCTTGTTAATGATGACCACGGGCTTCAGGTGTTTTTCCAGGGCCTGGCGCAGCACGTAGCGGGTCTGGGGCATGGGGCCGTCCACGGCGTCCACCACCAGCAGCACGCCGTCGGCCATGTTAATCACCCGCTCCACCTCGCCGCTAAAGTCGGCATGGCCCGGAGTGTCAATGATGTTTATCTTGATGCCCCGGTAGGTGATGGCGGTATTCTTGGCCAGGATGGTGATGCCGCGCTCCCTTTCCAGGTCGTTGCTGTCCATGATTAGCTCGCCGACCCTCTGGTTCTCCCGGAAGATGCGGCTTTGCTTGAGCAGGGCGTCCACCAATGTTGTTTTGCCGTGGTCCACGTGGGCCACCACGGCGATGTTGCGGATGTTCTGGGCTTCGGGTGAGTTCATGGGACTCCAAAAAAATGCTGCTCCAGCGCCGGAGCAGCATCGCGACGATATGCCTACATTGTAACACCAGGCCCGTCCGGCGGCTATCCGCAGCAAGGTCTTTCGATTTTTCAGCCGGTAGGGGCGGACCTGTATGTCTGCCCTTCGGCTGAAAGTTTTACGCAAGGCGCACACTTAGGTGCGCCCCTGCGAGTAAACTGATAATCTAATGACCCTGCTATCCGCAGGTGCGGGCCCGACTGACAGGGGGCGGATTGGTCAGGCCCTCACGCCCATCTCCTTCTTTACGTCCCGCAGCACCTGGTCCCGGGGCCGGGTGTTCCATCGCACCCGCTGGTTGATGGGCAGATTCTCAATCTCAGGGCGAACCTTAATCCAGATAAAGACCGGCCCATCGGTGTGGAGAATTTCCCCCACCTGGTTAGAAAACTCTTCCAGGTCGTCAAAGCGGTAGGTGTGGGGGTAGCCGCAGGCCTTGGCCATCACGTCGTACTCGTTGACCTTGGAGTTGGGCACGGGCTGGCCGCCGGTGGTGCCGTACACCTCGTTGTCCAGCAATATGTGGTAGAAATTCTTGGGGGCCAGCTCAGCGATGGTGGGCAGCGCGCCCAGGTTCATCAGGATGTCGCCCTCCGAGTCGAAGATGACCACCTTTTCCTTGGGCTGGGCCAGCGCCAGGCCAAAGGCAAAGGAGGCATGGCCTCCCATGGCCGGATCCCCCAGGGGAACGTCCCGGGTGGGCTTAGTGCTGATTTTTACCCAGTGCCGGCCTGCCCGGCCGGGCACCACAATGGAGTTGCCCCGGTGGGGTTGGATGACGTTCAATACGTCCGCCATGTTGAGCATGCGCATAACATAACTCCTTGTTTGGAGAATTACATTCCTTCCCCCTTACGAAGGGGGAAGGGACAGGTAGTTCTACCGCGCCGTAAAGCCGTGGTACTCGTCGCCCACCAGCACGGCCACCGGGCGCTTGGTCTTTTCTGCTTCCTCAAAAGCTACAGATATGCGGGAAGCGTCGGAGTTATTCTCCACCAAATAATAGTTGATTCCAAAGGCGTATATGAACCGCTCGGTGTAGGTAGCGGCGGTGTCGGTGGTCACGCCGTGGCGCGTCCAGCCGCGGTAGCCCACCATCATGACCACCGGGATGTTCATGCCCAGGCCCCAACCGCGCAGTGAGTCGCCCGATTCCATGAGGCCGGTGTTCTGGATCAGGATTACGGGCTTTTTGCCGCCCACGGACAGGCCGGCTGCCGTGGAAAAGGCCTGGCCTTCCCGGCTGACGGGCACCAGGGTAAGACGGGGTTCTGCCTTCATCAGCAGGTAGAGCCAGTTGGTCTCGCTGTCGGGCAGCCACACCACGTGGGTAACGCCGTTCTTGAGCAACTCGCCCAACACTGTTTCTGGGCTGAGGTTGGCTTCTTGGGTTTCAGGCATACTTTGACCTCCACAAACTTGGTGCAGGCAGATTATATACGAAGGGCGGGCTGAGTCAAATTTGCCGCGCCCAGCGCTCCACCAGGGCGCAGTCTCAGCAGGTCGGGACGCCCCTACAATTCGGCCGGGAATGAAATGCCCCTGGCCCTTTGACGTTTCCGCCAGCCGGAGATAGCATTACAGCGCCAGCCTGCCGGGGAGACCGCCGCCTGGCCTATGTTACTGGAGGGACTTGAAGATGCAAGCTTCCAACATCAGCCACATAGGTATCTGCGTCCGGGACATGGAGAAGTCCCTGGCCTTTTACCGTGATGCCCTGGGAATGCGCGTGCTGGGAGACCGGCCCACTGACCCCGCCGAAGGAGGCCGCTACGACAACTACAAGCACCGGCGCACTACCCGGCGTTGGGTAAGCCTGGCTTACGGGGAAGGCACGTCCCCCACCTTGACACTGACCAGCCACCCCGGCGAGCGGCCCGACGGCCAGCCCATTTTGCTGGACCAGGTGGGCATCACCCACTTTTCCTTCACGGTACCCGATGTGCAGGCCCTGGCCAAGGACTTGGTTGCCAAGGGCGTGCAGTTGGCGGGCACTATGGAGTCCTTCCGCAACTCCCGCGGCCAAATCCGCAGCATTTACGTGCGGGACCCCGACGGCATCCTGGTGCAGTTCAACAGCCCCGGCGCGGGGGCGTAGTCTTACTCGTGGCGCAGGGCCTCAATGGGGTGCAGCCGGGCGGCCCGCAGCGCGGTGTAAATGCCAAAGAACAGGCCAATGGCGGCGGACACGGCCAGGGCCAGCAGGGCTATATCGCCGGAGAAGGCGGTCTGGGTGGGCTGGTCGCTGAGCAGGGCTTTACCGTTAAGCAGCCTGGTCAGCACTATTCCCAGCACCACGCCAACGCCGCCGCCGCCCAGGCTCAAAAAGGTTGCTTCCAGCACGAACTGGAGGAGAATATCCCGCCGCCTGGCCCCCATGGCCTTGCGAATCCCAATTTCCCGCGTGCGCTCAGTCACTGTCACCAGCATGATGTTCATAATGCCGATGCCGCCCACCAGCAGAGAGATGCCCGCTACTGTGCCCAGGAACACCACAAAGGTGTTGGTGGTCTCACGTAAAGTGTCAATGGCTTCCTGCTGATTGGTAATGGAAAAGTCATCCTCGCCGGTTATGCGGTGTCGCAGGCGCAGCACAGTGGCGATTTGTTGCACTGACTCATCCACTGATTCTGCGTCATTCATGGACACGTTAATGGTCTGAACGTTGATGTCGCCCTGGCTGGTCCTCTGGGAGGACAGACGGTAGTAGCTGGTGGTAATGGGCACTAAGACCTGGTCATCCAGGAAACCCAGGGAGGCGGTGGCGCCCTTGCTTTCCAGCACGCCAATAACCGTAAACTGGCGGTTGTTGATGCGCACCACCTGTCCCACCGGGTCCTGGAACCCGAACAGCGTCTGGGATGTCTGGGAACCAAGCACCGCTACCTGAGATATTTGGTCTACGTCGCCTTGGGCAATGAACCGCCCAGAGGTCACAGGGAAGTTGCGCACCGACTGGTATTCGGGGGTTACGCCAACCACTCGCGTGGAGGTGTTTACCCGCCCTGCCACCACGCGGCTGGTGGTGGTCAATTCCGGCGCCACTTCTTTCACCAGGGGGGCATATACGGGGTCTTTGAGGGCGTAGGCGTCATCCAGGGTGAGGGTTGTCGCACTGCCCAAGCCGCCTGATACTCCTCGCTGGGTGGTGGAGCCGGGCCGGACGAACACCAGGTTGGTGCCCAGGGACTCGATGCGCGAGGTGATGGATTCCTGCACTCCCCGCCCGATGGCCATTAACGAAATCACCGCCGCCACGCCAATAACAATGCCCAGCAGTGTCAATCCCGCCCGCAGCTTGTTGGCGCCCAGGGATGCCAGGGCTACTTTGCAGGTAATGAGCGGGTTCATGGCGCGGTTTTGGCCAGCAAGTTTGCACCCACCTGCCTGGGACTTGCCACCGGCACATCGCTAACGATGCGCCCATCCCGCATGGTGATGATCCGTCGGGTGCAGGCGGCTATATCCGGCTCGTGGGTCACAATAAGCACGGTCAGGCCTTCCTGCTGGTTGAGGTTCTGGAGAATGTGTATGA
This sequence comes from SAR202 cluster bacterium, assembly GCA_016872385.1. Taxonomy (GTDB): domain Bacteria; phylum Chloroflexota; class Dehalococcoidia; order Lucifugimonadales; family UBA3495; genus SHYG01. The sequence continues at coordinate 27,620 of VGZV01000015.1, read as the reverse complement.
TTTCGTCGCTGGAGCGGCTGTCCAGGTTGCCAGTGGGTTCGTCGGCCAGCAAGAGCGCCGGTTCCTTTACCAACGCCCTGGCTATTCCCACCCGCTGCTGCTGCCCGCCGGAAAGCTGCGCCGGCGAATGACTGACCTGATTTATTACAGCGCCGACCACGGTGCTGATGCTGTTGGATTGGCCTGCTCGGTTTATGCTCCGGTGGTAAAGTCAGCCAGGGAATTGGTGCCCGTTCCGGTAGTCTCTTATTATGGTCCGGTAATGGCGGAGGCGGCAAGGCGCGGCCGCCGTATTGCCATCATCGCTTCATTGCCTGCCACTATGCGGGACGCAGAATACTATCTGCACGAAGCGGCCCAAGAAGCCAGAGTGGAGGTGGAGCTGGTCCGCTGCATGGTGGAGGAACTGTTCCAGGTAATCCGCACCAAGGGGGAGCAAGGCCTGCGGGACCTGCTGGCCAAAGAGGTGACCCGTCTAGCTTCTGGCGTGGATGCCGTTTTGCTGGCCCAGTTTTCTATGGCTCCTGCCGTAGCATACTTGCAGTCTGTGTCTCCGGTGCCGGTGCTTTCCGCCCCGCACAGCAGCGCCATCCACCTCAAAAAATTGGTGTCTCCGCAAACCGGCGCTTGATGCACGCCTCCTCTTGCCTCCGCTGCGTCCCTTGTTGGCGTCCAGGCAGTTAACAAAAATGTAACAACTTCGTCATTGCCGTGAAACAGACAAGCGCCACAATAAACAAGCCCGTCAAGATGGGCATGAAGCCAAGTTATCGAAAATTCTGAGCGATGAGGAGGGTATTTCGAGGTGGTGTCCCTGACGGACCTGGGGGAATTGGCGTCGGCAGCCGCGTCGCCGGTGTGGCGGAGGGTCGCGGGAGCGCCCGCTGTTGCGGAGCCAGCTGAAACATTGCTGGGTCTCGGCACGCCCAGCAGCGACGTCCCCATGCTATCCCTGCGGGGAATAACCAAGCGGTTTCCTGGGGTAGTGGCCAACGATGGTATTGACCTGGACGTCTTTGGCGGCAAAGTCCACGCCATTTTGGGGGAGAACGGCGCGGGCAAAAGCACCCTGATGAAAATCATTTACGGGTTCTACCGTCCCGATGCTGGCAGCATCTCCATGGACGGCCAGCCCGTAGTCATCCATTCTCCTGCCGACAGCCGCCGGCTGGGCATTGGCATGGTCTTTCAGAGCTTCTCGCTGGTCCCGGCGCTGACGGTCACCGAGAACGTAGCTCTGTTTTTGCCCCAGCAGGGGGCAGTGCTCAACCGGCCCTGGCTGGAGCGCCGTGTCAGGGAAGTGTCGGCCCGCTACGGCCTGGACCTGAATCCCCGGGCGCGGGTGGCGGACCTGAGCATGGGTGAGCGGCAAAAGGTGGAGCTAATCAAGCTCATCCTGGCCAACGCACGAGTGCTGATTCTGGACGAGCCGACCAGTGTGCTGGCGCCCCACGAAGTGGACGGCCTGTTCAGCGTGTTCACGGAACTGAAGCGCGACGGCTATGCCATCCTCTTCATTACGCATAAGATGCGAGAGGTGCTGGCTTCGGCCGACCAGGTTACGGTGCTGCGCCGCGGCAAGGCGGCGGGTACTGCGGAGGGCGGCGCTTTGACTGCCCAGCAACTGGTGGCCTTGATGCTGGGAATAGATGCGCCCAAGGAAGTCCGCAACACCGCCAGGGTGAAGCCCCGGCCCCAAACGGCCGCCCTGGAATTTAACCGCGTCTCCACCGGCTCCGCTGATGATCCGCGGAGTCTCAAGGAAGTCAGTTTCCAGATGATGCCGGGGGAGATTCTTGGTATTGCCGGAGTGTCTGGCAACGGCCAGCAGGAGTTGGGTGAAACGCTGCTGGGGCTGCGTTCCAGGCGCCAGGGCAGTGTCCACCTGTTTGGCCATGATATTGGACGCTGGCCGCTGCACCGCATCTTAGGCTCTGGTGTGGCTTACATTCCGGAGGACGCCCTGGGCATGGCAGTAGTGCCCCAGATGCGGGTGACTGAAAATCTGGTTCTGGGCGACATTGGCCGTTACAATGGCGGGCTGTGGCTGGACTGGCGCGCCATTCAGACCCGGCTGGGCCAGTCTCTGGAGGGGTTCCCGCTGCCCTTGGCGCGGGCGGAGGCCCGGGCAGACGAGCTTTCCGGCGGCAACTTGCAGCGGCTGGTGCTGGCCCGCGAGTTGACCCGCGGAGCTTCTGTAGTGGTGGCCTACTATCCCGCACGGGGGCTGGACCTGGTCGCTGCGGAAAAGACCAGGCAATTGCTTATGGACTGCCGCAGCCGGGGCGCTTCCGTGCTGCTGGTTTCTGAAGACCTGGACGAACTGATGGCCCTGAGCGACCGTCTGATGGTGATGTACCAGGGAAAGGTGGCCGGCCTGTTTTATCCCGAAAACGTGACACTGCAGGAAGTTGGCCTGCTGATGACGGGGCACCACGCCTGACTATGCAATTCCCCGCTGCCCTGCGCCGGGCCCAGTCTTCGGCCATTAACCTTACTGCTCCGCCCATTGCCCGTTCCGTGGCGGGCATTGCGCTAGCCCTGGTGTCGTTCGGGGCTTTCTTGCTGGTGATTGGACGCAATCCGCTCTCCGCCTACGCCACCCTGTTTACCAACACCCTGGCCAGCCCTTCCGGCCTCAGCGAAGTGGCAGTGTTCATGATTCCCTTTGTGCTCACTGGTCTGGCCGCCGCGGTCCCAGCGAGGGTGGGCTTAATCAACGTTGGCGGCGAAGGACAACTGTATTTGGGCGCCTGGGCCGCCACTGGAATAGCCCTGTTCTCTGGCATTGGCACGCCGTGGTTGATGCTTCCTCTGATGGTGCTGGCGGGATTTGCCGGCGGCGCTGCCTGGGCGGGAATCGCCATACTGTTGCGGCGCTGGCGCAACGTCAACGAGGTCATCTGCACCCTGCTCCTGAACTTTGTAGCCATACTGTTTGTTAACATCTTTGTTTTTGGCCCCTGGAAGAACACGGGCGGGTACGGTTATCCCTACACCGCAGACTTCTCCCCGGCGGCCATTTTGCCGGCCCTTGGTGATTTCCGGCTGCACTGGGGGCTGGTGTTGCCATTGTTGGGCGTAGTGGTCTGTTACGTGGTCATCAACCATACCAGGTGGGGCTACAATATGCGGGCCGTGGGTGGCAACGTGGAAGCAGCCCGGCGGCGGGGTATTGGGGTAGGCAAGTACCTGCTGCTGGCTATGCTGGCTGGCGGGGGACTGGCTGGCATTGCAGGCATGAGCGAGGTAGCGGGCATCCAGCACCATTTGCGTCCGGGTATTTCCAGCGAATTCGGCTACCTAGGCTTCCTGGCTAGCTGGCTGGCTGGGCATAATCCGCTGGCTTTGCTTGGCACGGCCTTCCTGTTGGCTGCCATTTTCGTAGCTGGAGATTTGCTGCAGATTAGCGCTGGCCTGCCTTCGGCGGCTATCTTCATTCTCATTGGCCTGGTGCTGTTCATGGTGCTGGGCCTCAAGTCACGCGGGCGGGCGCAGCCATGAACATTTTCTGGCTAGTACTGGGCGGGGCCTTCACCGGCGCGGTGGGGCCGGGCGTTTCGGTCCTGTACGCCACCTATGGCGAGGTGATTACCGAACGCGCGGGCCGCATCAACCTGGGCATTGAAGGAAGTATGCTCATGGGGGCCTGTTTCGGATTCCTCACCGCGGTGGAAACGGGCAACGTGGTGGTGGCAATCCTGGCCGGAGGGCTGGCGGGTTCGCTGCTCAGCGGCATTCATGCCTACCTGGTGGTGTTCCGGGATACTAACCAGCTGGCCACGGGACTGGCGGTAACCCTGTTTGGCGCTGGGGTGACAGCCTATGCCGGACGCAGCTTTGTGGGCAGCAGCATTGAGGGACTTAACCCGGTGGCGATTCCTCTGTTTTCTAATTTGCCCGTAGTGGGCCGGGCGCTGTTTCAGCAAGATTTGCTGGCGTATGCAGCCTACGCCCTGGGGCCGCTGCTCTGGGCGTTTCTGCACTATACCAAGTGGGGCCTGAGCCTGCGCGCGGTGGGCGAAAGTACCAACGTGGCCTTTGCCGCGGGCCGCAACCCAGCCCGATGGCAGGTGGCCGCCATTATGGCAGGGGGCCTGCTGGCGGGACTGGGCGGAGCGCAGCTATCCCTGGCGCTGACCCACTCCTGGACCGAAGGCATGACTGCTGGCCGCGGCTTTATTGCGGTGGCCCTGGTCATCTTTGGCATGTGGTCGCCCCTGCGGGCCATGATTGGCGCTCTCCTGTTCGGTGGAGCCATCGGCCTGCAGTTGCAGCTTCAGAGCATAGGGGCGCCCATATCTCCCTTTATTTTGGACATGTTCCCCTATATCATCACTCTGGCGGTCCTGACTGTGTGGACCGGCGCGGCGTTGCGGGCCATGCCAGAGGGCCTGAAGGGGGTGCTGAAGGGGACAGTTTAATGGGTTCCCTTGACGCCCAGTCTGGTCACGTGTGATTCGGGTTCTTGCTTAATTAGCGCGCTGGTCTGGCCAGCACAAGGAGAGAATACGTGGTTAATCAGGTTGTCAGGAAGTCATTTGCAGCTCTGTCTGGTCTGGGTGCGTTGACCACGGCGGCGGCCCTGGTAATTTTGGCAGCCATCGCCTGCGGACCCAGCGCGCCTGCGCCCACTGCCACGCCGGCTGGGGCCATGCCCGCCAAGCCGGTGGCTGTGGCGCCCACGTCGGCTGACCTGGGCGGCGGCTCGCCGGAGGCCTTTGCCCGGGTGTTTGCGGACGCCCTGGCCAGCAGCAAGTCCCGGCCTGTCTCAGCCTTTGCCGATGCCGCCAAGCCCCTGGCCTCGGGACAGAAACTGAAAGTGGGGTTCATTTTTGTGGGTTCCCAGGCAGACCTGGGGTACAACCAGGCTGCTTACGAAGGCAGCGTCTGGCTGGAAAAGCACATGCCGGATGTGGAAGTGCTGCGGGCGGAGAACGTGCCGGAGACTGCTGAAGTCCAGCGGGTGGCGGAGCAAATGATTCGCCAGGGCGCCACCATAATCTTTCCCACCAGCTTTGGCTACTCCGGCCCCATCAAGCAGATTGCGGGCCGTTACCCCAACGTGGTGTTCCTGCATCAGGGGGACCTGGAGACCCGGGAAAACTACGGCGCATATTTTGGCAACATCTGGCAGTTGGAATACGCCGCTGGGCAGGTGGCTGGCAAGATGACCAAGACCAACAAGCTGGGTTTCATTGCCGCCTTCCCAATTCCTCAGACCCTGCTCAACGTCAACGCCTATCAGTTGGGGGCCAAGTCGGTGAACCCCAAGGTGGAGACTACATTTGTCCTCACCAGCGACTGGTGTGATCCCGCCAAGCAAACCACCGCAGTCCGCACCATGATAGACAGCGGCGTTGATGTAATTACCCAGCACCAGGACTGCACCAAGACCATAGTTGAGGCCGCCGAACGCTCCAACATTTACGTCACCGGCTACCACCAGGACGCCAGCCCGGCTGCACCCAGGGCGTGGCTTACCGGCGCCGCCTGGAACTGGGGGCCCGTGTATACTGAACTGGTCTCGGAAATCAGGAACGGCACTTACAAGACCTCGGTAATCTTCGCTGGTCTGGAAGCCGGGTTTGTTAAACTGTCGCCGCTGGGCAAGTCGGTGCCTGCCGATGCGCAGCAGGCAGCCCTGGCCACGGTGGAAGGGCTGCGCAAGGGCACTATTAAACCCTTCACCGGCCCCATAAAGGACCAGAAGGGCGCGGTGCGCATTGCCGCAGGCGTGACCCCCACCGACGCCGAGTTGCAGACCATTGACTGGCTGGTGGAAGGAGTCACCGGCAACATCAAATAGGGTGTCTGGGAGTGAGACCTGACATGAAGGGAATTGTGGAGTCGGAGCCCTACCACTGGCCCTACGACGGCAAGCTGGACTTATCCCGGACTGCCCTGGTGCTGATTGATTGGCAGCAGGACTTCTGCGGCCGCGGCGGTTACGTGGACCAGATGGGGTACGACATATCGCTGACCCGGCGGGGCATCGCTCCCACCCGGCAGGTGCTGGACGCCTGCCGGGAAATCCCTGGTTTCACCATATTGCACACTCGGGAAGGCCACAAGCCGGACCTGTCCGACTGCCCGCCCAACAAGCTGTGGCGTTCCAAGCAAATCGGGGCTGGAATTGGCGACCCTGGCCCTTGCGGGCGCATCCTGGTGCGTGGTGAACCTGGCTGGGAAATAATCGAAGAACTAGCGCCTCTGCCCAACGAGCCGGTAATTGACAAGCCCACCAAGGGAGCCTTTGGAGCTACTGACATTGAATTGGTGCTGCGGAACCGGGGGGTTACTCACCTGGTGCTTACCGGTATTACCACGGACGTATGCGTGCATACCATAATGCGGGAGGCCAACGACCTGGGTTATGAGTGCCTGCTGCTGTCCGATTGCACCGGGGCCACGGACCAGGGCAACTATGAAGCGGCCCTGAAGATGATTAAAATGCAGGGAGGAGTGTTCGGTGCGGTAGCCACCTCCGCCCAGTTTTTGGCCGCTTTGGAGGGATGAGGAGGCCTGGGGGCATATCACATGTTTATGTAATAATTGCGTGGGGTCTTCCGAGTCGTTTTCATTTGGGGTTCAGGATGTCGTCTCCCCCGCCTGTTATGGGAAAATTGCCAGAGCATGAAAGTCAGGGAAATGATTCGGATGTTCCTTGAAGACGGGTGGGTGTTGGTGTCGACACGAGGAAGTCACCGGCAGTTTAAGCATCGGATTAAGCCAGGACGTGAAACTGTTGCAGGACATCTCAGTGATGACTTGGCGCCGGGTACACTTAACAGTATTCTGAAGCAGGCCGGACTCAGGAGGTAAAGTTGAATGCGCTACGTAATTGTCGTAGAGCAGACAGCCAGAAATTACTCAGCTTACGTTCCCGACCTGCCTGGTTGCGTCGCTAGTGGGAAGAGCGTCCAGGAAGTTAAGGCGCAGATACAGGCGGCCATAACTTTTCATCTGGAGGGCCTCAAAGAAGATGGGCTGCCAATGCCGCATCCGTCCAGCAGTGTTGAGTACGTAGAGGTTGCCGCGTAGAGTCAAGGGATTTGAGATTGATGGAAATTAGTCTTACAAGGTCCGCCTTCCGGGCAGCAGTGGCTGAAATTGAACAGTATTCGGTGGACCAGCAGGCCAGGTCGCCTGCCTTCTTAATCCCTTCCAGGCATTTGCCGCCGCCGCGCCGGTCGCCCCTGCCAGAGCTGCCTGCTCCCGCCGTGGACTCTTCCCGGGGCCGCCTAACCATCGCCGAAGCATCCCGGCGCATGGCGGAAGGATCGCTGACTGCGGTGGAACTGGCCCACCAGTGTCTGGACGCTGTGGCCCGCCGCAATCCAGAGCTAAACGCCTTTGTTCACGCTATTGCTGCAGAGCACTGGATGGCCCAGGCGGAAGCCCTGGACATGGAGCGACGGCAAGGCAAGCTCCGCGGACCCTTGCATGGCATCCCCATCACCGTAAAAGATGTGATCAACGTGGCGGGCATGCCTTGCACTGCTAGTTCCAGGGTGCTGGCCAACAATGTGGCGCGGGAAGATGCCCCGGCGGTGGCCCTGCTGCGGCGCGCGGGCGCCATCATCACCGGCAAAGTCCACACCCACGAATTTGCCTTGGGAGTCACCACTCCACAAAGCCGCAACCCCTGGGATGCCAGCCGGGACCCCGGGGGTTCCAGTGGCGGTTCGGCCATCAGCGTGGCCACCGGCATGTGCTTGGGTTCCCTGGGCACCGATACCCGCGCCTCTACGCGGGTGCCTGCTGCCCTGTGCGGCGTAGTGGGCTTCAAGCCCACCTTCGGCCTTGTGCCCGCCAGCGGCGTCATCACCCTGTCCTGGAGTCTGGACCACATTGGAATGTTGGCGGGCACCGTTGAAGACTCGGCCATCATGCTGACCACCCTGACTCTGGAAGGGCCTGGGGGCGACTTTACCGCGCATTTGAACCGGGACCTGCAAGGGCTGCGCGTGGGCGTGCCCGCTGCTGCCCTGGCCAACGCTGAACCGGATGTGCTGCGCCGCTTCAACGACGCGGTCCTGGCTTTGAGTTCCGCGGGTGTAAAGGTGGTGACAATACACCAGCCTGCCACCCAGGACTTCTCCCGGTGCAACTCTATGGGTCTGGTGGTCAGCCGGTGTGAGGCAGCCAACTACCACCGGGATTTTAACGCCGACCCGGCCCTGTACACCCAACCCGTGGCTGACCAGTTGGACGAGGCTTCTAAAGTCGGGGCGCAAACATACCTGCAAGCCCAGCGGTACCGGGAGGAATTCCGGGCCAGGATGCTGGAGTTGCTGGGACAGTATGACGCCCTGCTGATGCCTACCTGCCGGGTGCCTGCGCCCAAGAGCGAGGAAGTGGAAAAATACTTCCTGGTATTGTCGCTGAACTGCATCCCCTGGAGCTTCATTGGGTTCCCGGCGGTGTCGGTCCCGTGTGGCTTTACCGGAGCGGGCCTCCCCGTGGGCGCGCAGTTGGTGGCCGGGCCCACCGAAGACGCACGGCTAATGTCCCTGGCGGCTGGTTTGGAGCGGGCCTTGGCGGGAACCGGGGGTTAAGCGGCAGGAGTGCCAAAGGTTATTACCCTGGTCAGAGGACGATTTAGAAAGGGTGTGCACCTGTGCCTGCATTGATAATCGAGGCTGAGCCAACTCCCGTTACCATTGACCTGCTGTTCACTGCGCTGGTGGTGATTGACATGCAGAAGGACTTCCTGTATCCAGGCGGTTACGGCGAGTCCCTGGGCAACGACGTGTCATTGCTCCGGCGGGCCATTCAACCTGTCCGCCGGGTGTTGCAGGCCGCCCGTCGCTTGGGATTGCTGGTGGTCCACACCCGGGAAGGGCATCTGCCCGATTTGAGCGACTGTCCCCAGACCAAATTGCTGCGCTGGCCGGAGGGCCGCCGCATTGGCGATCCAGGTCCCATGGGCCGGATACTGGTGCGGGGCGAACCGGGACACGCCATTATTGATGAACTGGCGCCTCTGCCCGGTGAGACAGTGGTGGACAAGCCGGGCAAGTGCGCCTTTTATTGCACGGATCTGGACCAGTTGCTAAAGCGGCGCGGCATCCAGAGCCTGCTGTTTGCTGGCGTCACCACTGACGTTTGCTGCGGCACCACAATCTCCGGTGCCAACGACCGCGGCTATAATGGCATCGTTCTAAGCGACTGCATGGCGGCCTACGATCCACGGCGTCACGCCTCGGCGCTGGAGATCATCAAAGCCCAGGGTGGCATTTTCGGCTGGGTGACTACCTCAGAGAACCTGCTGACAGCGCTGCCCAAGTCCTGATTCTGCTCCCCCAGGTTCACTGGGCTCTCCTGGGGGAAGCCTGGTCAAGGCCCCTGCTGTAAGTGCTGCGTTCCAGCGGATTGGTCTTAGCTTAACACCGCTGCCTCATGGTCAGGGGACTAATGGCGTCAGATTGATTCCAATTTGTGGAAGTCTGGCGTTTCCCTCACCGCGGAGGCGTATCAGGATTATGTTCCCGCCGGAGACCACTTTGAGTTCCAGAAGCCGCGCATCAAAACCCTGATCTGGCAGTGGCGGGGTGAACCCACTGTTATCGGGGCTATGATCAAGGCTGGCGAGGCAGATATTGGGTGGGACATAGGGGTAGATACTGCGGGTTCCCTGTCCAAGAACTTGGTCCGGTCCGGCGGTTCAGCGGAAATCTTTGTCTTGCGCCCCAACGCCCTCTGGCATCCGGAGCTGAAGAAAAAGGAAGTCCGGCAGGCCATTGTCCACGCCATCAACTGCAAGGAGATTGTGGGCTCTTTACATTACGGCGCCACCAAGTGCCGGGGCAACATAGTCTGGCCGGGCGTTATTGGCGCAACGGAAGAGAACACCGTCCCCTACGAGTATAACCCTGCCCTGGCTAAGCAACTGCTGGCCAAGGCCAACTACAATCCTGATAATGTGATAACCATCACGGGCCGCGGCACGCGCATCCCAAAGCAGGTGGAGGTCTATGAGTCGGTACAGTCCTACCTGAAGGCCGTGGGTATGAACGTCAAGGTCAGTGTCGTAGACCCCTCGGTCTGGCAAAAGACTCGCGCCTGCGGCATCGGCACGGCGGTCAACGACGTGCTTAGAGCTAGCGGCCGTGACCCGGCTAAGGACAAGCCCACCAATGCCGACTTCATCGCGGCCAAGGCCAAGAGCGGCGCCAGCTGCGTCCAGGCTGACTTTACCGACGACGCGCCGTCCAACGAGACTTTGGATTTTGGCCCCAGCTTAACCGGTACATGACCTGCGTTGACATTCGCTCCACCTTCTGCGACCCGTCTCCTGGCGGAGTGCAGGAAGGCATTGCCGCGGCCCTGGGCGCATCTGGAGCCGAGCGGCAAAAGTTGCTGCAGAAGTATGTGGATATCCACAAGGATGAGGTAGTCCATGTGCCATTCTTTGAAATGGCCGTGTTCTACGCCGTAGACCCCAAGCTGACCTTCTTGCCACGGTTTGACCGGCGGGTACGCGCCAACAGCTTGTGGTTCGCCAAGTAATTCTTCGACCCCTGGTCAAAAAAGAAACAGGCCACCGCACTTAGCGCGGTGGCCTTTCTTGTGCCACAGAAGCAGCCTGGGATTGCCCGGGCCAGCACTCTCCAGGTTCTGCACTTCGCCGGGAATAAAAATGCCAGACTTGGATTGATTAAGCGCTACGGCTTGTGCGGGGGTACTGGAATGCCCGGCACGTTCAGTTCAATGCTGTACACGATGTTGCGGGTGGTAATGAACAGGGTGCGCCATTCCGGTCCGCCCCAGGCCATGTTGGTAGTGGCCGGCTGGCCGTGCACGATGGTCCCTAGGTGATTGCCCGAAGAGTCCACTATCCACACGCCGCCCGATCCGCCGCAATAGACATTCCCCTCCACGTCCAGCTTCATGCCGTCCGGGTTGCCGGGTCGCTCCCCATTCAAGTCGCAAAATACCCGGTCGGTGGCCAGCAGCGGCATGCCGTTAGGCTCCAGCTCAAACACCCGGATGTGGCGGCGGCGAGTGTCATTGATGTAGAGCAGCTTTTCATCAGGAGAAAACGCCAGGCCATTGGGACGAGTGAAGTCCCAGCTAATCAGCGTAATTATGCTCAGGTCTGGCGTCACCTGGTAAACGCCGTTCCAGTCCAGGTCCAGGCCAGGAGTGGGAAACCCTGGGTCGGTAAAGTAAATGGCCCCGTCAGAGCGGCACACCACATCGTTGGGGCGGTTCAGCCGCTTGCCCCGGTAACTGTTGGCTACCACAGTCAAGCTGCCGTCTGGCTCTTCCCGCGTCACCCGGCGGGTGCCGTGTTCGCAGGCCAGCAGGCGGCCCTGAGGGTCGCGGGTCAGGCCGTTGGCGTAGTTGGTCGGCTCTTTAAAAACGCTGATATTCCCGTCGGGCGTCCACTTCATTCGGCGGTTGTTGCCAATGTCGCTGAACAGCAAGTAACCGCCCTCATCCCACCATACCGGGCCCTCGGCGGGGCCTGCTTGCCCGCCAAACCCCCGGCCCAACTCCTTTATCTGCTGGCGGGTAGACACTATGTGGTCCAGTGCTGGGGACAGCTTCTCAATAGGCATATCCACCTCCTCTAGTGCGCTTGCTATGCCAATCTTGCTTTGGGCCAAGCCGCATATACTCTACACTAAGAAGCGTCGCCCTACCACGGCAATTTAGCTGCCAAGCCGCGGCCCTGCCTGGCCGTAATTCTCCAAGCGGTTCCGGCTGATATAATGCAGCTATCGCATTTAAGCCTCTAAAAATGGAACTGGCGACGAAATCTCTGGAGCGCGGTGGAGTTTAGGAGTCGCACCCTCTGGCTGGCAGCCGCCCTGATCCTGGCGCTTGTGGCGGCCTGCCGCACTGCGCCGGCTCCCACGGCCCTGCCGCCCTCCGCTACGCCGTACCCTACGGTGATGGCTACCCCCGTTCCTTCAGCAACCGTTTCCGCTACTCCTACCCCTCCCGCTGAGACGCCTGTCTTTACTCCTGTACCTGAACCCACGGTCTTCATGCCAACGCCTTTACCCTCGCCCACCCGTATTCCTGCCACGCCGTCGCCGCCCGTTTTGCTGCCATCGCCGACTCCCACCAGGCCTCCGCTGCTGGGCACTCCTGCCCCCGGAATCCCTGGGCCGCACCAATATCAGGCAGAACTGCTGCCCCTGACGGGCACGGACGGGCACCATATTCGCTTCGACCCGCAGGACTCGCGGGTGCTATATGCCGTGGGCAGCGCCGGAGTCTGGAAGACTACCGACCGGGGCGACAACTGGACGCTATTCAGGCGGCAGGAACTGGCCAATGATATAGCCGTTGACCCTGGGGACTCCAGGGTAGTGTACCTGGCTTCCCGGGAGGCCCTCCGCAAGACCATTGATGGCGGCGCAACCTGGACCACCCTCCAGGGTGCTAGCGGCGGGAGAGTTGTTCTCATCAACCCGGCGGACCGCAATGAAATCTACCTGGCTGGCACCGGGGCTGTGCTGCATTCCAGAGATGGGGGACTTACCTGGGAACAGCTGAATATCCCCGGAGTGACCGCCGCCTTGTGGGATATGGATATCCACTCCAGTTCGCCACGGGTCATCATGGCGGGAGTTGATGGTGAACTGGAGCTGTGGCGCTCGGAGGACGGGGGCGTCACCTGGGACAAGGTTTTTTCCCGCGGCGGCGGGCGCACGCCGGTAAAACTGTCACCCCAAGACCCCCAGGTAATCTTCACCTCCAAGGGCGTGTCCCGGGACGGCGGAATCACCTGGGGACCCGCGCCCGAGGCCTGGGGCATCGCCGTGCATCCCCTGAACCCTCAGTTGGTGTATTACGGCCAGCCGGACTTTAACGTTACCGTTGACGGCGGCCTCAGTTTTGTCATGGTGAACTCCCAGGAGAACTATAACTCCGGCGAGATTGAAGACTTTGCCATTGACCCGGTGAATGACCTGCTGTATGTAGCCAGCGACACCCTGTTCCGGGGCGCTGGTGCGGCCACGGGCAAGGTGCTGGTGGAAGAGATTACCCGCGGCGTGTATGGGATGAATTTGACTGACCTGGAGACCACCAGATGGGCTGTGTGGGTCTCCAGCGATACTCGCGGCGTTCATAAATCCGAGGACTGGGGCGGCACCTGGCGCTACGATATTCTGGGCACCTTTGGCCTGGACAGCATCCGCAGCATTGCGCCGGACCCCAATGATCCCTATGTCATCTATGCCGGGCAGGAAAGCGCCCTGTTCAAAAGCGTGGATGGCGGCCGCAGTTGGGCCGACCTGCTGCCGGCCAAGTTTCCGGTAGTGACGGTGGACCACCGTAACCCTGGCGCCGTGTACTATGGCACCCGCGACGAAAAGCTGTTCCGGAGCACGGACGCGGGCCTGACCTGGCAGGAGCTTCCCCAGGCAGGCCGGCGAGTGTTCCTGCATCCGGTGGACGCAGCTGTGGTCTATACGCTCCATGGCGGCAAGCTGCATCGCTCCAGCGACCGTGGCCAAACCTGGACGGCCCTTGGGGAAGTGCGCGGGAGCCTGCTGGACATCCTTCCAGGCAACTCTGAAGTGATGTACGCGCCTGCCGACACTGCGGGCCTGTTCCGCTCCAGCGACGGCGGTCTTACCTGGACCAAGCAGAACATCACTGGGCGCCGCCCCAGGAAGGTGCTTCAGACCGGCGACGGCAGCCTGTGGCTGGCAACCTTGGACGCCGGAGTGTTCCGCTCCATCAATGGGGGGGTGTCCTGGGAATTGGTGGCCGATATCGCTGCCATAGGGCTGGCCCCTGACCCTAACCTGCCCCAGGCGGCGTTTGCCCTGACCACTGGGTCGGAGGCTGGTGTGTGGTGGTTGCATCCCCAGGGACAGGCGCGGCCTGCTCTGCCGCCCCCGGCACCCCAGGAGCCTGACCTGCGGACCGTGCCCGTCAGCCAGTGCCAGGTATTGGAGCGCTCCAATACCGTTTACGAGCTTACCCAGGACTTGCGGCCCTTGGGCTCCGGCTCATGTTTTCTCTTTCCCCAGGGTGTGCATGACATAACGTTGGACGGCAGGGGGCACAAAGTGGAGTTTGGCTCGCCGGCCATCGTCGGCGAAGGTATTCGCAACCTTGTAATCAAGAACCTCACCTTGTCCCAGCATGGGGACAATGGCCCTGGCAGAGGCGGAATTGTATTGACCAACGCGCAGGGAGTCCAGGTGCTGGACAATGACGTGACTACCAGGTTCCGGAATGAGGACGCCATTCGCGTGACGGGTATATTGACGGAGGACGTGGAAATCTCCGGCAACACAGTTACGGTTGGCCCCTTTGCCGCGGGCATTGTAGCCAATGGGGACAAGGTGGTGGTTCGCAACAATGTAGTGAACGTGCCGGCCCCCGGCGGCGACGGTATCCAACTGGTGGGTGCACCTGATGCCCAGGTCTTGGACAACCAGGTGAGCATCATGGGTGGGGGCGACTATTATGGGATACGGGTGCTGGCCTCGCCAGGAGCATCTGTTAGGGGCAACCGGGTTTCGGGGAGCTTTAACCGGGGCGGCAAGGCCATTGAAGTGGCCCATTCACCCAACGCCGTGGTAGCCGCCAATACTCCCCAATAACCCCTGACAAAATTCCAATCGTTCACCCTGAGCGAAGCGAAGGGTCTGGGGTGGCGGGTGTTTGCCCCACCCAGATCCTTCGTCGTCCCGATGTCATCGGAACTCCTCAGAATGACGCCTTAAAAAGGGTGCGGCTGTAAGTGGACCCTGTTCCCCATGCCCGGATGCAATCTGAGAGTCAAATAGTACGCCCCCAGCTGAGCCTTCCCAATCTCCAGGGGAAGGTCAACATGGGGGCGCTTTCTTCCATAATGTCTAGTAGTAAACCGAGTTGCCGGCCCCGCCGGTGGCGGCAATAACCTCGCCAGTGATGGCCCAGGACTTTTCCGAAGCCAGGAAGGCCGCCAGGAAAGCGATTTCAGAGGAGTCCACCATGCGGCCGATGGCGTTGCCCCGGGGCGAGCCTGGAGCAAAGTCCCGCTTTTCCGCCTCCTCCGGCGAGACGCCCAGCTGCTTGGCCCGGGCTTCCAGCAGGGAGGGGGTGCGCTCGGTGCGGGTGGTGCCTGGGTGGATGCAATTCACCGTGATGCCGTGGCGGCCCAACTGCACCGACAGGGTCTTGGTCAGGTGCACCAGGGAGGCGTTGCGGGCGCCGCCGCTGAGGTTCCCGGCGTTGCGGGCGTTGGTGCCGCTGATGTTGATGATGCGGCCCCAGCCTTGTTGCTTCAGATAAGGAATGGCGGCCTTGGCGCAGCGCAGGGCGCCCACGTACTTCACGTCAAAGTCCCGGAGCAAGTCTTCTTCATTGACCGATTCCACCGGGCCAATGGCGGCGGGCGATCCGCCAGGCAGCGAGGCGCTGTTGACCAGGATGTGCAGCCCGCCCAGGCGGTCGGCGGCCTCCGCCACCATCTGGTCCACCTGGTCTTTCTGCGTAACGTCCACGCGCAGCGGGATTACCCTGCGCCCCGTTTCATCCTCAATTTCGCGCGCCGTGGCCTGGAGCTGTTCCAAACTCCGGGAAGCGATGACCACATCCGCGCCTTCCCTGGCCAGTTCATGTGCAATGCTCTTGCCGATGCCCCGGCCGCCGCCGGCTACAATGGCGTACTTCCCTTGAAGTCCAAAATCCATACGGGTGCCTCCTTCAATAATAAAGTGGGCGGTGGTGCTGGTTGCTGGAGGGAATGTCTGGTGCCGAGGGAGGGACTCGAACCCACACACCGGTTAAGGTAGCGGATTTTAAGTCCGCCGCGTCTACCATTTCGCCACCCCGGCAGATAAATACGATATGGGTAGAACCGTATGCTGATATGCTTACTATAAGCGACAACTGCTGGCGTTAGGATCAGGGGAAGAAGGGGCTTCCCAACGCTCCACGGGAAGGCTCATTTACATTGTTGGGACACTTCTCCACTCAGTGGTGCGGCAGCTCTGGTCGAAGCACGATTGGGTGCAACCAGAAGTAGGAGGGGTTTGTAAAAGAATGGAGGCGACGGGCGGACTCGAACCGCCGCATAGAGGTTTTGCAGACCTCCGCCTTAACCACTTGGCTACGTCGCCTCGTACTTTTGGCCGCTGCCGGCCGTTCTGGTGCCGAGGGCGGGACTTGAACCCACACGGGCTTGCGCCCACGGCCCCCTCAAGACCGCGTGTCTGCCAATTTCACCACCTCGGCCGACGGTGCGCCAGTATTATAGCACGCTTGGGGCAGCCTGACAGCCTCTCTCTGCTATAATTTTCCAAGTGGGAGCAGATATGGGTGGGCGTACTATGCGACAGGAGCCTCCCCAGTGCCTGGCGGTGCTGGAGAACGAGGCCGTGGCCCGTCTGGCGGAGCAGCGGCTGCGAGAAGCGGGCATTCCTTGCTACACCCGCAGCCTGATGGGCGGCCCTGGGGTGTGGGGTTCGGCGTTCCAGTTGCCCCATGCCCTTTACGTCTATCCGCGGGATAGTCTAAACGCGCGCGAATTGCTGGGCCTGCCGCCCCTGGAACTGGAAGAACGGGAGCCGTTGCCCCTTGCCGCTGGGGGCCGGGTTTCCTGGTGGCTGGCGCTGGTGGCGCTGATAGTCCTGGTAGTGTTGTCGGCGGTGGCAGGGCCAGTCTTCAGCCGCTTGTACGGCTGGCCGTCTTAATTATCCCTGCTGTCTTCTGGATCGTTTCATTCTCGCCATGCCATGCCATAGGGGCGCTGCTTGCTGCGCCCTGGCATGGCGACGGGACACGTCAAGGGGCGGCCCTACAGATGACTGAGAATGAAATGGCCCTCTTTCTGCTCCCAGCCGCGCGTTGACACCCTGCGGCCCTCTACCTATAATCCCAGCTACGCTGATCCCCTGGGTGAAAGCCATGTCCGCCAGCAGCACGCTCCGCGTCTTGACCCTGGACCTCTATGGCACCTTGCTGGACGTAGAGTCCAGTGTTCTGCTCTCCTTCTCCCAGTTTCTTGCGGGTAAGGGATTCTCCGGCGAGCCGCGCGCCGTGGTGCGCACCTGGGAGTCGGCTTATTTCCAAGAAACCATGATTGAGACTCTGCTGGGGCGCGGGCGAACATCCTTTGAACGCCTTAGCCGCCGCTGCCTGGGCCAGGTGCTGGATGGACTGGGAATTCGCCACACCCCCGGCGACCTAGACACGCTGCTGGCTTCCCGCGACCAGGGCAATCTGTACCCCGGCGTGCAGGAAGGTCTCCAGGCCCTGCGCAGCCGGTACACCCTGGCCGTGCTTTCCAACGGCGACCTGGCTTCCCTGCACCGGGCCGTCGGCAATCTTTCCATCCCCGTGGACCAGATAATATCTGCCGAGCAGGCGGGAGTGTACAAGCCCCACCCTGGCGTGTACCAGACGGCCCTGCGCACCCTGGGCCTGGAGGCTCGGCAGGTAATGCACGTGGCCTCCCACGCCTGGGACGTGCGGGGCGCACGGGCTGCCGGTTTGCTGGGCGCTTACGTGAACCGCACTGGCGCTGCCTACGGCGATTCTAGCCTGCCGCCGGACCTGGAGGCGGTCAGCTTTCCCGAACTCGCCAGGCGGCTGGGTGAGGCCAACCTTTAGCTGGTTGCGGAAGACTGCTGTGTCAATTAGGTACATGATCGGTCTGGTTCCAGAAGCGGCGTTTACAGCCAGGATATATCAGGCGCGCCAAATTATTTGCGGCCAGTATGCTAACTGGGCATCCGAAATGTTTCCGGTGAACATGCCCCTCTCTGCATTCATCTTATGCCCAGAAGAGGCAGTGGCGTCGCTGGACGCTGGGCTTCATCGCTTGGCCCGCGGAGCCAGGGGATTCGCCCTGCGCCCCTTCCAACCTGCCGTTGGCAGCGCTTCTGGCCACATCTTCCTGGACTTTGACGATCCGCAAAACGCCAAACAAGCCATGCCCATTCGCAATCTCCATAGCAAAGTGAGTCAGTTACTGAAAGAAGTCTATGGTGTGGCGGTGGGCTCGCAAGGTGGCGACCACGAATTCAAGCCGCGCATTTTCCTAATGCAGCAGGCCACATTGTCGGAGGATGCCTTCCTTAGTGCCGTAGTTTTCGCTAAAGGTGTGGTCAGTGAACTAATGTCACATCCTGGAGAGTCGCCAATGTTGTGGCGTGCGGGAGGCCAGCTAATTATGATGAGGCTGGAATCCCAGGCCGCGGACGTCGCGCCCGATGGCTGGATCAGGGGTGATTGGGCCAGGGACTTGCGGTTTAATCTGGTGGCAAGCCACCAACTTTAGAACAAGGAGGTTCATTCTATGAAAACCACTACCCAACTCCGGAGGATGCTGGCATCGGGCCAGATGGTCGTTGCGCCCTTTGTGCTGAACGCCCTCCACGCTAAAATTGCCGAGTCCGTGGGCTTCAAGGCAGTCTACATGACTGGCGCGGGCACTGCCGCGGAGCGGGGTTTTCCAGACGTGGGCCTGCTGACTATGACAGAAATGGTGGCCAACGCCAAGTTCATCGCCAACGCCGTAAAAATTCCGGTGGTGTGTGACGCTGACACGGGCTACGGTAATCCGCTGAACGTCCAGCGCACCGTGCGGGAGTATGAGGCCGCCGGTGTGGCGGGCATCCATATAGAAGACCAGCTATTTCCCAAAAAGTGCGGGTTCTTTGAGGGCAAGCAGGTCATCTCCGTCGAAGAACACGTGCAAAAAATTCGCGCCGCGCTGGATGCCCGGACTGACCCGGACTTTGTAATCATTGCCCGCTGCGACGCCTATGCCGTCACCGGCTGGGAGGATACGGTGCGCCGCTGCAAGGCCTACATAGATGCCGGTGCCGACATGGTGTTTGTGGATGGCATCAAGACGGTGGAAGACCTGCGCAGCTATGCCCAGGACCTGGCCGACCTGCCCCGCATGTATAACGGCGACCTGCTGCCCACCCAGGACGTGGCTGCAATGGGCTACCGGCTAATGATTTGCGGCAGCACCATCTGGCTGGTGTACAAGCAGGTGCATGACTCCTTTGAAGAGTTGAAGCGCACCGGCAAGGTGGACCCCAAACGCTACGGCACCCGCTGGGACGTTGCCAATCTGCTGGGTCTGCCCCACGTGTACGAATTGGAACAACAGTACGGGGTAACCGAGCCGAAGTAGAAAACACCCATATACAATTCTACAGTTGCAGGGCACGCAGCAAGGAATTCCTCCCTCCTCCAGCGGCGAAGAGGGGTTCCGGCCTATAGCGACGCCGTTGAACCAATGGTGCCCCTGGGTTACAATAGCTTCAGCGATGCGGCCTGTAACGCGGCTCCCTGGTATGGTGGATTTGTCCCAGGATTCCTGGCGGATGCGCCGCGCCTGCCAGGACCGGGTTCAAGAACTGCTGGAGGGGTTTGGCTACCGCCCGGTGGAGACTCCGATCCTGGAGCCTACCGAGCTTTTCCTGCGCAAGTCCGGCGGGGCGCTAGCCTCCCAAATGTACAGCTTCACCGACTCGGGCAACCAGCAGGTAAGCCTGCGGCCCGAGTTCACCGCGCCCATCATGCGCCACTACCTGGAGCACGCTTCCGGTATTCCCCTGCCTGCGCGATTCCAGTACGCCGGTCCAGTGTTTCGGTTTGAGGAGAATGGGCGGCCCGGCCAGTTCACCCAGGCGGGAGCAGAGCTGATTGGGGCGTCGGGAGTGGCGGCCGACGCTGAAATTATATCTGTCGCTGCCCAGGTGCCCGCTTGTCTAGGCATCTCCGGCGTGCGCCTGGCGCTGGCCGATGCTGGGGTGCTGCATGGTGTGCTGGACGCCCTCAACCTATCGGACCGGGCCAAGAGCTTTGTTTTGGGGCAGGTGTCCGTGCTGCGCCGGGGCACTGAAGCCCTTCCCCAGGTTCTGGCCAGAGCCAGGGAGTTGAACCTGGCGGGCCGTGGGCCGGAGCAGGGTGGCCTGGCAGCGGCCATCGCTGGATTGGATGACAGCCAGGCCCGGCAAGTGCTGGAGGGCTTGTTCCGCTGGCAGGGCGGGGAACCTGTGTCTGCCCTGGCATCCGCTGCTGTTTTGCCGCCACGGACCAGCGGCGGCCTGGGCCAGCGCAATTCCGAGGATGTGGTGGAGCGCCTGCTGCGGAAGTTGCGGGGCAGCGACACTCCGGAGCAAGTGACTCGCGGCCTGGAGTTGGTAGCGCAGTTGGCGCCGCTGCAAGGCACGCCCCCAGAGGTGCTGGAGCGGGCGCGGCCCGTGCTGGCCAAGGCTGGCGCCAACGAAAGCGCCCTGGACCGGCTGAGCAACCTGGCCGGACTGTTGGAAGGTGAGCCAGACCTGGCGGGCCAGGTGCAAGTGGACTTTGGCCTGGTCAGGGAGTTGGCCTACTATAACGGCCTGGTCTTCCAGGCGGCCTGCCCTTCCGGCGACGGCAATGAACCCCAGATGGTGGTGGGCGGCGGCGGCCGTTACGACGGCCTGGCGCGGGCCTTGGGAAGTCGTGGGGCGGTGCCTGCCCTGGGATTTGCTTACAACCTGGAATCCCTGATGGAGCTGCCGGGAGTGAAGTTTTAGGCGGCGCTGCCATGCTATCACGTCAGCCTGAAAAAGATGTTCGCGAGCGGGCCGCATCCGGGGGCCTGCGGCTAGCCCTGCCTAGCGACGGCGAGTTGCACGAGTCCACCCTGACCTTTTTGCGGGACTGCGGTCTGACGGTGCGCCGCCCCAACGCCCGCCGTTACACCGGCGCCATTCCAGCCGTGCCTGGCGTGTCCGTGCTATTCCAGCGCACTGCCGACATCACCCAGAAGGTGGAAGAAGGCAGCGTTGACCTGGGCATCACGGGCCTGGACCGGGCCATTGAGTACTGTACTGACGAGACCCGCGCCGTAACTTTGATGGAAGACCTGGGCTATGGCCGGTGCGACTTTGTGCTGGCGGTGCCAGAGGCCTGGCTGGATGTAGCTTCCGTGGATGACCTGGCGGACCTGGCCCTGGAGTTTCACGGCCGGGGCCAGCAGCTGAGGATTGCCACCAAATACCCCAAGCTCCTGCGCCGCTACTTGTTCCGCCGGGGCATCAACTACTTCACCCTGGTAGCCGTCAGTGGCGCATTGGAGGCGGCCCCCGCCGCCGGCTATGCCGACCTCATCGCCGACCTGACAGCCAGCGGCGCCACATTGAGGGAAAACCGCCTCAAGACCCTGGAGGGCGGCACCATCCTGTCGTCCCAGGCCTGCGTCATCGGCAATCCCCTGCAGTTGGGCCAGTCCCGCCAGACCCTAGAGCTGGCCCGCCAGTTCCTGGAAATGGTGGAAGCCAGGATGCGCGCCGAGCCTTACTACCGTCTTAGCGCCAACGTGCGGGGCCGCTCGCCCCAGGAGGTCAGCGCCACCATCCTGGCCCGCCCGGAGCTGGCCGGGCTGCGGGGGCCGACCATCGCCCGTGTTTATAACGTTGCTGAAGAGGACTGGTACGGCGTGAGCCTGGTGGTGAAAAAGGACCGGCTGCTGGACGTAGTATCCCACCTCCGCGACTGTGGCGCGGTGGACATTTCGGCCACCCAGGTCAGCTACCTTTTTGGCGGCGAGTCGGAGGCGTATCGAAAGCTGGCTGGTACATTGGTGAGAGATTCGTCTGGCAATGAAATCCCCCCTGGCCCCCCTTTGCGAAAGGGAGGCGGGGGGGATTTTGGGCGGCGTCATGCCTAACCTCCCCATGCACCTGTACCTGGCCTACCAGACGGCGGAGCGGCTGGACTGGGGTTTCCTGCATGATAACCTGGGTAGCTGCTGGCTGGGTTCCAGCGCGCCTGACGTGCGGGCCATGACCCACTGGCCCAGGGAGCGCACCCATTTTGCGCCTTTGTCTGTGGAGCAAGTGGGCCAAGGCACCCGTGAGATGTTCCAGCGCCACCCGGATCTGGCTGACCAGGCCCGTGTTTCCAGCGCCACCCGCGCTTTCCTGCTGGGCTATGTCAGCCACCTGACTGCCGACGAGGTGTGGATTACCACGGTATTCCGTCCCCACTTTGATCATTCCCTGGGCGAGGAAGGCCGCGCCACTGGCACCCAGTTGGAGGCCCATTTGTGGGACCGGGCCCTGCAGCTGGACATGGACCGCAGGGTGTCCCAGGCCATGCCCGCGTTCCCCCAGGCCACTGCCGCCCTGGCCTGCGCCGAAAGCGGCGTTTCTGTGGCTTTTTTTGATGACCAGGTATTGCAGGAATGGCGGGCCTGGGTGCAGCGGTTCCTGGGCTGGGAATTTAGCTGGCAGCGGCTAAAGCGGGCCATGAACCGCATGTACCGGGACAACGCTGAAGTGCAAGTGGTGGTGGACCAGTTCCTGGAAGAGATGCCCCGCAGCCTGGAGCGGGTGTATGCTAAAATCCCAGAGGAAAAGCTGGCCGCCTACCAGCAGCAGGCCCTGGATATGACCCTCGCCCTGGCCAGGGAGTGGCTGGAGTAGGGAAATGCATCAATTTTTCCACCCTCCTGAGCCTTCTGCCTGTAAAAGGAGTCCATGAAGCTCACCACCCTACATGGTCTTGAAGAAGCCCAGGGCGTCCTGGTTCGCCGGGACCCCCTGGACATGACCAGCTTGCCGGAATCAGTCCTGGAGCGTACCCGCGAAGCCTTTGGCGAGGGCGTCTCGCCAGCCCAATCGGTGGTGCGAATGCTGGAGGACGTGCGGCGGCAGGGGGACTTTGCCCTCCGCTACTACGCCCGCCTGCTGGATGGCGCAGAGCTGGCTGACCTGCGGGTGGACGAGGCCGAGCTGGCGCAGGCCCGTAGCCAGGTTTCGCCGGAGCTTTACCAGGCTTTGGAACTGGCCGCCCAGCGGGTCCACGCCTACCACCAGTCCACCATGCCCACCCCGTGGCTGGACCGGCAGCAAGGCCTGGGCGAGTTGCTGCGACCCCTGGAGCGGGTGGGCTTATATGCCCCCGGAGGTTCGGCGGCCTATCCCTCCACGGTGCTGATGACCGCCATCCCCGCGCGGGTGGCGGGCGTCAAAGAAGTTGTGCTGGTCACGCCCCGCCGGGGAGCGGAGGCACTGAATCCCGCGGTGCTGGCCGCAGCCCACATCGCCGGTGTGGATGCCGTGTACCAGGTGGGCGGCGTGCCTGCCATTGGCGCCCTAGCCTACGGCACCCAGTCCATCGCCAAAGTGGACAAAATTTGCGGCCCTGGCAACATTTTCGTGGCCTACGCCAAGAAGCTGGTGCAGGGCCAGGTGGACATAGACGGTATATTTGGCCCCACCGAGACTATTGTGCTAGCCGACGATACGGCCCAGCCGTCATTCTGCGCCGCCGACCTGATTGCCCAGGCCGAGCACGATCCCCTGGCCACGGCCATCCTGATAACCAATTCGCCGTCCCTGGTGGAGCGCATTGAGGGAGAGTTGGACCGGCAGCTGGCGGCCATCAGCCGGGGGGAATTGGCCCGGCAGGCCCTGGAGCGGCAAGGGCGTGTGGTTCTGGTGGAGAACTTGGAGGACGGCGTTGCGCTAGCCAACCGCATTGCGCCGGAGCATCTTTGCCTGATGGTGGCCGATCCCTGGGCCTGGGCAGATAAGGTGAAGCACGCCGGCGGTCTGTTCTTAGGGGAATACTCGCCGGAAGTCATGGGCGACTACATTGCCGGCCCCAGCCATGTTATGCCCACCGGCGGCACCGCCAGGTTTGGTTCTGCCCTCAGCGTGCACCACTTCCTGCGCACCATGCCGGTGGTGGGCCTAAGCTCCCGGGACTTCCAGGCCTTGGGACCCGCGGCGGTGCAGATTGCCAAAGCCGAGGGCCTCAGCGGACACTCCGGGGCGGTGCAAATCAGGCTGGACAGTTTGGCGGCGGGGTCCTAGTTGTGAGGGAGTCACCCTCACTCCAACCCTCTCGCATCGAGGGGGCCTTGTTTCAAAAGTAACGATTTCGCTGAGAGAATACGATTTTCATCCAATTCTTGTCGCCCTGAGTCCTTCGGCTGAAGGACGAAGGGTCTAAACTTCCGGAAATTTAGATTCTTCGTCCCGATGCAATCGGGACGAAGAATGACATCTGGAACAAAGCCCATCGATGGAGAGGGCGTGTCAGAAACCTCCTCTCCCCTGGTGGGAGAGGAAAGAGGTGAGGGGTAGATTCACACCCCACGCAAGGTTAAGCAATGAACAACGACGTTAGACAGTTCCTGTTGCCCCACATCCAGCGGCTCCAGACCTACCAGGGAGTGGACTCCATGGAGGTCATGGCGGAGAAGGCCGGCATCCCGCCGGAAAAAATTATCCGGCTTAACGGCAACGAAAATCCCTTTGGGCCGTCACCCAAAGTTGTGGAGGCGCTGGCCCGCTACCAGCACTACAACCATTACCCTGACCCTGAGCAGCGCCGCCTGCGGAATACCCTGTCCCAATACCTGGATGTTGCGCCTGAGTCCATTGTGGCGGGCAACGGCAGCGATGAACTAATAGACCTGGTGCTGCGGATGTTTCTGGCTCCGGGGGACAACATCGTCATACCCACGCCAACCTTTGGCATGTACGCCTTCTCGGCGGAAGTCTGCGGCGGCAAAGCTGTGGCTGTGCCGCGGGACGAGAACTTTGACATTGATGTGGAGGCCATGGTCACCGCCATTGGCCCCAATACCAAGGCGGTATTCTTCGCTTCGCCCAATAACCCCACAGGGAACGTAGCATCCCAGGCCCAGATTAGGGCCGCGCTGGACACGGGCGTGCCGGTGGTGGTGGACGAGACCTATTATGAGTTTTGCGGGCAGACCGTTCTGCCTCTGCGGCAGCAGTATCCCAACCTGATTGTGCTGCGGACTTTCAGCAAGTGGGCTGGCCTGGCCGGCCTGCGAATTGGCCTGGGCGTGATGGACCCGGGCTTGGCCCAGACCATGATGGCCATGAAGCCTCCTTATAGCGTCAACGTGGCGGCGGAGGAGGCCCTAATCGCCTCTCTGTCCGACCGGCCCACCCTGCTGCGCCGGGTGAGGGCCATTGTGGCCGAGCGGGATCGAATGATGGGGCTGCTGGCCCAGATTCCCGGCATCAAGGCTTGGCCTTCCCAGGCCAATTTCATCTTGTGCCAGCTGCCGGAGGGCCGGGGCCAGGAAATCTTTGACGGCTTGTGCCGCAAGGGAATCTTCTTGCGCTACTTTGGGGGCGGCAGGCTCAAGGACTACGTCCGGGCCAGTGTCGGCCTGCCCGCGGAGACCGATGCTGTGGTGGCCGCCTTGAAGGAGTTGATGGGATGACCCAGACGGCCAATCAGTCTCCCAGCCCGCGCCGCGCCTCCCTCCAGCGCCAGACCGGCGAGACCAAAATCGCCCTGACAGTTGACCTGGACGGCCAGGGGCGCTACCAGGTGTCCACGGGCAATGGGTTCCTGGACCATATGGTCTGCCAGCTTGCCCGCCACGGGCTGTTTGACATAACTCTGGACGCCCAGGGGGATGTGCACACCGGCTGGCACCACCTGGTGGAGGACGTGGCCATTACCCTGGGCCGGGCTTTCCACCAGGCCCTGGGCGACGCCAGAGGCATCCGGCGCATGGGTCATGCCTTGGTCCCGCTGGATGAGACTCTGGTGCAGGTGGCTTTGGACCTCAGCGGCCGGGGCTACGCCGTGGTGGACACCGGCCTGGATGGAGTGATGGTGGAGACCCTCTCCGGCGATTTGATTCGCCACTTTCTTGAGGCTTTTGCCGTCGAGGGGAAGCTGAACTTGCACGCCAAAGTCCTGGCGGGCACCAGTCCCCACCACAAGGCCGAAGCGTTGTTCAAATCCCTGGCCCGCGCCCTGCGGGATGCGGTAGAACATGACCCTCGGGCCTCTGGCCAGGTGCCCAGCACCAAGGGCACGGTAACCGGCTAAAGGCCGGGCAGCCAGCCGCCTTGTCCGTGCGAATTAGAACACCCTGGACTTTTTTGGTGTCAGGCGTTGCTGGCGGCCCTTTCCAGCCCCGCGATGTCAATCTTCTTCATTGGCAATAGTGCGGCCATCACCCGCTCGCACCTGGTGTGGTCCGGGTCGTGCAGCAAATCCCACAGCATGGCAGGAACAACTTGCCATGACAGGCCGTACTTATCCGTTAGCCAGCCGCACTGCACTTCCTGCCCGCCACCCTGGGTAAGCTTCTCCCAGTAGTAATCAACTTCTTGCTGGTCGGCGCAGTTCACCACAAAGGAGATGGCCGGGGTGATACTGTAAGTGGGGCCGCCGTTGAGGGCTATGAACTCTTGCCCGCCAATCTGGAACGCCACGGTCATGGCGGTGCCTGCTGGTCTGCCGGACATCTTGTCGGACGCTTCACTGCGGGTCACGTTGAGGATTCGGGAGTCCCTGAATATGGAGGTGTAAAACTCCGCCGCTTCCTCGGCCTGGTCATTAAGCCATAAGAATGGGGTAATCTTCTGCATATGTCCTCCCTGCCTTCTGACGCCAATCAACTGTTCCAAGATTAAATCTATCTCCAGCGCACCTATCAGCCGTCAACCGGCAAATGTCAGCCCCCACCAGTGTGAGACGGGTGGGGGCTGATTGCTGAAACCCGATGGCTAGGAGCTATTGGCTAATCCAGCTTTCTTCCCCGGCGGGATATGAACTCCGGGAAAGCCTGGTCGGCCCCGTAACCCCTTACCTTGTGAGTAGTGAAGTCCTTCTCGTTGAGGAACTGCTGGTGCAAGTTCTCTCCCAGGTGCTGTAGCAGCAGCTCTTTGATGCCGGTTATGGACTCCCTGCGGTTCTTGGCAATGGTAGTGGCAATCTCCATTGCTTTGGCCTTCAGCTGGTCGCAGGGCACCAGGTGGTTCAGCAGCCCAATACGGTGGGCTTCCTCGGCCTCAACCACGCGGCCGGTGAACAGCAACTCCTTGGCGATGGGCCAGCCTACCTGGTTGGGCAGCGTCCAGGTGGAGTTGATGCGCCCGTAGGCCGCGGCCAGGAATCGGAAGGTAGAATGCTGGCAGCCCACCCGCATGTCCAGGGAGGAAGCCAGCACCGACCCGCCGCCGTAGGCCAGCCCGTTCATCATGCCCAGAGTAGGTTTGGGCGAGGCGGACAACTGGTACTGCCACTGGGCCCGCTGCGCCGACCGGGCTTCCCGCTCTTCTTCCGTGCGCTCCCGGGCGTCAGTGCGCTGCTCGTGGATGTCGCCCCCCGCGGAAAAAGCCTTGTGGCCGGACCCGGTGAGGATGATGCAGCCAACTTCATCATCAATGTTGGCGGCGGTCATGGCGTCGTTCAGTTCCATGGTCAGCTGGAAGTTCATGGCGTTTAGCACTTCCGGCCGGTTCAGCGTAATGATGGCCACTCCCTCAGTCTTCTCCAACAGAACATGCTGATAGCCCATGTGAAAGCTCCTCTCACTGATTACAGTATACTTGGCAGAGTGCCTGCATTGTAGGGCTAGCACTGGGGCCAGTCAAATCATCGCCTCATCGCCGCATGTAATGCTTGTGCAAGGGTTACAGGCCCCAAACATGCCGCCGTATGCCCATCAAGTGTCAGATGGCGAATATTATAGTTCGTTGCACAAACTTTTTGGTGCCAAAGGGTGCCCCGTGTCAACTCAAACAAGAATGTTACCGAAGGGCAGATGATTCACTGATCCAGGAATGTTACCGAAGCATTGTTGCCGGGTCCCTGTGATTGGCTGCCGGGGCAAGCTTGGGGTGCTGCCCCAGCCG
>VGZV01000014.1 GCA_016872385.1 SAR202 cluster bacterium | reverse complement strand
ATCAATTTCAGGTACTTGCGCCGTTCATCCACGGTCATCTTCTCTTCACTCGCCATGATTCCCTCGGTAACATTTCTAGCTGAGGGAACCATACCCCTTTGGGTAACATTTTAGGTGAGTGAATACGCGCTATTGAGCACAAGCTAAAGGCTGCACTATAATTTATAAGATTGCCTTCAAATAATTTGGAATTGATAAAAGAGTAAGTTCCTCATGCCAAAACTCGATTACTACGAGGTCCTAGGCGTATCCAGTACCGACAATGAAGAGGAGATCCGCAAGGCCTTTCGCAAGAAGGCTATGCAGTACCACCCTGACCGCAACAAAAGCCCCGACGCCGAGGAGAAGTTCAAGGAGATTAACGAGGCCTACCAGGTGCTGGCCGACGCCAAGAAGCGCGCCCAGTACGACCGCTTCGGCCACGCCGGGGTGGGCGGCAATGGCGGGTTTGACCGGCCCTTTGACGGATTTGACGTTTTTGGCGGCTTTGGGGATATATTTGACTCTTTCTTCGGCGATACTTCAGCCCGCCGCGCGCGGGAACCCCAGCGGGGCGGCGACCTGCAATACCGGATGACCTTGTCTTTTAAGGAAGCGGCCTTTGGCGTGGAGCAGGAAGTGGAAGTGCCCCGCACAGAGGACTGCCAGCGCTGCACCGGTTCCGGCAGCGAGCCAGGCACCACCGCCAAGACTTGCGGCACCTGCCGGGGCAGCGGCCAGGTGCGGCGCACCCAGCGTAGCGTGTTTGGCCAGTTTGCCCACATTGGCGCCTGCCCCACCTGCCAGGGCCGGGGCAGCGTAATTGAAACGCCTTGCACCCAGTGCCGCGGCAACGGCGTGGAGCGCCGCCAGCGCCGTTTAGCGGTGCGCGTCCCCGCTGGAGTAGAGCACGGCATGCAGGTGCGCCTGACCGGCGAGGGCGACGTGGGGCGCAATGGCGGTCCCAACGGCAACCTGTACGTGTACATAGAGGTCCAACCCGACAAGGTGTTCAGCAGAGAGGGATATGACCTGCTATACCCGCTGTGGTTGAACGTGGCCGAAGCCGCCCTGGGTACGGAAAAGCAGATACCTACCCTTGATGGGGATCCGGAGAACCTGAAGATTCCCCAGGGCACCCAGCCTGGCGCCGAGTTCCGCATCAAGGGCAAGGGGGTGCCCCACCTGGAGGACCACCGCCGCGGCGATCTGCGGGTAGCGGTGCAGGTGCAGGTGCCCAAGTCCCTCAATGCCCAACAGCGCAAGCTGCTGGAGGATTTCGCCCGCTCCCTGGAGCCAAACAAGCCCGAAGCCGACGCCGAAGCCGACGCATCCGGCAAGGACAAGGGACTGTTTGGCCGCATCAAAGACGCTCTGGGTTAGTGCTGCACCCATGATCTGGCAAGAACTGAGCATCGTCGTACCCTACGAGTACGTGGAACCCATCTCCTACCTCTTCGACCGTTACGGCCACGGCGTGAGCATGGAGCAGGAAGGCCCCGACCAGGTGCTGCTGCGCACCTACCTGGCGGACACCTCCCGCCACCGCATGGCCCGCATCGAGATCGGCGTCAAGCTGGCCAGCCTTTTGCAGCCCCTGGGGGAGCTGAAAGTAAGACCCCTGGACGAAGGCGAAGACTGGCAGAACTCCTGGAAGGCTCACTTCAGCCTGCTGCGGGTGGGCCATCGGCTGGTCATCAAGCCCTCCTGGATTGAATACCAGGCCAGTCCCGGCGACGTGCTGATTGAGCTGGACCCGGGCATGGCCTTTGGCACCGGCTACCACCCCACCACCTACACCTGCCTAACCGCTATGGAAACTCTGGTGAAGCCGGGCATGACCGTCCTGGATCTGGGCACCGGCTCCGGCATCCTCACCATCGCCGCCATCAAGCTGGGCGCGGCCTCGGTGCTGGCCCTGGACATAGACCCAGACGCGGTGCGCGCCGCCCGCCAGAACTTCCGGCGGCTGGGCATCCTGCCGCAGGTGGCTTTAGCCACCGGCACGGTGCCCCATCCCCAGGCCCAGCCGGACCAGTTTGACCTGGTGGTGGCCAACATCTCGGCCCGGGCGGTGCAGGAGCGCGCCCCCTTCATTCTGCCGGTGCTCAAGCCCGGCGGCAGCCTGGTGGCCTCCGGCATCATTCAGGACCAGGAGCAGGGAGTCCACGACGCCCTGGCCGCCCTGGGGTTTGCCCCTATTGAGCGGCGGCCGCGGGAGGACTGGGTAAGCCTGGTGGGTCGGCGGCCAGGGTAGGAAATCCCGAATAATCCCCCCAACCCCATTTACGAAAGGGGGCGAGGTCAGCGAAGACCACCCCCATCCCAACCTTCCCCCGGCCTTGCACAAAAACTGTCATTCTGAGGAGTCCCGATTCCATCGGGACGACGAGGAATCTAGAAACCCGGCCAACCAGGCTCGACCAGCGTTCATACGACAGCGTTTTTAGATCCTTCGCTTCGCTCAGGATGGCATTTCCCGTTAGGCGCAATCACTTTTCGTGCAATGCCGCCTTCCCCCTTGGCAAGGGGAAGGAGCAATTGTCCCAGGGTCTTTTCATTCTGGGGAGTCCCCTAGGGGCGCACCTGCGTGTGCGCCTTCGTCAGACCTTCTGGACACAGGGCAGACCTGCGTGTCCGCCCCTACCTCCGGTGACAATGGAATGACCCTGAGCAAATGTGCTCCCTGCTCACACGCTCTTTCACCGGTGCTATACTCTTGAGGCCAATTGCTGATTGCTGATTGCTGATAGCTCTGGAGAGGCGGCCAATGGAGCAGGTAGACCTGGCGCGGTATGACCTGGGCAGCATCCTGGGCACGGGGGCAGACTACGAAGTGCGCTCTGCCGTGGACCGGGACACCGGCCGCCAGGTGGTGCTGAAGCGGCCCAAGCCCCAGATGGTGCGCCGCAGCCTGTTCCAACCCACAGAGGCCCGTTCTGAGGGCATCCTAACGCTGCACCAAGCGGCAGGCCACTCCATCCCCCTGCTGTCGCCGCTGCTGGGCTACACGGCCAGGGCCAACCACGACGATTACTTCGGCGAGTCTTTAGGCCAGGAGTACCGGGTGCTGGTGGAAGAACGCGCCAGCGGCATCCCCCTGGTGGGCGACCCCATGGCCCGCATCACCGGCGTACCCATTGGAGCGGGACAGAACCTGTTTGCCCTGTACCCCCTGACTGAACCCCAGGGCCAAGACCCATTCCCCATCCAGCAGCAACTGCTGGACCTGGAAGAAGCCTTTTATAAAGCAGGATACATCCTGCTGGACCTGAGGCCCCAGAACGTCTTTTACCAGCCTGCGGCAGGCCGCATCACCATTATTGACTGCGGCGACCTGGTGAGCGTGGAAAGCAAGACCGACTCCCGCGGCCGTCGGCGGGACATCCACGACTTTTTCCTGGAAGTGCTCAAGTTTTATGCCACTCCCCAGTCGCCGCCCGCCCAGGCCGCCGGTTACCGGGACGCCTATGGCCTGCGCCCGGTGGTGCGGTTTGAAGATGAACTGGACCAGATGGCCCGCAGCTTTGGCAATGTGCCGGACCCGGCCCGCAACCCGGCGCTGTACGTAATTGCCAAGGTGCGGGACCGGGGCTACAGCGACTTTGCCACCTTTCGCCAGGACTTGACGACATATCTGGAGGCCGTTAGAATCCGCAACCGTAAGCTAGCCCGCTTGGAAGAGGCGCGGCAAGCCTGGACTGAGGCCTTGGGCTGGCTCCGGGGAGAATACTGGCAGCGGTTCCTCTTTGACCCGGACACCGACCTGGCAGGTTTGGAGTTCCCGAATTATTAGGGCCGCTTGCAGTTACCCGGGCAAAGCAATTGCCCAATATGCGCCCCAGTTATCCTCCCCCTCGGTTAAAGTCAGCAATGCCTTTTTGAGGAACGTCAATTATGCCTGCCAGCAGTGTAGCCACACTTCAAGATAACTCCACCCACGGTGAAGACGCCTTTTTGGTGCGGGACCTGGGCAATAACGCTTTCCTGGATGCGGTCATGGACGGCGTTACCGGCCACGGCGGCAAGGAAGCCAGCCAGTCCGTATCCGAGGCCCTTAGCGGCAACGACGTGACTTCCGGCGACACTGTATCCCAGGTGTTGCTGGACCTGAACAGCGAGTTCTTCCAGACTGGCGGCGGCCGTTTCTTACTGTCCACGGCTTCCGTGGCGTTATGCCAGGGCAGCCAGGTAACCGTCATTACCGCCGGGGACAGCCCCGTGTACCTGGTGCGGGGCAACACCGTGCAGCAGGTCTCCGGGCGCAAGGGCGGCTTTCTGCCGGTGGGCGCCGCCAGGGCCGTTGGCTCCCATGAGAAGCTGGAACTCTCCAGCACCACCCTTATCATTGAGCCTGGCGACCGGCTGGTGCTGACTACCGACGGCGTCAGCGACAACGTGCTGCCGGAAGAATTGGCCGAGGTGGTGCGCCAGTCCGCAACCCCCCAGGAAGCCGCCCAAAAAGTGGAGAAGCTCATCGCCGAGCGGCTGGAAAGTGGGGTGCGCCCAGCCCACCTGGGAGCCCGCTTCCGCCACGATGACCGCACCGCCATCTTCCGCTTTTTCCAATAGCAAAAGCGCTAGAAAGATCAAGCCTGTAGTACAAAAGGACTAGTCAGGGCTGGTACCTTGCGCCAGCCTATTTCCCTTCATTCCTACCTACCCGCTGCGCCGCGCCAGGAATATTATTGGGCTGCATTCACACGGTTAATTCATTCCCGGTTACGGTAGGGGAAAACCGGAGCCTGCCCTGAGTCAACCGAAGGGTGTCTGCCCCGTGGCGGGGATTTCACTCTGGGCGCACTCCGACAGGCCAGGGCGCCCCCCCGCTGCTAGGGCGAGAAGTAACCGACCCTGCCAGCCACCAAGGCGCTTCTTGTGGCCCTGGGGTTAAACTGCTACAATTCAGCCGCTTGGCAGGCAAGCAGGGTGGCAACCCTCTGGCAGGAGGGTGGCTGCACCCTGTCAGGGAATTGACCCAACCGCATCCCTTGAAAATGGGGAGAGTTCTCACCAGCCCGTAAATCCATCCGGCGCACGGCGAAAACCAGGCCGGGCAGCAGCCGGAGAAGGTTATCGGGGCTGGCGGTGAGAAAGGAGCAAAACTTGGCGAAGATCAAGGTGGCAATCGTTGGCGTGGGAAACTGTGCGTCATCCCTGGTACAGGGGTTGTACAAGTACGTGGAGCTGCCGCCGGGAGATACCCCGGTGCCCGGAGTGATGCACAACAAGATTGGCGACTACCGCATTGAAGATATTGAGGTAGTAGCTGCCTTCGACATTGACGAGAACAAGGTGGGCAAGGACTTGTCGGAGGCCATCTTCGCCAAACCCAACAACACCCTGAAATTCGCGGATGTCCCCCTCACCGGCGTCAAAGTGGAGCGGGGTATGACCCACGACGGCATCGGCAAGTACGTGGCCCACCTGGTGAAAAAATCCTCCCACTCCACTGCGGATATTGTGGGAATACTCAAGGACCGCCAGGTGGACGTGGTAATCAACTACCTGCCCGTGGGCAGTGAGATGGCCACCAAATGGTATGTAGAACAGATACTCACCGCCGGCTGTGGCATGGTCAACTGCATTCCGGTGTTCATTGCCAAGGAGCCCTACTGGCAAAAACGGTTTGAAGAACGGGGCCTCCCCATTGTCGGCGACGACATCAAGTCCCAGGTGGGGGCCACCATCCTGCACCGGGTATTGACCCGCATATTTGAGGACCGGGGCGCCACCATTGACAACACTTACCAGTTGAACTTTGGCGGCAACACCGACTTCCTGAACATGCTGGAGCGGGAACGGCTGGTGTCCAAGAAAATCTCCAAGACCGGCTCGGTAACCTCCCAGATGGACGATGTCATTGAACCGGACCATATCCACATTGGCCCCAGCGACCATGTGCCGTGGCTCCTGGACCGCAAGTGGTGCTACATACGCATGGAGGGCAAGATTTTTGGCGGCGCGCCCATCAACCTGGAGTGCAAGCTGGAAGTATGGGACAGCCCTAACTCGGCAGGCGTGGTGGTGGACGCAGTCCGCTGCGCCAAGCTGGCCCTGGACCGGGGCGTTGGCGGAGCCATAAAAGGGCCCAGCGCCTACTTTATGAAATCTCCGCCGGAGCAGTTCACCGACGACGTGGCCCGGGACATGTTGGAGAAATTCATCAGCGGGTAAGAGGGGCAGCCGGCAGTTTTATTTAAAGAATGTGTTGCAATTCCCGCTCCTGGTGAGCCAGTTGAACCATGAGCAGGTTAGGGTTCGCCCATCCTTCGACAAGCTCAGGATGAGCGGTTTTCTCCGCTCGTGGTGAGCTTGTGGAACCATAGCTGTAACTTTTGACACAAGCTCTTAAAAGTCGAGGGTCTGCATGAAGATAGCCATGGTCTCGCCCTACGACTACACCTGGCCTGGCGGCGTGACTGTTCACATATCTCAGTTGACCCGTGAACTGACCAGCCGGGGCCATCAGGTGCAGGTGCTGGCGCCCCACTCCCCTTCACGGCCTGCAAGCAGTTCAGACCCCTTTGTGCCCCTGGGCCGGTCCGTGCCTGTGCCCAGCGGCGGCTCCATCGCCAGGGTATCCCTCTCCTGGTGGCTGGCCCACAAAATCCAGGCCCTGCTGAAGCGGGAGTCCTTCGACATCATCCACCTCCACGAACCGCTGGCTCCCGTCTTGCCGCTGTGCGTGCTGGAATACTCCAACGCCGTAAACGTGGGCACATTCCATGCCTGCTCCGAGCGGCAGCATCTGTACAAGCTAAGCCAGCCCATCATCAAGCGGTGGCATGAACGGCTGCACGGCACCATTGCCGTATCCCCCGCCGCCAGCCGCTACGTCAACAATACCTTCCCTGGTGATTACCATATAATCCCCAATGGCATAGATTTGGACCACTTCACCAACAACACCACTCCCTGGCCCCAATACCGGGACGGCAAGACCAATATCCTGTTTGTGGGCCGCATGGAGAAACGCAAGGGATTGCGGTATCTGCTGGAAGCCTACGGGCGGCTCAAATGGGATATGCCCAACATACGCTTGCTGGTGGTGGGGCCGGGCAACCTGGATCAGGAGTCCCAGCGGCTGGTCAGCGCCCGCAATTTGGAAGATGTGGTGTTCGTTGGGCCCGTGTCCCATGCCGACTTGCCCCGCTACTATGCCACCGCCGACATCTTCTGCTCGCCAGCCACCGGCTCAGAAAGCTTTGGCATTGTGCTGCTGGAAGCTATGGCCGCAGGCAAGCCCATCGTCGCCTCCAGCATTGAAGGGTATAGCGGCATAATCACCCACGGGAAGCAAGGGCTGCTCTGTCCGCCCAAGGATCCCGTCGCCCTGACTGAAGCCATCGCCCACCTGGTGCAGCGTCCGGACTTTGCCCGCAAACTGGGCGACACTGGACGCCAAATGGCGCAGCGCTACCGCTGGCAAGTGGTGGCCCGCCAGGTGGAGGACTACTACTACCAGTGCCTGGACTCGATCAGGCCCCGCTCCCGTAAAAATGGCCGCCCTGGGCCGTGAGCAACTGCGGGCGGCGTTGCTCCGCTATGTGGAGCTGCCGGGAGCCCGCTGCCTGCGCGCCCTGGGACTAACCCCCAACGCCGTCACTCTGCTGGGCTTTGGTGTAACCGTAGCTGCATCGGTGTTGGTGGGCATGGGGTACATGCTGGCGGGCGGCATTGTGTTTTTGCTGGGGGGCGGCCTGGACCTGCTGGATGGCGGCCTGGCGCGGCTCACCGGAAAAGCCAGCCCCTTTGGCGCATTGTTGGATTCGGTGTTTGACCGCCTGGGCGAGGCCAGCCTTTTTGTGGGGCTGGCGGTGTATGCCTTGCGGGCCGGTTTTAGCCCGGACTACCTGATATTCTTCATACTCACGCTGCTGCTGGCGCTGATATTTTCCCAGGGGGTCAGCTACCTGCGGGCACGGGGCGAGGGGCTGGGCGTGTTCAGCAAGGCCGGGCTAATGACCCGCCCGGAACGGGTGGCGCTGCTAGGCTTGGGGTTAATTGTGGGACAGGTAGTCTGGGTACTGCTGGCCATTGCCGTGATCTCCTGCTTCACCCTGTTCCAGCGCATGTTCACCATTCGCAGCGCGTTGGAGAAGGGGGGATAACCGGGACAATCGCATAATCCAACCATCTGTGCGAAGCACAAATGGTTGAGTAGTGCCGATGAAATCGGGACGTATCGAAATCAGCACACCAGTTGGTCTCGATACATCCCGACGGTGGCGGGACTACTCGGCCAACGGATATTCGAGAATGCGCCTGCCCTGGGGCGATGACCAGCGGCTTCCTAGAAGGGCGGCCGCCATTGTAAACTGGTGTCTGCACAGCCCACTCCGTGGGGTGATTCCACCCAGGAGCCTCCGCCATGACACCCAGGCCCATCATATCCGAGCAAGACAAGGCACAACTGAAGCGCGACTTCCGCAAAGACCTGGAAGGCGAGGTAACTCTGCGGCTGTTCACCCAGAAACCCTCGCCCCTGACCATTCCCGGCCGGGAGTGTCCCACGTGCCCCCAGACCCAGCAACTGCTGGAAGAACTGGCAGAGCTTTCCCCCAAGCTGAAGCTAGAAGTGATGGACGTCTACGCCCAGCCGGAAGCCGCACGCCAGCAGGGGATAAAGCGAATCCCCGCGCTGGCCCTGGGCGACGGCGAAGCCCCACGCATCAAGTTCTACGGCATCCCTGCAGGGTATGAGCTGGCAACAGTCATTGAGGACATCAAGACCATCTCGCGGGGAGTCAGCCCCCTGAGCATGGAGAGCCGCAAAAAGCTGCGCCAGGTCAACCAGCCGGTGCATATCCAGGTGTTCGTCACACCCACTTGACCCCACTGCCCGGTGATGGGCCGGTTGGCCCATGCGGTGGCCCTGGAGAACAACCTGATTTCCGCCGACGTGGTGGAGGCCCAGGAGTTTCCATCCCTGTCATCCACCTACGGGGTGCGCTCCGTGCCCATGACAGTAATTAATGAACTCACCCGATTTGTGGGAGGAATATCGGAAGCAGACTTTGTGGACCTGGTTCTCAAGGATGGTGTGAAGGAACCGGCAGGGTAGGAAACCCCACCCTAACCCTCCCCTTGGTAAGGGGAGGGAACTGCTGCCCCTTCCCCCTTCGCAAGGGGAAGGCTGGGATGGGGTGGAATTACCCCTCACCTGAATCCTCTGCCACAAGGGGAGAGGAGGACTTAATAGCGTCCAATTTACCCAGGAGGAAAGAGCTTGCCCAAAGAGATCAAGAGCGAAATGGATGGCCGGGGACTGCGGGTGGCGGTGGTGGTGGCCCGCTTCAACGAGGTGATTACCCGCTCCCTGCTGACTGGGGCCGTTGAGACCCTGACCCGCTCCGGCGTCCACGACCAAGACATTAGCGTGGCGTGGGTGCCTGGCTCTTTTGAGCTGCCGGTGGTGGCCAAGACCCTGGCCCAGACCGGCCAGTACGATGCCGTAATCTGCCTGGGGGCCGTGATTCGCGGCGAGACCAGCCATTACGACATGGTGGCGGGCCAGGCCTCCCGTGGCATCGGCGCCGTTGGCCAGGAAACGGGCGTGCCCACCATTTTTGGCGTGCTGACCACCGAAAACATGGACCAGGCCATCAACCGCGCCGGGGGCAAAGCAGGCAACATGGGCAGTCACGCCGCCCTGGCCGCCATTGAGACCGCCCGGCTGGTACAGGCAATCAAGACAGGTTGAAGGAAGATGACCCCCACCCCACCCTCCCCCTTCACAAGAGAGAGGGCAGTTCCTTCCCCCTTTCCAAGGGGGAAGGTCAGGATGGGGGTAGAGAGGAGCTTCCATGCAATTTGGTGTGACCATCCCCAACAACTGGGGCATTGCGGACGCGCGGCAGGTGCTGGCCCTAGGCCCCCTGGCCGAGGAGCTGGGCTACGACTCGGTGTGGGTCATGGACCACCTGTTCAACACCGGCTACATCCGGGAGCGGCTGGAGGACAAGCCCTACTACCATCCCCTGGCCACCCTGTCCCACCTGGCCGCCACCACCAGCAAGGTGCGGCTGGGCACTTCCGTGCTGGTGCTGCCCTACCACAACCCGGTGGAGCTGGCTAAATACACGGCCACCCTGGACCACATGTCCGGCGGGCGGGTGACCCTGGGCGTGGGTGTGGGCGGCATGGGCGAGGAGTTTGAGGCCCTGGGCATACCCATGTCGCGCAGGGCTGTCATGACCAATGAGTGCATCGCCATTATGAAGGAGCTGTGGACCAACCCCCGGCCCAGCTACCACAGCCGGCGCTGGAACTTTGACAACGTGCTGTTCTCGCCCAAATGCTTGCAAACGCCCCACATTCCCCTGTGGGTGGGCGGCTCCAGCCCCGGCGCACTAAAGCGGGCCGCCACTATGGGCGATGGCTGGCACCCATCGGGAGTCTCCCCGGAGGAGTACGCCATTGGGCGGCAGGAGGTGCGGCGGCTGGCATCGGAGGCAGGCCGGGACCCCGATGCCCTGGTGTGGTCGGCGCGGGTGGAGGTGGAGATTGGCGGCGGGCCGTCCAGCGCGCGGGCTTCGGGCCGCTCCCGGGTGCCCGGCGAAGATGCCAAACAGATAATGGGGGCCATCAGCGCCTACCAGAGCGCGGGGGTGGAGCACCTGGTGCTGGCCCTGAACTCCGGCGAGGTGGCGCGGATTACCGAGACCATGGAACTAATTGCAGGGCGGGTAATGGGGGAGTTCAGGTAGGGGCTAAGGTCAGGACTGTTGTAGGATGGCCTGCTCCACAGCCTTGGGGACTTCAATCACTACAAAAAAGTGCGCAGGATACAGGTAGTCCTCGCCGCTTTCATCAATCACCCGCACATCCCCATCCGTGGCGGCCTCGTCATCCGGCAACAGGCGGTAAATCTTGTATAGCTCCAGGGAAGCGGGGTAGCCGGTATTTTTGATGCAGACCGCGAAGCGGGGGGGGCTATAGTCCTGTTTCTTCATAACGTCAGTCCAAGTACCGCTTGCGTTTGATTTCCTTCCTGCCTATGCCGTGGGCCTCGTACCAGTGTAACTCAGCAAAACGTATCCTACCATTGGCAAGCCGAATGGTTGCTACGCCTTTGAGCTTGCGCCAGTGACCCGCGCCATAAAGTCTCCGCAGTCCAGCCAAGTCGTGAATTGCCGTGCCAACGGCGATTGCCTCAACTTGCTCAATCTGGCTGATGATCTCGAAGCACATTGCCGCCCTTATTCGGGACTTTCTGAGTAGTTATAATTTGACCCTCCTTCATCCCTGGTACTCTGGATTGTGCTCTTTAATTGCGTCCAGGGAATATTCAGGCTCCTGGTCACCGTAGGCACGGCTCAACCCCGGCAAGGACAGGCGCGTCCAGTCCTCCCGCTCCTCCAATTCAGGCTGCTGCGCCAGAATTACAACCAGCAGCGGAGTGCCTGGTGCCAACTGGCACGGTTCATCCAGTTGGACTTGCTGGCCGTCAAAGTGTGCCCGGATGGTGGTTAAGCTCATGGAGGTGCTCCTGCGGTTGACGCGATGCTACATCAGTTCCTGAATTTTAATGCGAACTGGCACCAAGTCCAACACCCAGCCAGGATGCCGGATTTTGGGGAGCCATTGTAGTAGAATGTGTCAATACCTTGAGACAAAGAGGATGTGCGATGGCCACTCTAACAATGGAAGAACCTCTTGTAGAAGAGATCCCTTCCGAGGAAGAAGATAGGGACACCGGAGTACCCATCTATAAAATTGCTTCGTACCCTGCTGATCCTACGTTACAGGTCATATATGACAAATGGCAACGTGGTGAGATCAAAGTCCCAAAGTTCCAGCGCGGGTGGGTTTGGAAACAC
The DNA here is from genome assembly GCA_016872385.1 of SAR202 cluster bacterium. Classification (GTDB taxonomy): domain Bacteria; phylum Chloroflexota; class Dehalococcoidia; order Lucifugimonadales; family UBA3495; genus SHYG01. Next base: position 42,736 of record VGZV01000014.1, on the reverse strand, counting down.
ATCCAAGCGAGCAAATTGATAGAGTCCTTTCTACTAGGCTTGCCCGTCCCCAGCATCTTTGTTTATAAGACACCATCTCAAATACAACTAATTATAGACGGCCAGCAACGTGTGACATCCATTTGCAGTTTCTTCGATGGACAGTTGCCCGATGGAAAGCCCTTTTTCCTGAAGGGTGTTGACCCAAAGTGGGAGGGAAAGTTTTTCAGTGACCTTGCGGTTGAAGACCAGATCCGGCTCAGGGACGCGGTACTCCGTGTGATGACAGTCGAGCAGCTCGACCCAAAGGACAACACCAGTATTTATCATATCTTCCAACGCCTCAACACTGGTGGGACTGAACTGACACCTCAGGAAGTCAGAAATTGCGCTTATCAAGGGCCACTTACTGATCTACTGCTCGACCTTAATACAAACACCACTTGGCGCGAAATTTTCGGAACCAGCAAACCCGACCCTCGCATGCGGGATGTGGAGTTAATACTGAGCTTTTTGCCCTTGACACTGATTTAGATTCCTATGCAAAACCCATGAAAGAGTTCCTAAACATTTTCATGGGGAAACACCGCACCGAGAACGCCATAGAAGAATACAAAACAAAATTCTTGGACACTGTCACACGCGTAGTCAAGAGCCTGGGAACTAAACCATTCCACATCAAACGCGGCATCAATGCAGCTGTTTTTGACTCGGTAATGATCGCATTTAGCAAATCAAGCTCGGTGCCTCGGAACATCAAGGCTCGTTACCAGGATCTTCTCAAAAACCCGAGCTTTCAGGAAGCCACGAACGCTGGAACCACCGATGTCGATACAGTCAAGCGCCGGATCAAGCTGGCCCGGGAGATTCTCTTCAGTTGACACCAAGTTCGCCATACCTCGCCCAAAGATGCGGCGAGATAGATTCTGCGATAGCAGAGGCGGAGCAGTGGGCAGCTGGGAATGATAAGCTAGGGGCCTATCTTGCTGGCTATCTCACAGTCGTGATCTGTGGGGTCGTAGAAGACTGTGTAGAGCACCTTATTGGCAATCGCGCTGGCAGGGCACAGGACCAGGAACTGCAAGCGTTCGTCCACAAGACGATACACGAGCGGTTTAGGAATCCCGACTACAACCTCATCAGTACCACACTTGGAGCATTCAGTTCTGAGTACAGCAGAGCGTTCAATCAACGAATTCGTCCTGATGAAAGAGATGCACTTGATAGCATGGTTGCCAACAAGAATAATTTGGCCCATGTCGGCGCTAGGAAGCAACAATCTACGATAATAGACGTCCGTGAGTATTACCAACGGGTTAAGCAGATCCTGACGGTTCTGGAAAGCATCCTGGGCTAAACTAAATCCCACCCAATGAACGCAGTAGGGGCGACGCATACGTCGCCCCTACATCATCTCCGGGTCTTAACTGGCCCGCCCGCAGCTACACCTTGCGGTAAATCTTGCCGCCGGTCTCCCGGAACTCCACCGCCTTTTCTTCCATGCCCGTCTCCAGGGCTTGCTCTGCTTCCAGCCCCTTCTTGCGGGCGTACTCCCGCACGTCCTGGGTGATGCGCATGGAGCAGAACTTGGGGCCGCACATGGAGCAGAAGTGGGCAATTTTGGCCCCCTGGGCGGGCAGGGTCTCGTCGTGGAAGCTGCGGGCCGTGTCCGGGTCCAGGGCCAGGTTGAACTGGTCCTCCCAACGGAACTCAAAGCGCGCCTTGGAGAGGGTGTCGTCCCAATTCTGAGCGCCGGGGTGGCCCTTGGCCACGTCGGCGGCGTGGGCGGCAATCTTGTAGGCAATGACCCCGGCCTTCACGTCCTCCCGGTTAGGCAGGCCCAGGTGCTCCTTGGGGGTCACGTAGCACAGCATGGCGGTGCCGTACATCCCAATCATGGCCGCGCCAATGGCCGAGGTGATGTGGTCGTAGCCGGGGGCCACGTCGGTGGTCAGGGGGCCCAGGGTGTAGAAGGGCGCCTCATGGCACACCTCTAACTGCCGGTCCATGTTCTCCTTGATTTTGTGCATGGGCACGTGGCCGGGGCCTTCAATCATCACCTGCACGTCATGCTTCCAGGCAATCTGGGTCAGCTCGCCCAGGGTCTCCAGCTCGCCGAACTGGGCGGCGTCGTTGGCGTCGGCCACCGAGCCGGGGCGCAGGCCATCGCCCAGGGAGAAGGCGATGTCATAAGCCTTCATGATTTCGCAGATTTCCTCAAAATGGGTGTAGAGGAAGTTCTCCTGGTGGTGGGCCAGGCACCAGGCCGCCAGGATGGAGCCGCCGCGCGATACGATGCCGGTGACCCGCTGGGCGGTGAGGGGGATGTAGCGCAGCAGCACGCCCGCGTGGATGGTGAAGTAGTCCACCCCCTGCTCGGCCTGCTCAATGAGGGTGTCCCGGTAAACCTCCCAGGTCAGGGCGGTGGCGTCGCCGCCCACCTTTTCCAGGGCCTGGTAAATGGGCACGGTGCCGATGGGCACCGGGGAGTTGCGGATAATCCACTGGCGGGTGGCGTGGATGTCCTTGCCGGTGGACAGGTCCATGACGGTGTCCGCGCCCCAGCGGGAGGACCAGACCATCTTCTCCACCTCGTCGTCAATGGAGGAGAGGATGGCGGAGTTGCCGATGTTGGCGTTGACCTTCACCAGGAAGTTGCGGCCAATAATCATCGGCTCGGTTTCCGGGTGGTTGACGTTGGCGGGGATGATGGCGCGGCCCCGGGCCACTTCGTCGCGGACAAACTTGGGGTCCAGTCCCTCACGAAGGGCGATAAACTCCATTTCCGGCGTGACCATGCCCTTGCGGGCGTAGTGCATCTGGGTGACGTTGCCACCGGCCTTGGCCCGCAGGGGACGGCGCTCCAGGCCGGGCAGAGACTGCCGCCCGTTGCCGTTCTTGCCCGCAGTGGAGGCGCTGGCGTACTCTTCCACGTCGCCGCGGCCCAGAATCCAGGGGCGGCGCAGGGCAGGCAGGCCCTGGCGCACGTCCAGGGAAGCGTTGGGGTCGGAGTAAGGTCCGCTGGTGTCGTAGAGACGGATGGGCGGGTTGGCTTCAGGGCCGCTGCGGCCCGCGGTGGGCGTGAGGGTCACTTCGCGGAAGGGCACCCGGATGTCCGAGCGGGAACCCTGGACATAGACTTTGCGGCTGGCTGGGAACGTCGTCTTGCCTTTGGCGCCGATTTTGCCGTGGATAGTCTGGACCATATTTTACCTCCCGCCAAAAAGAGTGAGGCCGCCAACTAGTATGGCGGCCTCAACATGAACACCATCAGAAACCGCTTCCTACGCTGGCATTACCCAGATCAGGTTTTGGGGGTCGGCAGCGGAACCTGCTACCCTCTCAGCCGGGATCACCCCAGCTCCCCCGTGGCCCATGTTCGATTGTATGGGCAAACTTTACCATTACGGGGCGTTGAGGTCAAGTGGCGCTAGCTGGGCGCCCAGGGTGCACACGCAGCTACCCTACTTGGCGAGGCCGCCGCTCTGCGGCTTGCTCACAGCCGCCCAGGCTTCTTGCAGCCGCGCCAGCTCCGCCTCGTCCAGTTGGCCCTGGCCGTAGTGCACCGCCTGGAAGTCCCCCACAATGCGGGCCACCGGCTCGTCGGGCAGCAGCCCCTGCATGACAGACTGGTGCTCCACAGGAGTCTGCCACTCCTGGCGAGGCCGTCCCAGCCGCCGGGCCAGGGCCAGCAACCCGTAGTAAATCTGCCGGGCATCCCGGGCCACAGCCTGACGGCACCCTTCCCGCTCCGAGGCTTTGACCAAATTGTCCCACCAGTCGCCAAGCAATGTGGAAAGATCGTTGCCCGCTCCGGTCCAGGTAAACAGAGACTCCCGCGTCTCCTCCACCTCGCCTGAAGTGCGCCACGGGCGGCGGAACCGGAAAACCCGGAATAACACCCAGACAATCAAGAAGCTCGCCGCCAGGAACGCCAGCCACCTGAGGGCCATAAGCAGGGCGGTGGGCGGGCTTTTGCCTGCCCCCTGCCGGGCCATATTTTCCTGAAACTGGCGGATCTGTTCCTGGGCCAGGTCGAAGTTGCTCAAGTCGCCGCCGCCTAGACGCTGCGCCAGCCAGTGGCTGAATTCCACCAGCAAGCCCACCAAGTAACCAGAGGCCAGAATAAAGGGCCGCAGTATCCAGCCGCCTACGGTACCTACTAACCGCAAAATAGCGCGGGTTACGTCGTCCAGGCCGCCCAGGCCCAGCATGCTGATCAGCAGTCCGGCCAGCACCACTGCCCCAATGCTGGCCCCAATAAGCATGAGCCACTGCCGGGAGATGCCCATGTCCTTGCCGGTCTCCGAAGTGAAACGGGCCAGGGCCATGCCGCCCAGCCCCAGCGCAAAATACCCCACAATCAGAAAGCCGCTGACCACCCGCGCCGAACTGAAGCTGTTGATGATGACCGCCAGAAAAACTACCATCAGCCCCCACTGGAAGGAGCCCCGCACCGTTTCCAGTCCCATTTCATCCTGGGCAATGGATGCGCCCCGCCACCAGATAAACAGAAGCAATACCACAATGACCGCCAGGGTGACCGCCGCGTGCACGCCGCCCATGACTTTGCCTACGGGAAAGACCCCCAGGCCGGTGCTCCAGTTGGCCAGGAGCAGCAGCAGCACCAGGCTCACGGTAAGGCCAACCACTCCCCGCAAGTTCAGGGATAGGCGGGTGGTCTGCACGTACAAAGACAAAAGGAACGCCCAGGCCACCGCCAGCAGCACCATCCAGAAGGGCAGCCGGACTTCCGGCAGCCGCAACCCGGCGCTGGCAATGGCGCCGATGGTGTAAAAGGCGCAAGCCTCCAGGAAGAGCACTGCCGCAATAACTGCGCCGCTACGCCAGAACTGGCTCATGCTCCTCCAGTCCTTGCAGGGCTTGTCCCGCATGGTAGGTGGCCACGCCAGGCACAGTTTGCCCCGGAGCGCCATCCCCGGCAAACAGCAGCACCACCTGGTAGCCTTTGGCCCTGATTTCGGCCATCTCCTGGGCCAGGGAGGGAGTAACCACCGCGGTTACCAGAACCACGGTGGCGCCCGGCGGCAAGGAACTCCGTTCCGCCCGCAGGACTTCCACCAGGGAAGTCACCACATAGGGGCCTGCGGTGGCCAGGGCCTCCATGACCAGGGCTAACTGGTCGGGCGACCTGCCGAAGGGCACGCTAATCCACCGGCCCGAATACATGGCCACGGCGTTGCTCACCAGGCCAAAAGTGCACTTTTGTTCGGCTACATACTTTGCCGCCGAGGCAGCAATAACTACAGCCCGTTCAAACAGCCGGCGGTTGATGCCTTCCCAGCAATGCTCGCTGGTGGCGGCGTTGAGGGCAATGAGCACGTTCAGGGACACTACCGGCTCGAATACCTTGGTCTGGAGCCGGGAACGGCGGGCGGTGGCCTTCCAGTCAATGTGCTTCATGGGGTCGGCGGGATGGTAGTCTCGCAGGGCCAGGAACCGGGCTGGGTCGTGGTGAATGGGCTGCCGCCCTTTGGCGTCGCCCAGGGGGTGGCTGGCCGGCAGCAACAGGCGGCGCAGGTCCACCACCCGGGGATAAACCAGCAGCTCTGCCACCTGGGGCGGACTGATTTCCGAGCTGCTAAAGCCAAATATATCCCCGCTGCGCAGCCGCACCGGGCCAATGCGGTACAGGCCGCGGGCCTCGCACTTCAGCGAGTACTTCCAGGATGCCCGCTGGTATGGGAGGAGCGAGGCGCTGATGCTGTGCTGGTTGACTAATTCCACCCCACTGCCCCGCAGCCGCGCGCCGGGCAGCGCCAGTCCCTCCGGAAAAGCGTCCCGCATTTCCACCCAAATCAGGGGAAGAAACTTGTCGTTGGACAGGGAAACGGTGTAGTCCAGAGTGTCGCCCACAAAAGCGCGGCGGCGGGAAAGAGTGCGCTGGTAGGTGACGCGCCGGAAGGCGAGGCGGTCCCAAACGCGGGTGGCCGCCCAGACCAGGATGACCAGGGAGCCGACCACCAGCAGCAGACCGTGGCTGGTGACCAGCCCCAGGAACACCAGGATGCCGCTAATGAGGAGCCACAGGTCGCTGAGCATGATTCTTGTTTGGCTTACTGGGGTTGCTCTCGGCTAGCCGCCGCAAGATTACTTCAAAACTTGTGAAGGGACTACTATCCCTGACAGTTACACCAGTGCCGTTTCATTCTAGCTATAGCTGTAGGTGCGCCCCTACGTGTGTGCCTTCAGCGGATGCCCTGACGCGGAGCAGACGCCCTTCGGTTGGCTCAGGGCAGGCTCCGGTTTGTCCCCACCATCACCGAGAATGAATCAATCCAGAAAGTTACACCGGCACCGGCGCCTGCGCCAGCACTTCCCGAACAACGGTTTCGGCGGTGCGCTCCCGCAGCCGGGCTTGGGCCCGAATCATCACCCGGTGGGCCAGGGCAAAAGGCGCCAGGGCTTTGATTTCGTCGGGGGTCACGTAGTTGCGGTCCCGCAGAACGGCCAGGGCCTGGCTGCACCGGAAAAGGCCCATGCTGGCCCGGGGGCTGGCCCCCAGCTCCAGGTCGGGGTGATGGCGGGTGGCCTGCACCACTCTAACCAGATAGTTGCGCAGCACAGGCGCAATGTAAATTTGCCGCACTAAGGACTGCATCTCCAGCACATCCTGGGCGGAGGCTACCGGGGCAAGCTCGGCCAGCGGTTCGGCGGTCTGGAACCGCAGCAACATCTCTTCTTCCTGGGCTTCCCCGGGATAACCCAGTTGCAGACGCAGCAGGAAGCGGTCCAGTTGGGCCTCCGGCAGGGGGAAAGTGCCTTCCAGCTCAATGGGGTTCTGGGTAGCGATGACCAGGAAGGGCGCGGGCAATGGTATGGTGACTTCGTCCACCGTCAACTGACGCTCCGCCATACCCTCCAGCAAGGCTGACTGAGTCCGGGGCGTGCCCCGGTTAATCTCATCGGCCAGCACCACTTGGGCGATGATGGGGCCGGGCCGGAACTGGAACTCGCCGCTTTTCTGATTATAGTAGTGGATGCCGGTGATGTCCGAAGGCATCAAGTCCGGCGTGAACTGGATACGCTTGAAGGTGCAATCCAGGGAACTGGCCAAGGCGCGAGCCAGGGTGGTCTTGCCGATGCCCGGCACATCTTCGATGAGGATGTGGCCGCCGCACAGCAGCGCCGCCAGGGTCAGTTCCACCACGTCGTCCTTGCCCACCAGCACCTTTTGCATGTTGGCTTTAATGCGCCGGGCGGCTTCCGCAACGCGATGTACAGCAGCCGCATCGGGCACAGCAAGACCGGCGGATGGCGGAGCAGATGGCGGCTGAAGCGATGGACTGGCTATGGCGGCTTCACCTCTGCCTAACTGGGCCAGTCAAAGCTGCGGACGCCCCTGCCCGCGGAGGCCAGGTACTCCTCCGCCTCCCGCAGGTCTTTAAAGGAGTCCACACTGCGCCAGAAGGCGCGGGAACGCATGGCCGACATTTTGCCGGCCCGGGCTAGCTGGGGGAATGTTGCAGTCTCGTGGTCGCCTAGGGCAGGCAGTTCCGCCTCAATGCGCCGGTCAAAAACATAAATTCCCGCGTTAATCCAATAGGGCAGGGTAGCCTTTTCCCGGAAGCCCATGACCTCGTCCTGGGGGCCGGTTTCCACCAGGCCGTAAGGACTGACCATAGGGACCACCATGATAGTGGCCAGGTGGCCAGGGTTGCCGGCCTTGCGGCGCTGGTAGTGGGACACCACGGCGCAGGGGTCTTCAGCAGTGATGATGTCGCCGTTAAGCACCATCACCGCCTCTGCATCTTGCGGGACCTGGGCCAGCCCATGCTTGATGGCGCCGCCGCGGCCCAAAGGAGAGTCCTCCACGCTGTAGTGGGCGCAAATGCCAAAACGGCTGCCATCTTGGAAATACTCCTGGACTTTAGACCAGAGGTAGCCCACCAGGAAAACCACGTTGGTGACGCCCGCTTTCTTGAGCCATTCCACCTGGTATTCCAAGATGGGGCGGCCTTCCAGGGGCACCATGGGTTTGGGCAGAGAATCGGTGAGGGGACGCAGCCTCTCCCCCTTGCCGCCAGCTAGAATGAGTGCGTACATTCCGAACCGCCGAATGGATTGGGCTGGCACCGCAACAATGCCGTTCAGTGGACCAGCAAGTGAGCCTAAATATACCGCCTACGGGGGGGCCGGTCAACGGGCGGGAGGGAGGACGTGACCCAGAGTTGATTCATTCTCGCCATAGCCGTGGGGGCAACTGTGTGTGCGCCCAGAAGAGTAGAATCCCTGCCACGGGCAAACCTATAAGTCTGCACCTGCCCTCACCGGGAATACATCAAATCCAATGGCCATTGCACATCTGTATCCTGTAGAATACAATAGCGGGATGATAGAGATTCGCCAGACCGAGGTTTATGCACTGTGGTTCGCCAGCCTGCGAGACCGGCAGGCGCGGGCGCGGATTAATGCCCGGATCCGGCGGCTCTCTTTGGGGAATCCCGGCGATGCCAGACCAGTGGGAGAGGGCGTCTCAGAATTGCGGATCCACTACCGCCCAGGCTACCGTGTGTATTTCATGTCGCTGGGCCAGACCTTGGTTGTGCTGCTGGCAGGCGGAGACAAAGGTTCTCAGGAGCAGGACATCAGGACGGCTCTGGCGTTGTCCCGCGATCTTTAGGAGGGCGTGATCATGGCTAAGACGAAGACCCAGCCGTGGGATGTTGCAGAGTACCTGGAAACCCCGGAGGACATGGCCGCTTATCTGGAGGCAGCCCTGGAAGAGGGCGACCCTGCATTGGTTGCAGCAGCCCTGGGAGATATTGCCAGGGCTAAAGGCATGGCCCAAATCGCCAGGGAAACGGGGCTTGGACGGGAGAGTCTCTACAAGGCTCTGTCGCCCGAAGGCAATCCAGAGTTCGCTACGGTGCTCAAAGTGGTGCAGGCCCTTGGCCTCCGGTTCCGCGCCGTTGCGGCGGCGCAAGGTAGCACAGACCAGCCCCAGTAGTTGTGGGAAGCCCGTCTTCCATGAGCGCTCATCGCGGACTTGATCTCTTGTGTTCTGCCTTCGATCTCCGTTTCCATCGGCTCCGGTGACGACTTCATTGCAGAACCTCCGAAACGGAGGGTGTTTCTAGGCGCGGCCACGGCGTACAATCCGCAGATAACATTGATAGGAATTCTTCACATATCTACGGTTGTTGTGCCATCCCTAGACTGCGTTCCTAGCAATCATACCAAAACAGGCAGTCATCACAGCTGTGGCGTCTTGTTCTATGATGCCGTAGAATGCTTCCTTAGCCGTGACTGCCTGATATTCCAGGCTGTCTGGGTGACCAGGCCTGCGGAAATGGGTGACCCTGTTGCGGTTCTTCCGGATTCTTTCCAAGTCGTTGAACTCAACAAGAGTTATCCAATTTTGGTCAAGCGCCTCTTTGAGAAGGTCAGTAAGGTTAGCTCTTTTCAAATCGTCTCGACCCCCGATTCCATAAAAGAGGGCTGCGAGAGTTATCTCTAGATAGGCTAACCCTAGATGAATGGTTGCCAAAAACTGGCCATACACAAAGCAATATCGCGCTTCTTCAAACAAGCTCTTCGCAAGAAGACCACCTGGAAACGCCAGTACTGGTTCTGCGGTACGTTCCCCACCAGCCAATCGAGCCTAGTCAGTCTGCTCTCGAAACATCCACGGTCTTCGTTCATGAGCCATGGAGTGGTAGCCGACGATCTGTTTCTCATCGTTTTTGCTCCGGGCTTGCGTCGAGACCACAAGTAGAGGTTTGGTGGCTGCCCGGCCTGGGCTCGAACCAGGGCTCTCAGCTCCAAAGGCTGGTGTGCTACCATTACACCACCGGGCATCGGCAGAAGGAAAAGGGGGAAGCGGCGCAGGCGCGCCACATCCTATATTCTGACCATCCGGCACCACTGGCGTCAAGGGGCTGGTGCATCCGCAATGGTATAATGGCCCCAGTCCCCCATCGCCCGCTGCGGCATTCCCGACGGACTACTTTTCCCAGGGAGGCCCCTCATGCAAACCTTGCGCGTCGCCCTGTTGCACCTGGCGCCGGTCACCGGCCAGGTGGACCACAACCGCAGGCTGGTGGAGCGCGGCGTGCAGGCAGCCGCCCAGGCGGGCGCCCACTGGGCCGTTACCCCAGAGCTTTGCATTTCCGGCTACGTTTTTACGCCCCACATTGGCACCGACTGGATTCTGCCCCAGCCCGACCCGTGGATGCAGGAGTTCCAGCAGCTGGTGCGCCAGCTGGGTCTCACGGTGTTTCTTTCCCACCCGGAACGGGACCCCCAGACCGAAAAGCTCCACAACACGGTGTTTGTCATCAATCCTGCGGGCGAGATTCTAGGCAAGCACCGCAAGGTGCGGACGCTCCGGGGGCCGGAAGGCTGGTCTTCGCCGGGGCTGGAGATTGACCCCATCCAGTGCGGCGACGTGCCGGTGGGGGTGATGGTCTGCGCCGACGCCTACAAGAACGAAGTGGCCCAGGTGTTGAAGGAGAAGGGGGCCAGGGTGCTGGTATCGCCGGCCTCCTGGGGCCTGGGCGGTTGCGAACCCCGTGGCGAGTGGGAGCAGCGCACCCTGGATACCGGGCTGCCCATCATGGTGTGCAACCGTTCCGGCGTGGAAGCCGACGAAATGGACTACACCACCGCCGAAAGCGTGGTGGCCCAGCATGGGCGGCGGCTGTTGTCAGGCTGCTCCGACCGCTCGGTGGTGCTGACCTTTGACTGGGACCTGGAGGGGATGCGGCTGCTGTCCGGGGAGTTCCAGAGGACGTATTTGTAGTGTGCGCCCCCACCCTGGCCCTTCCCCTTGTCAGAGGGGGAAGCTCCTTCCCTTTGTTTCAGGGGGAAGGCCGGGATGGGCGTATAGAACCAGCCAGTCAGTCCTGGTCCAGAAATCGTTGCAAAATCAGCGCCGCCGCCGCCGCATCTACCTCTGCCCGCTGGCGGGAGGGCTGGCGGCCCGCCTCCTGCAGCAGCGTCTCCGCCTGTGCCGAGGTGAAGGACTCATCCACCTCATAAACAGGCAGGGTGGTGCGCTTTTTCAGTTCCCGGATAAAGCCCAGGGCCTGCCGCGTTTGGGGGCCAATGCGCCGGGGGCTGGCCGGGTCAGGGTCGGTGTAGGGCACGCCCACCACAAATCCCTCCGTCTGGCGCTGGCGGGCCATCTCCAGCAGGCGCTCAATGTCCTGGGCCAGACGGGTGCGGGTGAGGTGGCCAATGGGCAAGGCCATGCGGCTGATGGTATCGCCCACCGCCAGGCCGATGCGGCGCTGGCCCAGATCCAGGCCCAGGAGTTTCAGAAATCCCCCAGGGCCGTTTCATTCGGGGTAGGGGCAGACCTGTGTGTCTGCCCTTTGTTTGGGAGTTCCGACCAGGGCGCACACGCCGGTGCGCCCCTACCGATGGGCCAGCAATGAAACGACCCTGAGAAATCTCCCCAATCCCTTTTTGCAAAGGGGGGCAAGGGGGGATTTGCAACCCGCTCATGGTTCAACAGGCTCACCATGAGCCTGTACATCTCCATGCGCGTAATTCCTACCACCGCTCGCCCTGAGCCTGTCGAAGGGCGACCATGTCCCATCTACTTCTTCAAGCTACGGCGCACCAGCTCCGGCACGCCACGCAGGGCGTCGTCCAGCTTGCCTGCCTGCTTGCCGCCCGCCTGGGCCACTTCCGGCCTGCCGCCGCCGCCGCCGCCAACTACCTTGGCGGTATCTCTGGCAATATTGCCCGCGTGCAGGCCCCGGGCCACCAGGTCCGGCGTGACCATGCTAATCAGGATGGGGTTGCCCTCCATCACCGCCGCCAGCACCAGGGCCACGCTGGGCAGCTTGGCCTTGAGGAAGTCGCCCATCTCCCGCAGGGCGTCGGCGTTGCCCGCCGAGGTGCGGCCCGCCACCACTTTGACGCCCTCCACGTCCTGCACCCGGCCCAATAGCTCCTGGGCCTCAGCCCGCAGGCTGGCGCGCTCCATGGACGCCAGGCGGCGCTTCAGCTGCTCGTTATCCTGCAGGAAGCTGTCCAGGCGAGTTTCCAGGTCGGCTGCCGGGGTTTGCAGCTTGCGGGCCAGGGCGTCCAGCCGGGCCGACTGCTCTACAAAAAGCTGCTCGGCGGCGCGGCCCGTCACTGCTTCAATGCGCCGCATCCCGCCGCCCACGCTGGACTCGCCCAGCACAAAGATGGTGCCCACCTGGCCGGTGGCCGCCACGTGGGTGCCGCCGCACACCTCCAGGCTGAAGGGGGCCGCCGCCTGCTCATGGTCGTGGCCGCCACCCATGGACACCACCCGCACCACGTCGCCGTAGCGGTCACCGAAGAAGGCCAGGGCACCCTCCCGCACCGCCTGGGCGTAGCTGGTCTCGTGGTATGTCACCTGGAGGTTGTCCCGCACCTTCTCGTTGGCCAGGCTCTGCACAGAGAGCACTTCCAGGGGCGACAGGGGGCTGACGTGGCTGAAGTCGAAACGCAGCCGCTCCGGGGCCACATGGGAGCCGGCCTGCCGCACGTGGCTGCCCAGCACCGCGCGCAGGGCAGCGTGGAGCAGATGGGTGCCGCTGTGGTTACGGGAGGCGTCCAGGCGGCGAGAGACTTCCACCCTGGCGGCGACGGCCTCGCCCAGGGAGATATCGCCTTGCACCACGACGCCGCGGTGGACAATCAGCCCAGCCACGGGACTCTGGGTGTCCTCCACCCGCACCAGGCCGTTGGGGCCGGCAATTGTGCCCCCGTCGCCGGTCTGGCCGCCGCCCTCCGGGTAGAAGGGAGTCTCCGCCAGGACTATCTCCACCTTCTGGCCCTGGGAGGCATGGCCCACCGAGACGTTATCAAAAAGGATGGCCGCCACCGCCGACTGCCGCTCCAGCCCTGAGTAGCCTACAAACTGGGACTTGCCCACTCCCAAGGTCTCATAGGCGGTGAGCATCTCCATGCCGCCCTCAAAGGCGTGGGCGGCCCTGGCCCGCTCCCGCTGCGCTTCCATCTCTTTCTGGAAGCCCGCCATGTCCACGTCCAGGCCGTGCTCCTTGGCAATTTCCTGGGTCAGCTCAGGGGGGAAGCCGTAGGTGTCGTAGAGGGCAAAGGCGTCAGCAGCGGGCAAGGAAAGTGCATCTCCCCGGCGTGCGTCCACTTTAACCCTGGCAATGGCTTCGTTCAGTGCAGCCAAACCCACTTCGATGGCCGATTGGAACCGCTCCTCCTCCAGGCCGATAACCCGGCGGATAAAGTCGTCGTTCTCCCGCAGTTCCTTATAGGCGGGGGAAAACCGCTCCAGCACCACCTGGGCCACCTGGGTCAGGAATGGCTGGGTGAGGCCCAGCCTGCGCCCGTAGCGCACCGCCCGCCGGATGATGCGGCGCAGCACGTAGCCCCGGCCTTCGTTGCTGGGCGCCACGCCGTCGCCAATCAAGAAGGAGGCGGCGCGGGCGTGCTCGGCCACCACCCGCAGGGCGTAGTCAGTTTCCTGGTTCTGGCCGTAGCTCTTGCCGGTAAGCAGGCATACCCGCTCCAGGATGGGCATGAACAGGTCGGTCTCGTAAACGTTGGGCTTGCGCTGGAGGATGGCGGCGGCCCGTTCCAGGCCCATGCCGGTGTCCACGCTGGGCGCGGGCAGGGGCGTGCGGTTCTTCTGCGGGTCCTGGTAGAACTGCATGAACACCAGGTTCCACAGCTCCACGAACCGCTCGCAGTCGCAGTTGGGGTGGCAGCCGGGGATTGGCGCGCGCCCCGACTGTGTCAGGGTGGCCCGTTCCTGGCGCAGGATGGCAGTGAGGGTGTCCGGCGCCACCATATCCAGGCCGCAGCTTTTCTCCGGGGCGAAGTCGTAGTGCAGCTCGGAGCAGGGGCCGGTGGGGCCTTCGTTGCCCGCAGGCCCCCACCAGTTCTCCCGGTCGCCGTAGCGGTAGATGCGCTCCACCGGCACGCCAATCATCTCGTGCCAGAGCTGGAAGGCCTCGTCGTCGTCCAGGTGCACCGTCACGTAGATGCGCTCCGGCTCCAGCTTGAACGGCCCGGTGACCAGCGTCCAGGCAAAGGTGATGGCATCCTTTTTGAAGTAGTCGCCGATGCTGAAGTTGCCCAGCATCTCAAAGAAGGTCAGGTGCTTGTGGTCGCCCACGGTGTCAATGTCGGTGGTGCGGAAGCTCTTTTGGCAGCTAGTGAGGCGGCGGCGCGGCGGAGTCTGCTCGCCCATGAAGAAAGGCTTGAAGGGCACCATGCCCGCGCTGGTGAACAGCAGGGTGGGGTCTCCCGCCGGAATCAGCGAGGCGCTGGGCATGGGCAGGTGCCCCCGCTGCTCAAAGAACTGCAGGTAGGAGGCGCGAATCTGGTCTCCGGTCATGGCGTGCAACTTCCTGTAGGACAATGAGTATTTGCGGGAATTGTATGGCAGGGGTGGAGGAGCGTCAATGCAGACGGAGCTAAGCCGGGCGCGGCCAGCAGCGCCGTATCCTGCGCGCAGTAAGCGGCACCCCTACATATGGGCTGAAAATTAACCAAACCCGGAACCCACTGGCGCCTGCCTTGACGTTAGCTAACCATCACCATACAATTTAAATACCTTAGGCACATACTTCGGAGGTGCTGATGGACTCCAGCATCATCGGAAAGATTGACAAGGCCAGGAAATACGCCGAGGAGAAGGAGCGGGTAACCATTACCAGCTTCAAGGCCAGCTTTCAGGGCAACCACAACACCTATCAGGTGAGCTTTGACTCCGGCGTATGGCATTGTCAGTGCCTGTTCTTCACCACCCGGGGTGTGTGCGGCCACACCATGGCTCTGCAGCGGATGCTGGACGAGGTGCTGGCCCATGCGGCCAAGGACGCGGTAGCCGCCAACTAGCTCCGGCCCCTGACGCGGCAACCCATCCCCAAAGCTGGGGCGTATTGGCTTTTGCTTATACTCCCATTAACTTCGGTCTTTGGCTTTGGCCTTTGCCCACGCCGCCTTCCTTTCTTGGGATTCCATGTAGTCCCGCAGCACGGCGTTAATGCGGGCCTGGAAACCCCGGCCTTGCAGTCTGAACCAGTCCAGAACGTCCCGGTCAATGGGCAGGCAGACCCGCGGCTTGGGGCCGGGCAGGATAAGCGCCGCCTCGGCCAGGTCATCGTCGCTGAGGGGTTGAGCATCCGGGTCTGACAGGGCGTTGGCCTCAATCTCCTCTTCGGTCATGGCAGCCAACCGCGCCCAGTCGGTTTGGTCGTCCCGAACATCACCCAGGGTACGCCTGACGATACGCTCTTGGCTCACGGCGACTTGCCCTCCTGGCCGAGATAATACGGTATACCTCGCCTCGAACCGTGTAGACGACGTAGACCGCTTCCCCCTCCGTGACTCCAATAACGGCCTCTCTGGTTTCACCATAATCTCGTCGAGAGTCAATGCAATCCAGTGTCGAGCCAGCAAATACCTATTTGGCACGGGTAAAGTCTATCCCGTGCTTAGCGAGGTTATCCCGATTCTTGGCCTCATCCCATTCAAAGTCCATGGAAAGCTACACCTAAAGTATAGCAAAGTGGATATACAGGTAATCCCAGAGCGTAGCCAGCCCGGAGAAGGCCAGCAATTGGGAACCAGCCCCTTACCCCTCAAACTTGCGGAACACCAGGCAGGCGTTCTGGCCGCCAAAGCCAAAGGCGTTGGACAGCGCCACCGCCACGTCCTTCTCCCTGGCCTGGTTGGGCACGTAGTCCAGGTCGCAGGCGGGGTCCGGCGTCTCGTAGTTGATGGTTGGGTGAATCATACCCGAATTGATGGTCTTGACACAGGCCACCGCCTCCAGGGAACCAGCGGCCCCCAGGGAGTGACCAATCATGGACTTGGTGGAGCTGACCGGGATTTTGTAAGCCAGGTCTCCGAACAAGCGCTTGATGGCGGCGGTCTCCACAGCATCGTTCAACGGCGTGGAGGTGCCGTGGGCGTTGATGTAGTCCACCTGCGCCAGGGTAACCCCGGCGTCGGCCAGGGCCAAGCGCATGGCGGCCGCGGCGCTGGCGCCGGTCTCCTCGGGCTGCACCAGGTGCCCCGCGTCGGAGGTGCTGCCGAAGCCCGCCAGTTCCGCCAAAATGTTTGCGCCCCTGCCCTGGGCATGTTCCAGGCTTTCCAGCACCAGCAACGCCGCGCCTTCTGAGGGGACAAAGCCATCACGGCCCGCATCAAAGGGGCGGCTGGCCCGCTCCGGTTCCTCGTTGCGGGTGCTGAGGGCGCGCATCACCGCAAAGCCCGACAGCCCCAGCAGGCTGATGCCCGCCTCGGCGCCCCCGGCCAGCATTACATCGGCCGCGCCACGGCGGATGGCCTCCAGGGCCTCGCCCATAGCCTGGTTGGATGCGGCGCAGGCAGTGGTGGCAGTGGAGCTGTAGCCGTGGGCGCCCACCAACCGGCTGACGTTGGCCGCCGCCATGTTGGGCAGGATCATGGGAAAGAAGAAGGGGGACATGCGCATGCCGCCCCTGGAGGCCAAGATGCGGCAGTTCTCTTCCAGGGTAGGAAAGCCGCCGTTGCCGTTGCCCAGCACTACGCCTACCCGGTAGCTGTCTTCTTTGGATGTGTCCAGCTGCGCCGAAGCCACGGCCATCTGAGCGGCGGCCACGGCAAGCTGGGAGAAGCGGGCCATGCGCCGGGCTTCTTTGACGTCCAGGTACGCGGCAGGGTCAAAGTCCCGCACCTCGCCGGAAATGCGGCAGGGGTAGACCGTGGGGTCGCACAGGGTCATAGGCCCCACGCCGGACTTGCCCGCCACCAGGTTGCTCCAGAAGGTCTCCACCCCTTGGCCCAGGGGAGTAACGGCTCCCATTCCAGTTATGACAACTCGTTTACGCTCCATGATTTACCTGCACATCTGGTATTTAACCGCCGAGAACGCTGAGGACGCAGAGCGAACAAGCGTATTTACCGTGTTGAAATCTCTGCGGACTCCGCGTGGTCTGCGGTGAATATTGGGAGTCGCCTACACCGCCTGAGGCGCCCGCAGGTCTGGGGGCAGCAGGTCGGGGTACAACTCCGGGGTGATGCCCAGGACCGCCTCCCGCAGTTCCGCCGCCACAAACAGTGAGCCAGTGCCCAGTACCAGGTCCCCCGGATGGGCCTGGACCAGCGCCTGGGATAGCGCATCAGCCACTGACGACGCCTGCAACGCCTGCCTTCCCGCCGCCTGGAACTCCGCCGCCAGGGCTGAAGGGGCCAGGGAGCGGGGGTGGCGGGAGCGGGCAGCATAAACCACCTGCGCCCGCGCGGCCAGCAGCCGCACCATCTCCGCCACGTTCTTGTCCCGGGAGAAACCCGACAGAGCAATCAACCTCTTGTGTGGCAAATAGCGCGCCAGGGAGTCCAGCAGCGCGCCCATGGAGTACGGGTTGTGGGCGCCATCGGCCACCACCAGGGGATCGCTCGCCAGCACCTCCATGCGGCAGGGCCAGGACACTGCGGCAAAGCCCTGGCGCATGGCCTGCCCTGAAATTGGGTGGCCCTGCTCTTGAAGGACTTCCAGGGCGGCCACGGCGGCGGCGGCGTTTTCCAGTTGGTACTGGCCCAGCAGCGGCGTGCGCAGCTTATGTTCACCCAACCGTCCGTGCACCACCAGGTCCTGGCCAGTGATGTCAGATTGCCCGCCCTCCCAAGTTACGTCCTTCCCCACCAGGATGGGACGGGCGTTTCGCTTACGGCAAGTGTCTAGAATGACTTCCAGGGCATCCGGCGACTGCGGCGCAGTGACCACCACAGCCCCCGGCTTGATGATGCCCGCCTTCTCCGCGGCAATCTGGGCGATGGTGTCTCCCAAAATTGCCATGTGGTCCAGGCTGATGGAGGTAATGACGCAGACCTGGGGCTGCACCACGTTGGTGGCGTCCAGGCGGCCGCCCAGGCCTACTTCAATAGTCTGGAAGTCCACCCGGTCCTGGGCGTAGCACTGGAAGGCCATGCCGGTCATGAACTCAAAGAGAGACACCGGCCCCAGGCCGGTCGCGGCTTCAACCTGCTGGGCGTGGGGCAAAAGCTGCGCCACCAGCGCGGCGAACTGGGACTCACCGATGGGCTGGGCATCCCGGCGGATGCGCTCGCGGAAGGTATGCAGGTGGGGCGAGGAGTAGAACCCGGTGCGGTAGCCCGCAGCGTGCAGCGCCGAGTCGCACAGGGCGGAGACGCTGCCTTTGCCCTTGGTGCCCGCCACATGAATGGCAGGCACACTAAGCTGGGGGTTGTTCAGGCGCGCCAGCAGCGCCTCCATGCGCCCCAGGTCGTAAATGCGCTTCTGCCGGGGTGCGGCGGCCACGCTGCGCTCGTGGTCCACCATTGCCAGCAGCGCGTTTATGGCTTGAGGGTAGTCCATAGCTAATGGTCCCGGATTCGCGCCGGCATGAACCCCAGCGCAATCTTTAATCCATCGCCAAAGCTGACCGAGCGAATATAGCCAATGTTGCCTTCCATGGAACGGGGGGTAAAGCCAAACACCCGCTCCACCGAATCAGGTTCGGCCACGTTGCGCACCGGCAGCAGCCGCAGCTGCTCGCTGGTTACGGGCGGCCTGGGCTGGACTTTTTCCAACACCGCCACGTTCAGCCGCATCAGCCACACCGGAACACGGGCATAGAGACGCCGCTGGCCCAGGGTGCGGGCTATCAGGCGCAGGAGCTGCGCGTAAGTCACCTGTTGCGGGCCGCCAATCTCCACAGTTTGCCCATTCAGGTCGTCCCGCTCCAGAGCCAGGGCCGCGCACTGGGCTACATCTTCCGCGGCAATGGGCTGGAAGAGATTGCGGCCCGAACCCACCACCGGCACCACCGGAAAAATGCGCACCACTCCCGCCAGGGAGTTCAGGAATTCATCGCCTTCACCAAAAATCAGCGAGGGCCGCAGAATCGTGTAAGGCAGCCCGCTGGAAACCACCGCCTGCTCCCCCTGCCACTTGCTGCGCAAGTACGCGGATGCCGCTGCATCCGCCGCGCCAATTACGCTTACATGGACCAGCTTGCCCACAGTGCCGCTGGCCTTGGCGGCAGCCGCCAGATTGGCGGCACCCTGGCGGTTCACCTGGTCGAAAGTGGCGCCCTTGCGCTGGCGGATAATGGCCACCAGGTGCACCACGGCGTCGGCGCGGTGGCAGGCCAGGGCAAGGGTGTTGGTGTCCGATACACTGCCCTGAATCCAATCCACCGAGCCTTCCGGAAACAGGTCTTGCCGGGGCCGCGAGTGGGCCAGCGCCCGCACTTGGTGGCCCCGGCCCAGCAGTTCCCAAACTACCCGGCGGCCCAAAAATCCGGTGGCTCCTGTGACCAGGACTAACATGAAGGCAAGCTACCCTCCCAAGGCGCTTCCCGAAAAGGTCTGTGAACTCCCCTTACTGGCGCTGACGGTCCGCGGGAATGTAAGGGATGAAGCCTTTCTCATAGGCGATCTCTTGGACCTCGCGAGGCATCTGGCGAACATCTACAATGATGTCATTCACCATGACGAACCAGATGGGTGAGAATGATTCCAACCGGCTCGGCAGGCACCATTTATGGTCAAACTGGTGCATCTTGAACATATCTCGAATGAGTTTCGACTTACTGCTTGTAGAATTCTGGTTGACCCCAAACAAACGGCTCAATTCGCTGGCGCGAAGGTGTGGAGTTTGGGACGAATCAAACAGAAAGTTGACAGCGCCAAGGGCATGGATAATTCCACTGGCCCACACCTCGGGTTTGCCGCGCACAATGGGGGATGGGCGCTTACGCGCCAGTGCGGCGGCTAACTGGCGTGCCAGCGCGGCATATTCTTCGTTTAGATGTTCAGCACAGAATGAATCAAGCAAGGCGGCAATTTTCCCGTAGGCTGGCCGCATTGCGGCTGGGACAGCATCAGACTTTTGTTGAGGCATATTAATTACCCAGGCTCCGCCCTGTCCTTCACCCAAAGGCGTATGGTCCAAACTTACAATACGGTTGTGAAATCACCTGACTCATCTTAGCAGGTTGCGGCACGCCCAGCCATTCAGAGCTAATAGCGGTCAGGCCCGTTATCCTAGAGGGTGTTGACATACTAGACAGTGGCTTCGCTTCGCTTGGGGTGACAGCTTCGGCATTTTGCTAGAGGGTGTGTGACAATTCCCGCTCGTGGTGAGCTTGTCTAACCATGACCGGGAAAAACTGCTCATCCATTCGACAAGCTCAGGGCATGCCCTGAGCCAGCCGAATGGTGGGAATGGATGCATTAGCCATCCATTGCCTGAATATGGCTAAAAGTGTGATTTCCTTGGGTGTAGCTGCCCACTTGATAGTTGTGTTACCTCAGTATAGAATTTTTTATAGCACTGCCACGAATTACAGAGCGGTGTTGAAAGGAATGTGTACAAGAGGAAATTAATGAAACTGGTATTCGTCCACGGGGCTGGGGATTCCAGCCTATCCTTCTACTACCAACTGCGGCATTTCCGTAATTCCAAGGCGATTGACCTCCCCGGCCATCCCAACTCCAAGCCTTGCACCAGTATTGACGCCTACGTGGAATGGGTGCGCGGGTTCAACACTGCCCGCCGCTACAAGGACGTTGTGCTATGCGGCCACTCCATGGGTGGCGCCATTGCGTTGCAATATGCCCTCCGGTATCCCAACGAACTGAAGGCACTGATTCTGATGAGCACCGGCGCCCGCCTGCGGGTCCGCCCGGACCTGATTAAGCAGTGCCAGAACGGCGGCGCCAACGCCGGTGTCTGGCTGGAAGCCCGGGAATCCCAGTATGAAGGGATTGCTCCGGACATTCACCAGGTGCTGATGCAGCGGGCCAAGGAGATAGGCCCGGCGGTGGCCTGCAACGACCTGAATGCCTGCAACCATTTCGACGTGATGGAACAGGTTAAGGAGATTAGCCTGCCCACTATGGTGCTGTGCGGCAGCGCCGATGACACCACCCCGGTTAAGTACTCGGACTACCTGGCCCAGCAGATAAAGGGGTCCAGGGAGAGGGTAATCCCGGAAGGCAGGCACTACGTTCAGCTGGAGAAATACCAGCAAGTGAACGAAGCCATTGAGGAGTTCCTGGCGGAACTCAAATAGCTCCCGGCAGTTTTGGTTCGAGGACAGGGGGCGAGGATCTCCTCGCCCCTCTTTATTTGTGCGATGGGTGGTACCAGCGGCTGTGGAAGAACAGCAGTGGCGCACCTTCGGCTCCCTCACGGATTTCCTTGACTTCCCCCAAGTAGATGGTATGGTCGCCGGCCACGTGGGACTCCATCACCTGGCAGACAAAGGACACCATTGACCCGTCCAGGACGGGCACCCCGTCGGCGGAAGTGCTGTAGCTATAGTCCACTTCGCCGTGGCGGTCGGCGGGGCGCTTGGCAAAATAGATTCCCAGCTTCTCCTGGTCCTGCCGCAGCACGTTGATGCCAAACCAGCGGGAGTGTTCCAGGTATTTGTAAGTATGAGTGGAGTGGGCCACGCAAATCAGCACCACCGGCGGCTCCAGGCACACCGAAGTGAAGGAGTTGGCCGTCATGGCGTGGGGCTGGCCGTGGTCGTCCAGGGTAGTTACCACCGTGACGCCGGTGGCAAATTGGGACATAGCTTTGCGCAGTGACTCTTTTGTAATCACGGTGGCCACACTTCCCCCTTAAGAATTGATTGAGCTGATTATAGCTCTGCCCCAGCACATTGGCAAAACTTGGCTTTTGTGCAGGGGCAGTCTAAGAGCGTGTTTAAAAAGTGCTGTGCACTACCAGCGCTCACCCTTCGACAAGCTCAGGGTAAGCGGTTTTTCCCGC
Source organism: SAR202 cluster bacterium (assembly GCA_016872385.1). Classification (GTDB taxonomy): domain Bacteria; phylum Chloroflexota; class Dehalococcoidia; order Lucifugimonadales; family UBA3495; genus SHYG01. The sequence goes on along the minus strand of VGZV01000014.1, from coordinate 21,036 downwards.
TCGTGGTTCGACAGGCTCACCACGAGCGCCTAGCATTTTTAGACACATTCTAACAAGCTCTGGTTTCTGTAGGGAACTATTACTCTATGCAGTCCGGCCCTGCTGCCGCGGCATTCCGGTGTAAGGCATGAACAGCGACACCAGGAAGGCGATGCCGAAGAACCCTGCCGCCAGAAAGAAAGCGGTTTCCCGCCCGTAAGCGTCCGCCAGAAACCCGGAACCAATGGCGGTGGCTGCGCCGAAAAAGGCGTTGACGCCCCACATTAGCCCAATGAAGGTGCCCTCCAGTCCCCGGCCCGACGCCATGTCAATGGCCGCCGCTTGGCTCAGCGAGTTGACCGAGAAAGCGAACAAGCCAAAGAGCGCCACCGCAATAGTAAACCCAATGCCGCCATTGCTCAGCACCATCGCCACCGGCAGGGCTGCCGCCAGCACCAGCACCGCCACGATGATTGGCTTGCGGCCAATGCGGTCGGACAGCGCGCCCAGGACCGGCCCGGCCACAATAGCCCCGGCCTGGAGCAGCGCCACGTGAATGCCCATGACCAGGTAGCTCTTGCCCAGGTCCTGCACCAGGTACAGGGGCACAATCCACAAAAAGGCCCGGTCACCCATGCCATGCAGGGCGGAAACGGCAAAAATGGGCAGAATGCCCACCGCTCTGCCCCCCTTGAACGCCTCCTGCAAGCTGCGGAATTGGGACCGAATGTCCCGCAAGTGGCCGTCCCGGTGCATGGTCAAGGCTCCGGTATAGTGCAGCACCACCGGAATCAACAAAGCTAGAATCAGCACCATCGGGGTGCCGCCGCCCAATACCCAGCGCCAGCTCACTACTCCCAGCAGGGCGGTGGCCACCACCGGCGCAATGGCGTCGCCCACGTTGCCCGTGGAGCGGTGCAGGGAAACCATCAGGCCCCGGTGCCGGGGAAAGCGGTGGGCCAGCAGTCCCAGGGCCGGGGGGTGCCACAGCGCTGCGCCTGCTGCGGGCAGCAGCAACGCCAGCAGCAGCACCAGGTAGACTGGAGATATGGCCACCAACAGGTAGCCCAGTCCCACCATGGCCATGCTGATTCCCAATATGGCGGCCCGGCGGTGCAGGAAAATGTCGGTGAAGAACCCGCTGGCCATGCTGGTGATTCCGCTGGAGATGGAACGCACCGCATCCATCAGTCCCGCCTGGTAGTTCACCAGCCCCAGGTCAACATAAATGCTGGGAATCACCGCCTGGAAGGCGCGGCCGTAAAGGTGTTCCAGCCCGTGGGCGCTAATCAGGGTGCTGGCCATCACCGAGTTCTGGCCTCGGCTGACTTGTTGGGCTGGGGGTTGGGAGGCTACCTGAGCAGCTTCGGCCATATAAATCCTGCCCTCTCAGACACAGTGTTGGATCAGGTTCGCGCCGTGGCACGGTCCAGTCCCTTGGATTCCGCAAGTATACTCCAGCAGGTTTTGGCGGGGAAGGCTGGTTTGCGCTAAATCCAGGTTCGTTTCATTTTCCAGCATATGCTGGCCGAGTAGTCCCGGCACCGTCGGGACGTATCGAGACCATGTTACTGTTGATTTCGATATGTCCCAATAAAATCGGGACTACTCAATCAACAATGTATTCCTCCCACGCCCGAGAATGAATCAGCCCTGGCGCCAAACCGCAGGCGCAGATCATTGTCGTCCATCTATAATTAGCTATCGGAGCTTCGGAGGCACCATGCGGGCGCTGATTCTTTCCGACATTCATGCCAATCTGGAGGCGCTGGAGGCGGTGCTGGCCGATGCCCGGCGCAGGGGCGGATTTGACACAATCTGGTGCCTGGGCGATACCGTGGGCTACGGCCCGGACCCTGGCCCCTGCTTGGACCTGCTGCAAGACCACCCGCTGCTGATTGTGGCTGGCAACCACGACTACGCAGCGGCGGGCAGGATGGGCGTGGAGGAATTTAACGATGCGGCCGCCGCCGCCGCCCGGTGGACTGCCGGGCTGCTTTCGCCCCAGCACACTGCCTTTCTGGCTGGCCTGCCTCTGACCGCCACCAGCGGCCAGTTCACTTTGGTGCATGGCAGCCTGCGCGCCCCGCTCTGGGAATACTTGCTGGAGCCGGAATCGGCCCTGGGCACCCTGGAGCGGCTGGCCACCCCTTACTGTCTGGTAGGCCATTCCCACATCCCCTTTATCTGCCGGGAAAATGGCGGCTTTCCGCGGTTTGTGGAATTTACCGAGGAGCAGGTCTTTCCCCTGGGGGAGGAGCGCTGGATTATCAACCCCGGCGGCGTGGGACAGCCCCGGGACCGGGACCCGCGGCCCAGCTACGCCATCTACGACAGCCAGGAATTTTCCGTGGAGCGCCGCCGGGTTACTTACGAAATTGCGAAGACCCAGGCCAAGATGCGCCGGGCCGGGCTGCCCCAGCGCCTGATTGACCGCCTGGACTACGGTGTCTAGGAGGGTGAATATATCGGCTCATGGTTCGACAAGCTCACCACGAGCGGAGGGAAAACGCTCACCCCTTCGGCTGGCTCAGGGCAGGCTCTGCGCATGTCGAAGGGTGAGCGCCTGTAGAGTAAGGCGCTTTTCAAACACCCTCTGAAGCAAATTTTGTGAGGTTTGCCGGGCCTGCGCCGTAGCGCTCCAGCCAGCCTTTTCTATTGACAAGGTGGCGGCTGGTTGGTAAATTCTGATAAGTCTTATATGCCCGCGCAATACTGTCGTGGGCCGCTAGCTCAATTGGCAGAGCAAAGGACTCTTAATCCTTAGGTTCTCGGTTCGACTCCGAGGCGGCTCACCAACTTTGTCTCTACTCCAATTGGTCTGAGGGGAAGTGTCGAAACTGGCAGACGAGCATGACTTAGGATCATGTGCTGAAAAGCGTGGGAGTTCGAGTCTCCCCTTCCCCACCATTTGGATGATTCTCGCACATATCCTCAACCGCTCAAGAGTTTCTTGATTTCAGCCCAGGCAGCCCCATGTCCGGCAATCCCAAGCAGTGAGGAGTTCAGGTGGCAACGCTATTAGAGGTTAAAGACCTGCGGACTCAGTTCTTCACCTTTTCCGGTGTGGTCAAGGCAGTGGACGGGATCACCTATGAAGTGGAAGAAGGTGAAACGCTGGGCCTGGTGGGGGAAAGCGGCTGCGGCAAGAGCGTCAGCGCCCTCTCCCTGATGCGCCTGATTCCTGACCCTCCCGGCAAGATTGTGGGCGGCGAAGTGCTTTTTGAAGGGGAGGACATCCTCCGCCTGGATATGGATGACATGCGCCGCATCCGGGGCGCCAAAATGGCCATGGTGTTTCAGGAGCCCATGACCTCCCTTAACCCGGTGCTTACCCTGGAGCGCCAGCTTAGCGAGACCCTCCAGCTGCACAAAGGCATGACCCGGGAGCAGGGCCGTAAAGAGGCGGTCAACCTGCTGGCCCGCGTGGGCATCCCAGATCCGGAGCGCCGGGTGCGCCAGTACCCCCACCAGTTCAGCGGCGGCATGCGCCAGCGCGTAATGATTGCCATGGCCCTGAGCTGCAACCCCAAGCTCATCATTGCCGACGAGCCAACCACCGCTCTGGACGTGACCATCCAGGCCCAGATTCTGGAGCTAATGAAGTCCCTGACCAGGGAGTTTGGCGTAGCCCTTATTGTCATCACCCACAACCTGGGAGTGGTGGCCCGTTACGCCGACCGGGTCAACATCATGTACGCGGGTAAAATCATTGAACGGGGCACTGCCCGGCAGATTTACAGCAACCCGCGCCATCCCTACACGGTGGGCCTGCTCAAGTCCGTTCCCCGTTTGGACCAGCCCCGGCGAGCCAAGCTGGACCCCATTGAAGGCCAGCCGCCGGACCTGGTGAACGTCCCGCTGGGCTGCGCCTTCCGCGCCCGCTGCCGCTGGGCAGTGGACAAGTGCGCTACCGATACTCCCCCGCTGATGTCGGTGGAGGACGGCCACTGGTCGGCCTGCTGGCGCACCGAGGACCTGGGCACCAGCGCCCTGGATGTTAATGCTCGCGGGCCGGCGACTTCCGCCAACGGCAACGCCAGCGCTCCCGCTTCCTAAGCCGGACAGGCACGGCAACGCTATCCCATTCAGCAGTGGAGAATAAGCAGCCATGACCACCATGCCCGCTTCCCAGGCCCAGGGCCAGGCGGGGACCGCCAGCGGAGATATCCTGCTTGAGGTCAATAATCTCAAGATGTATTTCCCGGTCACCTCTGGACTCATATTTCAACGTGCCACTGGCTACGTCAAAGCCGTGGATGGCATCAGTTTTTTTGTCCGGCGCGGTGAAACTCTAGGATTGGTGGGAGAGTCTGGCTGCGGCAAGACCACCACAGGACGTTGCATCCTCCAGCTATACAAGCCCACCTCCGGCAGCATCAAGTTTGAGGGCACCGAACTGACCAGCCTTAACACAAACCAGATGCGGACCATGCGCCGGAAGATGCAGGTAATCTTCCAGGACCCCTACAGCTCCTTAAACCCGCGCATGACCACAGGCAACATCATCGGCGAGCCGTTGATTGTCCACAACATGGTTTCCAACAAAGAAGAATACAAGGAGCGGGTGGGCGAACTGCTCCGCCACGTGGGACTCAACCCCTACATGGCTGACCGGTTCCCTCACGAGTTCAGCGGCGGCCAACGCCAGCGCATCGGCGTGGCCCGCGCCCTGTCGGTGAACCCTGAGTTCATCGTGGCCGACGAGCCGGTTTCCGCCTTGGACGTGTCCATCCAGGCCCAGATTATCAACCTTATGGAAGAGCTTCAGGAGAAGTTCTCCCTCACCTACCTGTTCATTGCCCACGACCTGGCGGTGGTGCGGCACATCAGTGACCGGGTGGGCGTTATGTACCTGGGCCGGTTAATGGAAGTCTCCGACCGCAACGAAATATACATCAATCCTATACACCCGTACACCAAGGCCTTGCTTTCCGCCGTGCCCATTCCGGACCCCATTGCGGACGCCCAGCGGGAACGCATCCTGATGACCGGCGAAGTGCCCAGCCCCCTGAATCCCCCCAGCGGCTGCGTGTTCCACCCCCGCTGCCCGCTGGCTACGGAGAAGTGCTCCCAGGTGGTGCCCCAGCTTAGGGAAGTGGAGAACAACCACTGGGCCGCCTGCATCAACGTACCTGGTTACGGGGAAACGTAACGCCAGCTTTACAAAGCAAGGCACTTCATTGCGCAGGGGCAGGCCGCAAACCTGCCCCTATGTGCGTCTTGCAAATCCTTGTGACCGGCCAGCCCCCATGTTACCATTGAAGCACTATGGACCAGTCTCACATTCGCAACTTTTGCATCATCGCCCATATTGACCACGGTAAGTCCACCCTGGCTGACCGTTTCCTGGAGCTGACCGGCACCGTCCGGCCCCAGGAGATGAAGGCGCAGCACATGGACCAGATGGAGCTAGAGCGGGAGCGCGGCATTACCATCAAGGGCAAGGCCGTGACCATGTATCACCAGGCCCCCGGCGGCCAGACCTACCAGCTTAACCTTATTGACACCCCAGGCCATGTGGACTTCAGCTATGAGGTCTCCCGCGCCCTGGCCTCCTGTCAGGGCGCCTTGCTGGTGGTGGACGCCAGCCAGGGCATTGAAGCCCAGACCATCGCCCACGCCTTGGTGGCCCTCCAGCACGACCTGGTGCTGATTCCCGTGGTGAACAAGGTGGACTTGCCCCAGGCCGAACCCAAACGGGTAGCGGGCGAGATGCAGCAGATGTTTGGCTTCAAAGAAGAGGAAGTCCTCTTTGTTTCAGCCAAAGAGGGTACCGGCGCGCGGGAAATCCTGGACGCGGTGGTGTCCCGAGTGTCGCCGCCGCCGGGCGACCCGGCGGCGGCCCTGCGCACCCTGGTGTTTGACTCGGTATATAACTCCTACAAAGGCATCATTGCCTACGTGCGGGTGGCCGACGGCCAGGTCTCTCGCAATGACAAAATCCAGGTGATGTCCACTGGCAAGACGGCTGAGATAGTGGAGATTGGCGTATTTTCTCCTGCGCCCAGGCCCGCCGATATTCTAACCACCGGCCAGGTGGGGTACATTGCCACGGGTTTCAAGGACGTGCGGGAGTGCAGCGTGGGGGACACCCTCACCAGCGGCGGCCGCCCAGCCCAAAAAGCTTTGCCCGGTTACCAACCCCTCAAGTCCATGGTCTTTGCCGGCCTGTACCCCTCGGAAGGCGAAAACTACGCCAACCTGCGCACCGCCCTGGAAAAGCTCCAGCTCAACGACGCCTCCCTGACCATGGAGCCGGAGAGCAGCAACGCCCTGGGTTTCGGGTTCCGCTGCGGGTTCCTGGGATTGATGCACCTGGACATTGTGCAGGAGCGCCTGGAACGGGAGTACGACCTGGACCTGGTGGTCACCGCCCCCAGCGTGGCCTACCAGGTGGTGATGCAAGATGGTCAGACGGTGCGGGTGGACAACCCTTCCAAGTTGCCCAACGTAGGCGAGATTGACGAGATTCAGGAGCCTATCCTGAACCTGACCATCGTGGTGCCCAACCGCTACATTGGGGCAATTATGGAGCTGATGCACTCCCGCCGCGCCGAGTTCAAGCGCATGGAGTACATCCAGGGCTTGGGGGCCAGAACTGCCGTCCAGAATGCCCCGGCGGTGACCCGCCAGGCGCCCACTGACGCGCCCCAGTCTGGGGAGGGACAGTCCCGGGTCGTCATGGAATACGCCATGCCCCTTGCCGAGATGCTGGCGGACTTTTATAACCAGCTAAAGTCCCGCACCCAGGGCTACGCCTCCCTGGACTACACCTTTGAGGGTTACCAGGCCGCACCCCTGGTCAAGGTGGACATCCTGGTCAACCACCAGCCGGTGGAGGCCCTGTCTATGATCCTGCACAAGGACCGGGCCGTCAGCATGGGGCGGATGCTGGTGGAAAAACTGCGCAGCTCCATTCCCCGGCAGATGTTTGAGGTGCCCATCCAGGCTGCTATCGGCAGCCGGGTCATTGCCCGCGAAACGGTGCGCGCCATGCGCAAGGACGTGCTGGCCAAGTGCTACGGCGGCGACATTACCCGCAAGCGAAAGCTGCTGGAAAAGCAGAAGGAAGGCAAGAAGCGCATGAAGATGGTGGGCCAGGTGGAGGTGCCCCAGGAAGCCTTCCTGAGCCTGCTGAAGATTGGCGCTGAGGAGTAGGCTGGCGTGATGTTCCTTCTCCCACAAGGGGAGAAGGCTAGGACGAGGGGATATCACTCGCTTTCATCCGGTCCAACAAGATGTGCTTTGCCCGGATAATCATCGTCACACCGGCGAAAGCCGGTGTCCAGGCCCACTACAGAGTTCGGCCATAACTGGGTTCCGGCTTGCGCCGGAACGACGACCTATCCCTTGGCAAGCCCACAAGATGTGTGGCGCTTAATGGCAGAAATCCCCCAACCCCCTTTCTAAGAGGGTGTCTAAAAAGGCTAGGCGCTCGTGGTTCGACAGGCTCACCACGAGCGGTCCTTCAGCCGAAGGACGCTCACCCCGAGCTTGTCGAAGGGTGAGCGCTGGTAGTGCACAGCACTTTTTAAACACGCTCTAAAAGGGAGGTCCTTTACACTCCCAGGGCCTCCCGCAGCTTCTTTAGCTGCTCCAGGTGCTCGCCCCAGTGGCGGGTAAAGCCCCGCTCCATAATCATCTGGACCGTCCGCGTCTCGTCCCGGCCCCGGCTCTTCAGGTGCACCAGAATGGACTTGCCTTCAAAGTCCCCTTCTTCCGCCAGGCCCACCGCCGCCTCCAGCCCCTGGAAGAACCGCTGCAAGTCTGCCCGCACCTGGTCCATGCTGTAGGCCGCCCGCTGGGGCGTCATGTTGATCAGGTCAGCCCACAGGTCGTATTCGGTTAGCTGGCCTGTCAGCAGCCCCATCAACACCCGGTGCACGCCCCCCGGCGGGGTGTCCAGCAGGTGGTAAATTACCTCCCGCGACGACCACGCCGCCGGTTCCGGCTTCCAATCGAGGCAATAGTCCATTCCCTCCAGGGCCTGGAGCAGTTCATCCTGGATGCGGCGCACACTGGACAGGTGGGTGTTTTTCTGGCTGGTCAAGACCTCTTCTCCGTTGTAGGAGCGAGGCATGCCTCGCTCTTACGCATCTGGGACTCTTTTCCATTTCCCTCCCCGGGGCCGGGAGGGGAATCTGATGGTTGAAGGCTGACTGCTGAAGGCTGATAGCTCTACGGCTTCAACACCATCAGGAACAGGATAATTACCGGCAGCAGGGTGGCGATGCCGCCGTACATGGCCCATTGCTTGCTGGCCTTGGTGTAAGCAGGGTCCAGAGTGCCCTGTTGCACGCTGGCCTGGGCCAGCCGGGCCATGCGCCGCTGCAGGGGCAGCAACAATCCCAGCCAGATGAGGGCGGTAATTATCAGCAAGACCAGCGACCCGCCCAGCCACGGCTCCTGGAACCGCTGCCACCCTGTCATGCCGACCATAAGGATGCCGGTGACGAGCAGGCCCGCCAGGCCGGGCAGCGTAAAGGCGTAGTCGGCGGTAGAAATAGCTTTGGCGGTGGCGGCGATGGCCTCCAGACTGCCGGAGCGGTCGGCGCGCACCTTCCAGAAGGCGGCCGTGATGATGTTGCCCAGGAACACCACCGCCGAGAGGATATGAATTGCCAGCAGGATTTGAAAGGTCATGGCGGCTCCTAAATTTCACCGCAGAGCACTGAGATGTAATAGAGAACCAATCTAAAAAAACTTCTGCGTTCTCAGCATTCTCCGCGGTGATTGGTTACTTCCTGCAGCATCGCCTCTGTTGCTCCCCTGGTGTCCTCCCGCGCCAAGGCAAACTCTAGGGAGGCCCGCAGCAGGCCCAGGGGCGTCCCCGTGTCATAGCGGCGGCCCAGGAACTCGTAGGCGTAGAGCGGATGGTCCTCCAGCAGCAGCGACATGCCGTCGGTAAGCTGAATTTCGCCCTTGGCTCCGGGGGCCGTGCGCTCCAGGCACTCAAATATCTGCGGCGGAAGCAGGTAGCGCCCCACAATGGTCAGGTTGGAAGGGGCCTTTTCCCGCGGCGGTTTCTCCACCAGCCCGTTGATGCGGTACACCCTTTCCCCCGCCGGGCTGACATCCACTACGCCGTAGTTGTGGACTGTCTCCCAGGGGGTTGGGGCCACTGCCACCACTCCGCCGCCAAATTCCCGGTGCACTTCCAGCATCTGGCTGGTGACACCAGGCGAGTGGGCCACGATGTCGTCGGGAAGCATCACCACAAAAGGCTCATCACCTACTGCGTCCTTGGCCGTCAGGACGGCGTGGCCCAGGCCTAAGGGCTGCCGCTGGATGACAAAAGACACCTCGGCCAGGCTGGCGGCACGCCGCACCCGCTCGGCCAGTTCGTGGGCCCCGGACCTTGCCAGCCGGGACTCCAGGCGCGGGTCGGGCCGGAAATAGGCGGCGATGGACTCCTTGCCGGGGGCCGTAACGATGATGACCTGCTCAATGCTCGCTTCCGCCGCCTCCTCCACCACGTACTGCAGGGCCGGCTTGTCCAGGATGGGCAGCAGTTCCTTGGGCACCGACTTGGTGGTGGGCAGCAGGCGAGTGCCCAGCCCAGCGGCGGGAATAACGGCTTTGCGGATGGGTGTAGCAGATATCATGGCGGGCTTATTCTATTCTTCTGAGTTGCCGGAAGCAGCAGGAGACTTAGCTGGAAAGGAATACACGGGCACCCTCACGGTTCGGCGTGTCGCCGGCGGGGACTGGCGCAACTGGTCCAATTGTTGGCAAACTCCGGCATCAAAGTACTGCTCGCCGCAATCTTGGCAGACCCAGGCGGGCACGTTCTCCACCAGAATTAGTTTTTCGCCCCACCAATTCTCCGCAGTCACCGTTTTCAGCTCTGTCTTGCCGCCGCATAGGTAGCAACGTGTCACCATCTTGCATTCCTCAACGTTGACCACGGGTGCGCTCATCAACCCAGCGATGCGGAGTGGGTTCATAGACCGTAATAATTAAAAGTGTACCACTGGGGTCAAAGGCACAGACCGCATGGATAGGTCTGCTCTCCTTAGTATATCCCAGGACTAAAGCGCTTGGACCGCGTTCTGCGTCTGAGTAATCTTCCAATATTGCACCCCTTGCCAATGCGAGAGCCACATCTGTGGACTCAATGCGCCGTCTACCAGTTCGCTCTCTGGCATGGTGTGTCATAGCCCAACGCCCGGTCTGTACGGCTTCGTGGACGGCCTGTATAAAGGCGCTCTCCGGCGACACTACATCACTTCATTATTGATTGCTGTTGCTAAGTACAATCCAGCGTTTGACATGGTGCTGTCGCTAGCCTACCATTGAATTGGAGGCCGCGCTACACGGGGAGCCAGCGGTGCCCTGTACCCGCAATCCGCTATAGCGGGGTGGAATTCCTTCTCCCGGCCTGGCCGGTTGGCCTATGTCCTGGGGGTTGATATTGAAGGTTGGGTCCCACGCGGCGCAGACTTGTGAACCCCGCCAGGTCCGGAAGGAAGCAACGGTAAACAGGATCCTGCGGGCGCCGTGGGAGCGCCTGGCCCGAGTCATCTCTCCGGTTACGCTGACCAGTCATGGTCAAAAGAAGGTGTGCGGTCTCTAAATAGCCGTCAGCACTCAGCTACCAGCCGTCAGGCCCACCCAGCCCCAGGGATGGGCAGGGTAGCTGATGACTGATTACTGATCGCTGAATGCTAACCACAACCACCCGACACAAGTCCAAGGCGCTGGGCCAGCACTTTCTGGTTGACCGGCGCATCCTGGGCCGCATTCTGGCTGCCGCGGAGCTGGGCCCCAACGATCTGGTGTTGGAAGTTGGCCCCGGCCGCGGCGTTCTCACCCGCCTGCTGGTGGAGCAGGCCGCGCGGGTAATAGCCATTGAGCTGGACCACGAACTGGCCCAATCCCTGCCGGTGCGGCTGGGTTATCCCGCCAACCTGACGGTGGTGGAAGCCGACGCCCGCACCGTGGACATTGCCGCCCTGGTAGGGCCAGACAATCCCTACAAGGTGGTGGCCAACCTGCCCTACTACGCCGCCAACCCCATCATCCGGCGGTTTCTGGAGGAAGGCCCTCAGCCCGTCCTGCTGGTGGTGATGGTACAGCGGGAAGTGGCCCGCAGTATGACTGCCCAGCCCGGCGAGATGAGCATCCTTTCTGTGGCAGTGCAGTTCTATGCCACCGCCACCCAAGTCTGTACCGTACCGCCAGCCGCCTTTCGTCCGCCGCCCAAAGTAACCTCGGCGGTGGTAAAGCTGGTCCCCCGGCCCGCACCGCCGGTGTCTGTAGCTGACCCCGCTGCTTTTTTTGACCTGGCGCGGGCGGGATTTGCCGCGCCGCGTAAACAGTTGCGCAACTCCCTGAGCCAGGGATTGGGAGTGGATGGACAGGTCATTGGGGCGCTGCTGGAATCCCTGGAGATAGATGGCCGCCGTAGGCCGGAGACTCTTTCTCTGGAAGAGTGGGCGCAGATTCACTGGGCTTGGAAGGAGCGCAAAGAGATTGGAAGTCCGGGCCTTCGCCAAGATTAACCTCACTCTGGAGGTGCTGGGCCGACGCTCCGATGGTTACCACGAGGTCCGCACCATCCTCCAGACCATTGACCTGGCCGACCGCCTGGTGGTTCAGCCAGCCGCCTCTCTGCAGGTGGAGTGCGACGACCCCGCCTTGTCCGGCGAGGCAAACCTGGTCTGGAAGGCGGCCACGGCCCTGGCTAAAGGCCGTGGAATCGTGCCTAAGGCCCGCATTAGTATCCACAAGAACATCCCGGTGGCAATGGGCATGGGAGGAGGCAGCAGCGACGCCGCAGCGTCCCTGGCTGCCCTAAACCGGCTCTGGGACTTGCGGATGGCCCATGCTGAGCTGGCCCAGGTCGCTGCCGGTCTTGGTTCAGACGTGCCCTTCTTTTTGTGGGGCGGCACAGCCCTGGCCCAGGGACGAGGCGACGAGATAACGCCCCTGCCCACCCTTCCTTCCACCCAGTTGCTCCTGGTATGTCCAGCGGACACCATTCCCCAAAAGACCGCCCGGCTCTACTCACTGCTTACTCCTGCCCACTACAACGATGGCGCAAATACCCTGCGCCTGGTCCAGGTCTTGCAGCAACACTGCTTTTCCTCCAGCCTGCTGTCCAACGTTTTTGAAGCGGTGGCCTTTGGGGCCTTCCCCTCCCTGGAGCGGCTGCGTCAGCAGTTGGGCCGCATCGCTGGGGCGCCGCCAAGGCTTTCCGGCGCTGGCCCCGCCCTTTTTTGCCTGCCCGCCACTCCAGAAGAGTTCCAACAGGCAGAAAGGGTATTGCAAGGCGAGGGGGTCAGGGCGTACCTTGTTAACACTGTGGCCAGGGGATATGCCCTTGACGCCAATTGCAATTGAGCGAGTGAACGGATGAACGTACTGGGCGCTATTACCATTGAGATGAGTCCTAACATTGCGGCCTTTGGCGGGCTGCTGCTTTCATGGCATGGGGTGTTTACCTTTGTGGCGGTGGCCGTGGCGGTGTTCCTCACCGTGCGCTGGGGCGTCAAAGAGGGCATGCAAGCCGACCCGGTGCTTTCCGTGGCCGTTTGGTGCATCGTCGGGGGCATCCTGGGGGCGCGGTTCTTACACGTTATAGACTTCTGGGGCAGCGTCTATAGCCACAACCCCCTGTCGGCCCTTTACTTGTGGCAGGGGGGCATTGCCCTATACGGAGCTATCCTGGGCGGATTCGCGGGTGGCGCGGCGTACATCACCATCCGCAACTCCAGGTGGTTTCTGGCGCTGTGGGGCAAAGTCTTCCGGTTCATGGGCGCTCCCGCCAAAGCTCCTCTTCCTGCCATTGGGCACTTGGCCGATGTGGTTGCTCCCGCGCTGCTCATTGCCATGGCCATCGGGCGCATCGGCGACATCATCAACGGCGAACACTGGGCCAAGTTCACTTCCCTGCCCTGGGGCGTGATATACACTCATCCGGACAGCCTGGGAGCCGGGCGCGCGGCCAGCCATCCAGCCGTGGTCTACGAGATGATTCTGGACCTGCTGATTGTGGCAGCCCTGTGGCCCCTGCGCCACCGTTTCCGCCCCCACGGCATGGTGTTCACCCTGCACCTGGCTGCGTACTCCATTGCGCGGTTCTTCCTTAGCTTCCTGCGGGAGGAAGTGAACGAGTATTTTCTGGGCCTGAACGAGGCCCAGTTGGTGGCCCTGGCGGTGGTAATTGTTACCATCCCCTTGCTGGTTTACAAAGCCCAGTTAGTGCGTCCTGGGACTGCGGCGGCCGAACCTGCCCGGCAGAGGTGATTTGTAGCTAACAGGGTGTGTGAAATGTCATCCCCATGAAAATAGCTTCCTCTCCGGCTTTGCCCAAAATGTCATTCTGATCAGAGCGAAGGATCTACAATGCAAGTCGTATAGGCGTATATCGTAGATTATTGCCCAGTTTTCTAGATTCTTCGTCGCCACAATAACATCGGGACTCCTCAGAATGACACTTTTGAGGCAATTCCCATAAGGGGAGAGGGGTAGGACACACAATTTTCATCCTTCCTGGCGGTACTTTTTGAATACGATAAAGGGGTGGGTTTTGCGACCCACCCCTTGCTGTTGCCACCTTCGCTGCCGCGCCCGCTAATACGTCACGTCAAACTTGCCGTTGGTGACTTTCATGGTCCCAGTTGCGCCGCCCACCGAGGGCATGGCCTCAAAGGAGAAAGTGCCCACGGCCCGGTGGTCGGTTAACGTGGTGAAGGTGATGGTGCCTGTGCCGCCCTGGGCGTAGGAATTCCACACCTGGCTGGAGGAATTGCCTACCATGGCCGAGGCAGCTTTGGGGTTCAAGAACGCCAGTGAGTAGGTGCCCGGCCCTGTTACCTGGCCTACCCCAATGGTGATGCCCGAAGCGTCGGAGTCAAAGCCGGTGATTTGGAACAAGCCGTTGTTGTTTTTATTGTAGGTGACGTACAGTTGAAATGAACTGCTCCATGCTTTGCTATTAATCTCCGCCGACATTGCGCCCGTGCTGGCGGTCTGTCCCGATGCGGGGGGCGCTGGGGTTGCGCGTGGTGTGGGAGTTTTTCCTGCGGCGCCAGCGGCAGGCCGGGACGATGAAGTTGTGTAAGCCACGTCGAACTTGCCGCTGGTGATTTTCATGGTCCCGGCAGCGCCGCCCACCAGCGGCATGGCCTCGAAGGAGAAGGCGCCCACCGCGCGGCCGCCGCTCAGGGTGGTGAAGGTGATAGTGCCCGTGCCACCCTGGGAAAAGGAGTCCAGCCCTGGCCGGAGGAGTTGGCAACAATGCCGGAGGAGCCATTGCCATTCATAAAGTTCAAGGTGTAGGCGCCTGGGCCGGTGACGTTGGCAATGCCCAGAGTTATGCCTGTCCCGCCGGCATCAATCCCGCTCAGCCCAAAGAACTGGTTTTGGTATGTGGCGGCGGCCACTATGGAGCTGTTCCATGCCTTGCCGTTGACCTCCGCTGACATGGCGGAACTGCCAGCGGGCTGGGCGCCGGACTGCGCCGGTGCTGCCGGTGCTGCGGCGCTCCCGGCGCCAGGGGCAGCGCCTGCGCCGGATGCGGGCGCGCCGGTGGCTGGGGTATTGGCAGGCGTGGGGGAGTTGCTGCCGCTGCAGCCCGCGACGACCAGAGCTGCCAGTACCAGGCTTGCCAGGATAACCATTAGCCGGTTCAATGCCATTTTGCTTCCTTCAGTCCAAGCAGATTCCAGGTAACTAGTCAATTAGGACTTTGCCCAAAAAGTATGGATTTCAATAGCCGGTAGCGTTTTGCATACAATGACATGAGTCATCCCGAATTTTCGGCCAGATTTGTAGGGAGAGGAGCCAACGCGGTACGGCCCCGTCATTCCATCCTTCGGCTGAAGGATGGAATCCAGTTGCGGCTCTGGGTTCCGGCTTCCGCCGGGACGACGGCATAGTTGCTCTGGACTTGGCGCGGGTTGGTGCAGTTGTCATTCCTTGCTGTCAAACTCTGGGATGACTCATATTTTGGCAAAGCCGGTCAATTAGCTTTATGTAGTTCCGTCCTTCAGCCGAAGGATAGAATCCGGCAGTACGGCTTAGCCACACTTGTATCTGGACACTGGCGAAAGCCGGTGTGACGATTAGAACTCCAACTTTCTGCCACGGCAAACTGACCCAATGCCAGAGTACAGAATATGGTGAACCTGTGAAACGCATTCTGGCTGGATGGGATTATCCACCGCTGGGCTGCCAGTCGGCGACCTTTAGCGCCAGGGAGCCGTTGCCCCGGCGGGAATCGGGGGTGATTCCGTACACCAGGTCAATGCGGGAAGGGGCGGCTGCCCAGCCGCTGGCCTGGTTAAAGGCCAGGGCGTTCCACTCGTGGCTGCCATCCCGCACCCGCAAAAACAGGTGCTGTCCGGCGTTCCCCATGTACCGGCTTTCCAGTACCCGCAGCCCGCGGGTGAGAAACATCGGTTGGGGATTGGACTGGCCGAAGGGTTCCAGCGAGGCCAGCCACTGGGTAAGGCTACCGTGCAAGTCGCCCAGCCCCACTTCCGCGTCCACTGCCAGGGCCGGGCGCAAGTCGGTGGCGGCCAACTCGCGTTGGGCTATCTCGGTCAGCCGCTCCTCCAACAGGGGGAGCTTGCTGCGGTGCAAGGTGAACCCCGCAGCCTGGGCATGGCCTCCAAAGCGCACAAACAGGTCCTGGCAGGCGGCAAAGGCCTGCACCATGTTGAACTCCGGAATGCTGCGCCCGCTGGCCACTAGCAAGTCGCAGTCGCGGGCGGCCAGGGCCACGGCAGGCCGGTAGAAAGTTTCCGCCAGCCTTCCCGCCACCAGCCCGGCAATGCCTGGAGTGATGCTGGCGTCTTCCACCAGCAGCACCGGTGGCAGCGAAGGCCGCTGGTAAACTTGCTCCTGGGCTGCGGCCCATGCGGCCTCGGTAATCCGGCGGCGGTCCCGGTTCATTTCCTCCAGTTTGTCAGCCAGGGCCTCTCCCTCTGCATCCGAGTTGGTGGTGAGCAGCTTGTAGCTGTCCAGGGCATGGCTCATGCGGCCCGCCGAGTTAAGGCGGGGCACCACCTGGAACGCCAGGGATTCGGCGGTCAGCGCCTGCGGGTTGATGCTTGCTCGCCGGTACAGCGCCAGCAGGCCGGGGCGTCTGGTGCGGGCCAGTTCTGCCAGCCCCTGCTGCACTATAAACCGGTTTTCATCCATCAGGGGCACTAGGTCGGCTATGGTCCCCAGGGCGGCCAAGCCCAAAATTCCGGGCGGCCAGGGCTGCCCGTGGAGCTGGTAAAGGCCTTGCACCAGCTTGAAGGCCAGTCCCGCGCCGGACAGGCTGGGAAAGGGATAACGGCTGCCCGTTAGCCGGGGGTTGAGGATGGCCACCGCCTGGGGAAGCTGCTCCAGGGGTGTGTGATGGTCGGTGATAATTACGTCCATGCCCAGTCCGCGGGCCTGGGCCACTTCCTCCAGAGAGGTCACGCCGCAGTCCACGGTGATAATCAGCCGCACGCCCTGGGCAGCCAGGCGTCGCAGTGCGTCACCGGACAGGCCGTGGCCTTCTTCCAGCCGGTGGGGCAAGTAGGGTACTACCGGCACTCCCAGGGCCTCCAGCCCTTGCGCCACAATGGCAGTGCCGGTCAACCCATCCACGTCAAAGTCGCCAAAGACGCCCACTTTCTCACCGTGCTGGACCGCCCGGTAAAGCCGCTGCAACGCCTGCTCCATTCCCCGCAGCCGCATCGGGTCATAGGGCAGCCGCTGGGCGGGCTGAAGGAACAGCCGCAGCTTTTCCGCAGTGTCTATGCCCCGGCGCAGCAAGACTTGCACCGCCGCTGGCGGCAGGTCCCGGGGCAGGCTGTGGGAAGCAGGCGGGGGCGGCAGCGTCCAGCGTTTGGCCGGCAGGGTCATGATTGCCCGTCTTTCTTGGCCCGGCGCTGCTCCAGCCATTTACGGCGCAGTTCCTGGCGGCGGGCGTTGGCCTGGGAGACCCTGGTTATCAGGCGGCCCAAAAACATGTACCGGAAGTCATAGCCCAGGAAAGTGTCAAAGGCTCCCCATAAAGTGTACAGGAACAGTAGAAATGCCACGGTCCAGGCGGTCAGGGCCAATTGATTAGTCCAGGGGTCGTCAGACAGGCTGCTGAGAAAGACCAGGATGACTATCATCAGGTGCACCAGGGACGCTTGCAAGCCCTGGAAGGAGCCCCACTGCTGGCCTCGCCGGCGAAAAGCCCGGCCAATGAAGTAGGCCACAACTGGGGCGGGGATCAGCGCCATGGAGAGGGGCAGGAACCCCGTGGCAGTGAGGGGCACGCCTATCAGCAGGGCGCTGCCGTGGGCCAGGGCGCTGCCCCGGCGCTCACCCTTGCTGAAGGTGGATGGTGGAGGCTGCGTCCTGCGCAAGGCGGCTCTGATCAGCCAGCCCGGCCGGGGCTGGTGAACACCAGCACGGAGTTATGCCCGCCAAACCCAAAGGAGTTGCTCATGGCCACCTGGAGAGGCTTTTGCCGGGCCTTCAGCGGCGTGTAGTCCAAATCGCAGTCCGGGTCCGGCTCCATCAGGTTGATGGTGGGAGGAATGATTCCATCCCGCATGGCCATCAGGCAGAATGCCGCTTCCAGCGCGCCACCCGCCCCCAGCAGATGCCCGGTCATGGACTTGGTGGAACTGATGGGCACTCGGTAAGCGTCCTCGCCCAGGGCCAGCTTGATGGCTTTGGTCTCCTGGGAATCGTTCATGGGGGTGGAGGTGCCGTGGGCGTTGAGATAGTCCACTTCTGAAGTGTCCAGCCCGGCGTTGCGCAGCGCCTGGAGCATGGCGTTGGCGGCGCTCTGGCCGGTGGGGTTAGGCTCGGTCAGGTGGTGGGCGTCGGAGGTTGCCCCGTAGCCCTTCAACTCACCTATGGGGGCTGCGCCCCGGCGCTGGGCGTGTTCCTCGCTCTCCAGAACCAGCACCGCGGAGCCTTCGCCCATGACGAAGCCGTCCCGGCGCTTGTCAAAGGGGCGGCTGGCCCCCTTGGGGTTCTCGTTAAAGCGGGACAGGGCGCGCAGGGCATTGAACCCGGCCACGGCAATGGGCGAGATGGGGGACTCGCTGCCGCCCGCCAGCACCACGTCGGCCTGGCCGCGGCGCACCATCTCCCAGCCCTGGCCCAAGGCATCGGCACCGCTGGAGCAGGAGGAGACCACGCAATAATTGGCGCCCATGGCTCCCGTCACCATAGAGACCTGGGCCGAGGCCATGTCCCCCAGCATCATGGGAATAAGGAAGGGCGTGATGCGCTGGGGGCCGCGCTGGGCCAGCACATCGTACTGCTGGGACAGAGTGATGATGCCGCCGATGCCGCTGCCGATAATTACCCCTACGCGGTAGCGGTCTTCCTGGGCAATGTCCAGGCCAGCGTTGCGGCAGGCTTCCTGGGCGGCCACGGCGGCGAACTGAGCAAAGCGGTCCATGCGCCGGGCCGATTTGCGTTCCAGGTAGTTCTCCGGGTCAAAACCCTTGACCTCTGCGGCAAAGCGGGTGTCAAAGCCGGTGGTGTCAAAGGCCGTGATGTTATCAATGCCAGACTGGCCCTGGACCAGGGCAGACCAGGTAGATGGCATGTCCAGCCCCAAGGGGCTGACTGCGCCGATGCCGGTGACCAGGACACGGTGGTATTCAGTCATGTTAGAGAGGCCTTATTTCAGTAAGGGCGTCATCAGAGCAGCCCTTACCCGCTTTTTTACCCCCATTCCAACCTTCCTCTTTAAAGAGGGAAGGGGTAAACGTTCCCCCCATTGGTAGGGGGAGGGTTAGGGTGGGGTTGATTTCGCTACTCCCGCTGCGGGCTGGTGCGCGGCGCATCCACCACCCGGTTGAGCATTTCCGACAACTCGTTGATGCGGGTGGAGACATTAGCCGCCAGGTCCTTGCCGCCCGTGGCCAGGGGGTCTGACAGGTTCCGCAGAGCCTCAGCCAGTTCGGCAATGCGGACGCCCACGTTATCCGCCACGTCCCGCCGGGCCGAAGCCAGAGGCTGGGCGGCGGCGCGCAGGTTGTCCGACAACTCCCCCAGCCGCTGGGACAGGTTCTCGCCCAACTCCTTGCCTGCCACCGACACCGGAACTGACCAGGTCTTGAAAAAGTCCGTGGCCTCCGCAATGCGGGTGTTGAGGGTGTCCCCCAAGTCCCGGCCCGTGGAGGAAATTCGCAGGCGGTAAGAACGCAGGATGCGGAAGATGCGTCCGTACAGGTTGTCTATAGAGCTAAGGTGGGAGGCATAGCGATTATACAGCTCCCGGCTTTCCTGCATGGACCAGCGCCGGTCGTAGTGGACAAACTGGCGGCCGGTGTACAGGTGGTAGGGGCGCATCTCCCCTTCCTGCAGCAGTTCGCCATTTTCGTTCAGGGGTTTCAGCGATTCCCAGTTGGAAGTGGCAGGCAAGGGGGTGAGCAGGTTGGCCGTCTGGTACTTGCTCACCTGGGTCACCCAGTCGGCCATAGCCATGATGCTTTCTTCCGTGTCGTAGGGCAGGCCAATGATGGTCATGGCCACCATGGAAAAGCCCAGGCTGTTCAGGGCGGTCAGGTCCTTGTGCATCTGGCCGGGTTCCTGGCGCTTGCGGACAATCTTCAGGTTCTCCGCGTTGTCCGACTCCACGCCGGCGTAAATCATCTTGATGTTGGCTTGCATCATGGCGTGGGCCAACTCCGGATCCTGGCCCACCTCGGCGCGGGCCTGGCAAATCATGTACATGTTGTCGGTGTGGCCCTTCCAGCCCTTGAGCCGCTCCAGGCGCTCGTTGCGGTACTTCACCGCCCGCAGAGGCGGCGTGTGCAGGTCGTCGGAGATAAAGACGTTAAAGCCGCCGTTGCGGGAAGTGTGAATCAGGCCGTCCGCGGCCATCTGCTGGAGCTGGTGCAGGCGCTTTAGCTCTGTCTCCCGGCTAATCAGGCGGTAGCCCAGGAACTGCTGGATTACCTGGCAGTAGGTGCATTTTTCGGTGCAGCCCCGCACCGTTTCCAGCACGCCGCCGGCCATGGGGAAAGTGCTGCTCAACCCGCGCATGGACCGAAAGTCAGGCAGTTCCACAAAGTCCGGGGCAACCAGGCCAGCGCGGCGGGTCTGGATAACCTGCCCGTCCTGGCGGTAGCTGATGCCGGGGATTTTGTCCAGGTACTGGTTGCGGTCCGGGCCGCGGCGCTCCAGCAGCACGTCGCTGAGCTGCCCGATGATATCCTCGCCCTCGCGGTTCACAATCACGTCAAAATCGCCGCGGGCAAAGGCCTCTTCGGGCAGGGGGCTCATCTGGGGGCCGCCGCCGATGGTAATCAGGTCCGGGTGGTATTGCTTGGCCAGGCGGGCAAGCTGGTAGGCCCTGGGCGCTTCGTTAATCAGGGCGGTGACCATCAGGATGTCCACGCCCTCCAGGTCCCGGTTGGGGTCCATAGGCCCGCAGCGGTCCTCAAACCAGATTTCCCGCTCGTATAAGTACGGCCCCTGCCACTGAGCCAGTGCGCCGGAAAGAAACAACATTCCCTGCCGCGGAATGGCGATATATTCGAAGTTGCCTCCGGTGGAGGCTGGCTGTACCAGCATGACGCGCTTGATTCTGGGCATCCCTACTCCTCGGCGGTGTGTCGCCAGCAAGGGAATAGCTTGGGCGCAGTAACCCAGCGTGGACATTATACACTATGGGGTTAGGAAGCAAGTAGGGTTTGGTGAACGGAATGGGACCGGCGGCACGAGTCTATAGCCCTTTCTTCCTCCCGGGATGGGGGAAGGGGTTACCCATCACCTAGGTTCTCTCCCATAAGGGGGCCTTTGCCCGAATAATCGTCCTCACACTGGCGAAAGCCGGTGTCCAGGCCCTATACGGGTTCTGGCCATATCTGGGTTACGGCGGAAGCCGTAACGACGCCCTGTCCCTTAGAGGGTGTTTAAAAAGGCTAGGTGCTCGTGGTTCGACAGGCTCACCACGAGCGGTCCTTCAGCCGAAGGACGCTCACCCTTCGACAAGCTCAGCAACTGTCTTGAATGTCAAGGGGTTTGCAATGCCAACCCAGGATTCCAGGCATGACCATGCTTAAGCATCGAGTTGAGAATGGTGAGCAGCTTGCGCATGCAGGC